>CAYYLT010000010.1:0-24682 GCA_964472385.1 uncultured Bacteroidales bacterium
CATTTTTTACTATTTTTTACGTTGATTTTTTTTGTTAGCCTTTAGCACATCATCTCCTTCGTTGGCTTCATCTCGCAGTATTCATATACAGCTTCGCTTTGCCGCCTCGTAGCTGATGCACTAAAGACTTTTTCAGCAAACCCTATGTCATTGATCTGCATTCACTGGAACAATTGACAGATCAGAGTCAGGCCCATGCCATTGGAGAAGCTTTGGTATATGCAAAACAATATATGGACGGCCATCACAACATGAAAATGATTGTCGAACAGGTTTTCCAGGATATTGCATCAAAGGGATTAACTGTGATTGGAAATTCTAAAAGCGGCGATTATGCCATGTTCAGACCACAAAAACTAGCTGCTGCTTTGAACCGGCTACGTTCATTAATCATACAACAGTGATTCAATGATTTGAAAAATGGCTCCATAACATGATAAAAAAAGGTTGCTGCGTTAGCAACCCTCCTCATTCATTAAAGTCAAATGTGTGATTATTCACAATTTAGCACATGTTCGATCTTGTATTCTGCGGTTTCTTTATACTTTCCAAAAGCAGCACTGCTATATGCTTCACAGGCATTTTCAGATTGACTCAGGTTTTCATAATATGTTCCCAGGTTATAATAATACTGAGCCAGATCTTCCTGTGATTTTTCTGCTTTGAGGGCTTCAATGACTTTTTTCTCATTTTCTACGGCCTTTTCGTACTGCGATTCTTTTGCGTAAGAAATGGCCAGATAATGATACAAAGTGCTATTGCCATTGTATTGAATGGCTTTCTCCAAATTGGGAATGGCTGTGCCATAATTTTTTGCCTTCAAAGCTGTTGCTCCTTTATTATAAAAAAATTTGTAAGCAATTTCTTTCGCCGTGCTGATCACTTTTTCCTGCTCTGTGTTTTTACCCACCTGAATGGCATCTTTGACGGTTTGCTCCATTTGCTGAGCACTGTCAATTTTACTATAGGCAAAAGCTTTTCGGATATATGCCCATCCATAATCCGAATCACCATCAATGGCTTTGTCGAACAAGGCAATGGCTTCTTGATAATCCGACCCGGACAAATGATTCTTGCCTTGCGCATAGTGAACTTTGGGAATATTTTTCTCTGCTTTTTCTTTGTAATTCGATAGGTTATATTGATTGGACAGCTCTAAGGTTTTATTATAATGTTTGAGGGCTTCTTCAAACTTATTCTGTTTTAAAAGTTTATTTCCATAATCAAGATGGGATTTGGTAAACTTCTTTTGCGCAGCACTTAAAAGTTCGTCAATACCTTCTTTATCTCCTAGTTGATTACAGATTTGTATGCATTTGCCAAAGGCTTCTATAGCTTTTCCATAATTATCAGCACGCTTCTCCTGATCTCCGGCCTTAATGGCCCTTTTGGCATCATTAATATCCTGGGCATATACTGTTGTTCCCAATCCCATAACCACAAATCCCAGGAATAACATGATTATATGCTTAATTTTTTTATTCATGGCTTATAAATTTTATGGTACATACTCCTGATTTATTTGTCGTAAAAGTATAAATATCCTATTAATAATAAAACAAAAATTAAACCAAATTAATAAATTTTAACAAATATAAACATTTGGATTATTTCATATAATATACCAACACAAAATCAATGTTTTAGTTTGTAAAACGTTCTGTTTTCCGTAAATACAATATCCACCACCTGAAGTACAATCATATTGATCAATACCCTTTCAGCTTTTAGCGAAGAAATCCTGGCCATTCTTTTAAATTTGGAAAACGTAATAAATTCATTTTTTGCCAGGTATTCCATTAGCAGTTTTTCTTCACTGGAATAACGTACCAATGTTCCTTTTGATTTTCTGTTTTGATCCCAAACTTTTAAAAGAATTTTATTGGCTGGCAGGTTTTGATCTCCCACCCTTATATAAGCTTTCCACTTACCACTATTATCTTTGGCATAGTATGTATGGTGAAGGCTTTTGGGAATGGTTATTTCAAGTACTGTTTTTCCGTTGATGTTCCAGGTATCAGTGGAAAATATGATTTCCGGCCGGCAATATAGTTTAGCTGCAGCTTCCACCATATAGTATTCTTCGTCTGTAGATATGCCTGATATTTTCCCGTTATCCTTCACACCAACCAGTAATTTACCGCCATGGGTATTGGCAAAGGCCACAAGTGAACGGGCGATCTTTTTTGAATCTCCTATAGAGTGCTTAAAATCAAGAAATTCGTTTTCACCCTCGTGAATTAAATCGAAGATATACGAATTCATCGGGTAAACCCTGCAGTTAAAAATAGCTTGGTTGACAAATATTAATTTTCAGGTTGAAAATTATCCTGTCAATGCTTCAGCACCAGATACCACCTCCAAAATTTCATTTGTGATGGAAGCTTGTCTTTCTTTGTTATATGTCAGCTGAAGTTCTTTAATCAGATCTGTTGCATTATCAGTGGCTTTATGCATTGCTGTCATTCGCGCTCCGTGTTCTGCAGCCAGAGATTCCAGCAAAGTTTCGTAAAATTGTGTACGCAATGCATTGGGAATCAGGTCATTAATGATATATGCCTTACTGGGTTCGTAAATATAATTTTTCTCCCCGTCCTTTTGTTCTTCACCCAGATTCAGATCAACCGGTAAAAATTGTTCGACTGTTAATAATTGAACTGCAGCATTTTTAAATTTATTGTAGATGATCTCGATTTTATCAAAATCTCCGTCCGTGAACGCATTCATGACTTTTTGCATGACGGGCACAGCATTTTTAAATGATATTTGCTCCAGCAATTGATCATCATAGCTATAAACAGGATATCCTTTAGAATGGAAAAATTCCAATCCTTTTTTACCGATGGGGAAAAAAGAAAGATTGCCGGCTTTATGCTGCGCTGCATATTTTGTGTTGGTTAATTCCACGCTTTTATTGATGATGTTGGAATTAAAAGCTCCACAGAGGCCTTTATCGGATGTTATTATGACCAACATTATTTTTTCTTCACTGCCATTCCGCAAATATTTGCTAGATATTTCTTCGGTTTCCATGCTTTTGATCAGGTGGATTAGTATTTCGCGCAGTTTACCTGCGTAGGGGCGCAGGTTAATCGCGGTATCCTGTGCTTTTTTCAATTTGGAAGCCGCAACCATCTTCATGGCGTTGGTAATTTTTCTTGTCGAACGAACCGAACTGATCCTGGTTCTGATTTCTTTCAGGTTAGCCATAGTGAAAACAATTTATGATCCATACTGCTGATAAGGTTCAGCAACATCCCTGGCAGTCTGCTCGATAGTTTGAACCGCTTCATCGGTAAGCTTGCCTTCTTTCAGGGATTTTAGAACGTCTTTATGTTCCATTTTCATTTTTTCCAGGAAAGCTTTTTCAAAATCCCGGACTTTATTAACAGGGACATCTTTAAGCAAACCTTTTGTACCGCAATATACTATTGCTATTTGTTCTTCCACAGGCATGGGCTGGTATTGTCCCTGTTTAAGCAGCTCGACATTTCTTTCACCCTTATTGAGCACATCGCGGGTTGCCTGGTCCAGGTCAGAACTAAATTTGGAAAACTCCTGCAATTCCCTGAATTCAGCCTGGTCAAGTTTTATGGTACCGGCAACTTTCTTCATGGATTTAATCTGAGCGCTACCACCTACTCTGGAGACGGAGATACCCACATTAATTCCCGGGCGGATGCCGGCATTGAAAAGGTCGGGATCGAGAAAAATCTGCCCATCGGTGATGGATATGACATTGGTAGGGATGTATGCAGAAATATCCCCTGCCTGGGTTTCTATAATAGGTAGGGCGGTTAAAGAACCACCTCCTTTTATCTGGTCTTTGATAGAAGGTGGCAGGTCATTCATTTGTTGTGCAATTTGATCTGATTCAATGATCTTTGCGGCTCTTTCCAGCAGGCGCGAGTGAAGGTAGAAAATATCACCCGGATAGGCTTCTCTGCCCGGGGGTCTTCTCAATAGCAGGGATACTTGCCTGTAAGCTACTGCCTGTTTTGATAAATCATCGAATATCATCAAAGCAGATTTCCCTGTATCCCTGAAATATTCGCCAATAGCAGCTCCGGCAAAAGGGGCATAAAACTGCATGGCAGCCGGGTCGGATGCCGTAGCCGATACAATCACTGTATAATCCATCGCTCCATATTTCTCCAGAACCTTTTGAACATTGGCTACAGTGGATTTTTTCTGACCGATTGCCACATAAATACAATATACAGGATTTCCCTTTTCAAAAAATTCTTTTTGATTGATAATGGTATCGATGGCGATGGCTGTTTTACCGGTTTGGCGGTCGCCGATGATCAATTCGCGCTGGCCCCGTCCAATCGGTATCATGGTATCTATGGCTTTGATGCCTGTTTGAATAGGCTGATTTACGGGTTGTCTGTATATCACCCCAGGAGCTTTTCTTTCCAGTGGCATCTCATACGTTTCACCGGATATAGAGCCTTTGCCATCGAGCGGCATTCCAAGCACATTGATGATTCTGCCCAATAAACCTTCACCTGCATTTAAGGAGGCGATCATTTGCGTCCGTTTAACCTGTTCTCCTTCCTTAACTTTTTCTGAAGGCCCTAACAATACCGCTCCAACATTATCCGCTTCCAGATTCAGTGCAATGCCCTTAATACCACTCTGAAATTCTATCAATTCGTTATACTCTACATGTGATAATCCATATATTCGGGCTATTCCATCTCCTACCTGAAGCACTGTCCCCACCTCTTCTAGTTCAGAATAGGTCTGCTCCTGATCTAACTGATCCTTTAATATCCTGGATACTTCTCCGGGTCTGATATCTGACATTTTATCCTGTTTTATGATTGAAAATTTATTGCATGTTAATTATCATGGATAAGGTGGTGCCTGACTTTTTCAAGCTGTCGCTTAACACTGGCATCCAATAACTGATCTTCTATTTGGATGATGAAACCTCCTAAAATCTCCGCATCAATATGTTCTGTAAATTCAATCTGTTTGGCATGAAAATATTTCATGATCAATTTGTTGATGCTATCTTTCTCAGATGCGCCGACGGGGAGAGCAGTGGTAAGGCTAACCTTTTTTATTCCTTTGTTTTTATGATGGAGATCTATAAAATTACGGGAAATATGGTGTATATAAACGGCCCGTCTGTTTTTAATGATCAAATCAATGAAGCGTAAAGTAATTGGATGCACCCGGTTTTCAAAAAGGGTGTTTAATATCTTTTGTTTTTTTGATACATTAAGCACAGGATGACGAATGGTCTGGTCAAGTTCGGAGTTAGCCGATAAAACCTGATCGATCATTTGAATATCTTGCAATACGTCAGGAAGCACTTGCTTTTCTGAGGCTTTCAGATATAAAGCTTTGGCATATCTTATTGAAATAAGGCTTTGATTCATAACATATAATGACTTCTTTAATTGCTGAATCATCTTATAGGCTTACATCCTCATGTGTCAATTTATGTTGATTTCATTGACCAGTGCATTGATGTAGTCTTTTTGCTTTTGATCGCCGGACAATTTCTCTTTGATGATCTTTTCTGCGATATCTACTGAGAGGTTGGCAATTTGATTTTTTATTTGGGCTTCAGCTTCTTTTTTCTGTTCTTTAATACGTTGCTGTGATTGCTGCAATATCTTGTTTGCCTCTTTCCGGGCTTCCTCTTTGGCTTCGTCAATGATCTGGTCTTTGGTTTCCTGAGCTTCTTTAAGCATGTTGTGGCGTTCGGTTTTGGCCAGTGCAATAATCCGTTCGTTTCCAAATTCGATCTCTGCAAGTTCTTTTTTGGCTTTTCTGGCCACATCCAACCTTTCCTGGATGGTTTTTTCCCGTTCTTTAAGAGAATTTAAGATCGGTCTCCAGGCAAATGTGCGCAGAATGAGCAGTACGATACCAAAAGAGGCAAGCATCCAAAAAAACAATCCGAAGTCAGGTTTAATCAATTCCATGGTTTCTGCATTTTAAGGTTTCCAAAGACTTTACAGCCCGGCCAATCGCCGTGGCTGTAAAGATTCCTTAGTTTTTAACCTACAAATAGGATTAAAAAACAAACAACAATGGCAAAAAATGCCACACCCTCAATCAAGGCTGCAGCCACGATCATGCTGGAACGGATATCTCCGGCTGCTTCGGGCTGACGGGCAATGGACTCCATTGCCGATCCACCGATCTTACCGATTCCCATACCAGCTGCGATGGCAGCAACAGCAGCCCCAAAGGCGGCTCCAACCTGAGCCAGGCCTACACCCAGCGAGGTTTGCAATAGTACCATTAATGTGATCATAATGACATAATTTAATTAAAAAAACGATGAGAAATCATTCAATTTCTCCCAAAGCCATTCCTAAGTATAATGCTGACAGCATTGTGAATACATAAGCCTGGATGAAGGCAACCAATAATTCCAATAATGTCAGGAATATTCCAAATAGCAAAGAAAATACCGATATACCATAACCTGCCGCGGGATTCATGTTGCCAAAAATAAATATCAGGCTGAAAAAACCAAGCATGACAATATGCCCGGCGGAAATGTTGGCAAAAAGCCGGATCATTAGCACAAAGGGTTTGGTGAATATGCCCACGAATTCAATGAACGGAACAAGCGGCAGGGGAAGTTTCAACCACCAGGGCACGGCAGGGGGATTAAAGATTTCCTGCCAGTAGTGTCTTTTCCCGCTAAATAGAATTACGAGGAAAGTAAACAAAGCCAGTGCCATGGTAACCGAAATATTTCCGGTAGTATTGGCGCCTGCGGGAAAAATGGGGATCAATCCCAGCAGATTGTTCAAAAAGATGAAAAAAAAGACGGAAAGCAAAAAGGGTGTATGCCGTTCGTGGTGCTTTTCCCCGATACTTGGTTTGGCAATTTCATCCCGTACGAACAGTATCAAAGGCTCCAGCAATGATTGCATGCCTTTGGGAGGTTCTTTGCTATGTCTTTTGTATCGATTGGCAACAGAGATGAACAAAATAAGCAACAAAAAAATACTCACAAATACCGCAGCCACGGTTTTTGTTATTGAAAAATCAAGGGGTTTATCAGCTTTAATATTTTCTGTTTTATCAAGCTCAACGATATCACCCTTATGAATTCCTTGCCGGGCAATTTTGAATTGTTTATAGGATTTGTGGCCATGATCAAATTTATTGGACCAAAAACAAAAAAAACCGCGGTCTTTGCTATACAAAATAACAGGTAAAGGCAGGCTCACTTCTTTATCTCCCATGGTGAGGATATGCCAGCTATAATGATCCACCATATGCTCCATAATCATTTCGCCGGGGTTGAAATCTTCCTCATGTTGTTTTTCTCCGGAAGAACTTCCCACCATGATCCCAATATCAGATGAAGAAAAGGCGTTTTGATAAAACAAGCCAAGGATGATCGAAATGAAACATGCTATAAAAACTTTATGTATATACCTTCCGAACATAAGATTTAATTAGCGTTTGTCCGTGGAACCTGATATAGGGTGATGAGCCTGACAATATAATTAAGAGAACATATAACACAAATGTATAAAATTTATCATTCATTATGCTGCTTCAGCAATAAAAAAGGCGATGATATAAATCAACATCGCCTTTTTTATACAGCTTAAATCAAAATAAGTTACAATAAATTTCATGTAGTATTGATATAACTTTCAACCTGTATGATTCGCAAAAATTGAATAAACTTTTGTAAACCAAAGAATAATAGCGTTTTGGTATGAATTGTACAGGTTGAAAAAGTATATCTTAAAGCTGGCCGCTTACCAAAAAGGTAGCAGCAAAAGCAATAATGGCGTATAGCTCAGGGAATACAGCCAGGATCATGGTATTTCCGAATACATCGTGACCACTTCCAATACCAGATATACCGTTTGCTGTAACACCTCCCTGCCACATACCGGACCACATACCGATCAGCCCCAGTGCAATTCCTGCTGCCAATATAGAAGCGCCCTGATACATTTGCATTCCTGCCGATACAATATCAGGCAATTGATTGTGTATAATGAAAAAACCGGCAAAACCATACAATCCTTGTGTACCTGGCAATGCACTTAACAACATATAACTACCAAAAGCCTCCGGCCGTTTCTTTAAAGCTCCAATGGTGGCATTTCCACCTTTTGCAACACCAATAGCACTGCCAATTCCGGCAAGCAGCATAAGACCCAAGCCGACATAAGCTAATAAAACAGGTGCATCCATAATGTATTTCTCCTTTTTTAAAATTTAACTTCTGATTATGATAATTTTTTGAATGGTTGATATTTCTTACCGCCACCGGTAAATCCGGCATTTTTATAGAATTCAACAAAAATTAGGCGCATGGGATGGACAAATGAACTCAGGGATGAAACCAACAGATTGCCAAAATGGCCGATAACCAGTATGATAATCAACACCAAAGGACCAACATATGGAATCGCTCCGAAGGTAAAAGCAATTTCATTTACCACAAATCCAAGTATAGCCGTTGAAATGCCAATGGCAAACAAGCGAATGTAGGAAAGCATGTCACCAAAAACTCCTGTAACGGTATTGTATGCATTCCAGACCCCTTTACCAAAACGGGCAAAAATATTAAGTTTCGGATCGCTAAAGAAAAGGATCAGAATGCCGCTTGCAATCAATGCGCCGTAAAAGTAAGGCTGTGCCTGTGTAGCTGTATACCAGCCCAATTGATCTCCCCCCAGATAAAACAACAGGGAAACAATGGCCAGTATCCATCCTATCGTGGCAAGCGCAAATTCAAATCCTTGAAATCGCCACAATTTATATGCTTTAAGGGTCATGCCAAAAAGAATCTGCACCAGCCCCAAAGCCAATGATAGGTTAAACAATTGCTCGCGTTCCAGGACAATGCTCCTGGCCTGCTCTGCCCAGTCTAAATTGGTAAGGTTCACTCCAAATACGGTACCCCCAATAATCCCCATCACGATTGTAGCAATCCCCAGATATTGTGCCATCGTCAGGTATTGCTTGATCCGCTCACTGGCCCGTGTATGTTTATAAATGGTAACAGTAGCTACAATCACTATACCATAACCGGCATCTCCCAGGCAAAATCCAAAAAACAAGGTGAAAAACGGAGCAAAAAAAGGTGTCAAATCAAGTTCTTTATAATTGGGTACATCAAAAAGGCCCTGCAATGGCTCGAATACCCTTGAGAATTTGTTGTTCCTCAATAAGATGGGCACTTGCTGCGGATCTTCCGATTTGACATCGCTTTTAACATACAAAACATTTTCTTTTTCCAGATATTCAAGTAATTCCGTTTCTTTTGTCTCAGGTACCCAGCCTTCAACAAGCATCACTTTATTGTCCGCTTGTTTTTCCGTATGATTGATCGCTTGATCGAAAGCTGTTTGTTCCTGCAAACGATTTCTTGCTTCTCTGAGAACCTGAAGGTATTTGGTTGCATAAGATTCGAAGAGCTCGTTGATCTCTTTGATTCTTTTTTCTTTTTCGTCGTATTTCCTGTCAAGCTCTGTCAATGATTCGGCAGGCAGGCGCACTTCCTCGGCATTTATATCTATCTTCTGGTTCTCTACTTGAAAAATCACAAAATAGAGATCTCCGCCAATTTTATTCAAATGCTCCAGATAATATTGGTTTTCCCAATCGCTGTCATAGTCTTTTTCATTGACGGTAAAGAAGCGGGGGATAATGTTTATGGCCTTCAGCTTTTGTTTTATCTCGGATGTATAGTCGCCCCACGGGCGGGCTTTATCCATATCTTTTCTGATGGAAACAAGTTCCTGCTCCAGGGCATCAATTTCTTCATGTTTCTTTTTGATATCCTTTACAATTTTGTAAGGATCTACGCTTTTCCGAACCGGCTTTTCTGTATCCACGCGGGAGCTTAAAAATTTCAATACTTCATTGAAAGATCTGATCCAATCCAGGTTTTTTCTGGTTTCTTCATCGTATCCGGATGCTTTCTCAACAATATGCACCGCACCAAGATCCTGTAAATTGCTTAAGAATTCTTCATATTCTTTATGATAAATCAAAAATGCATATCTTATCATTGGAGTTATCATGCGCAGACCTCCCTACTGGTTTTGTTCATGTCGTTTTTTTACGATTTTTTGAGCGGATTTGGAAAGATTTTCCTGATCCTCCAGAAAACGTTTGATTTTTTGGATGGCATCTTGATAAGCCGGTATTTGCACTTTTTCATAGAGATTCACCTTTTGGGTGGTTTTTTTTCTGGCATAATCCAGCAATTCCATCTTTTTCCGGAAAACCTCCTTCTCAATGGCAATGCGTGACAAAGATTCCAGCAATTCCACACCTTTCAGAAACCAGCTGGGCTTGTTGAAAAGGCTGAAATCTTTCAAATCAAAAACCACTTCTTCCAAAACAGGTGTTTTGGTACCGGCGATTTTTTTGGAAGAGAGTTTAACTTCTTTGATGTCTACCAGGTCTTTATGGAATTCACTCCATAACCGGGCCATGTTATCATATTGTTCAATCTGGTTTTGCAGGGTTTCTTCCAATTCAGCCACTTTGTTTTTAGCCTTTTTCACTTCCACGCGCAAAGCAGCCTCTTTGCTCTGGAGGGTAGGAAGAGCTCTTTGTCTGATTGCCAGCTGTTTAACCAGCCGTTGTTGGGATATTTTATTGTACTGGAATTTGATTGCCATAGGTTAGAACGGTTTATTCGCTTTCTCCGGGCCAGTATTTATCGACCAGATCCTTTTTAACACTCACTTCAGATTGTTTAAAATGTTTGTTGAACAACTTCCAGGCAGTATCAAGCATCTCGTTGACTTCAATATTCACATCGATAGCCAGCAGTTCTCTGGAGTAGTCTTTGGCAAAAGCAAGGGCCCGTTCGTCGTATTGGGTGAGGTCAAAGCCATTTTCCAGTTTGGTTTTGGCGTTGGAAGCGTCTGCAAAGAGTCGGATGGCTGCATTCATCACCTGCGGATGGTCTTCCCGGGTTTTCTTTCCGATAACCAGCTGCTTAAGTCTGGAAAGGCTGCGGAAAGGATCCACAATGACTTTGCTCACATCGGTATCTTTTCGCAGGAAAAGCTGACCTTCTGTAATATAACCTGTATTATCGGGGATGGCATGTGTAATATCGCCACCGGAAAGGGTAGTCACGGCCACAATGGTAATGGAACCACCTTCGGGGAATTGAACAGCTTTCTCATAAATTTTAGCGAGATCGCTGTATAATGATCCGGGCATGCTGTCTTTAGAAGGTATTTGATCCATCCGGTTGGAGACGATGCTCAAAGCATCGGCATAAAGGGTCATATCTGTAAGCAGCACCAAAACTTTTTGATTTTTCTCCACGGCAAAATGTTCAGCGGCACTCAGACACATGTCAGGCACAAGCAGACGTTCCACCGAAGGATCCTCAGTGGTATTCACAAAGCTGATAATACGGTCGAGGGCACCTGCATTGTCAAAAACGTTTTTGTAGTAAAGGTAATCATCATTGGTCAGACCCATGCCGCCAAGAATGATCTTATCGGCCTTGGCGCGGAGGGCCACCATTGACATCACCTGGTTATAGGGCTGGTCAGGATCGGCAAAGAAGGGGATCTTCTGGCCGGTTACCAATGCATTGTTCAGATCAATGCCGGCTATACCTGTAGGGATGAATTCAGAAGGCTGTAAGCGGCGGACGGGATTAACAGTAGGGCCGCCAATCTCTGTTTCTTTTCCTTCTACCTCAGGGCCGCCGTCGATGGGTTCACCATAGGCATTGAAGAAGCGGCCGGATAGCTCATCCCCGACTTTCAAGTTGGCCGACCTTCCGAAAAAGACAACTTCCGCATCAGTAGGAATACCTTCTGTACCGCCAAATACCTGAAGGGTAATCTCATTGCCCAAAATTTTTACTACCTGGGCCAATCGTCCGTTTACCATGGCAATTTCTTCATTCCCGACACCTGTAGCATTGAGGCTGATGGTTGCCTTGGTTATCTGTTCAATTTTGGTATAGATCTTTTGAAATGCTTGTGTGTCCATTATTCTGCCTTTCTTTCTTCAATAATTTGTTGTAATTCCTTTTCAAATTGATGAAACTTATCGGACTTGAATTCGGAGTAATTCATCTGTCTCAGATTATCAATCACCCTTTTGAAATATTCGTTTACCTCTTCAAAATGCTCGAAACTAAAGGGTGTCTGGTAGATTTCAATCACTTTTTGGAGCATATACTTTTGTCGTTCAATGGAAGTTTGCGCATCAATGGCATCAAAAGCATCCTGTTGTAAAATGACAAAGTCAATCACTTCCGATTTCCAGAAGGTAATGTGATAATCAACGGGAACACCGTCATCACCCAAAATATTAATTTGTTCAGAAGTCTCCCGGCCTCTGAGCAATATATCTTTTAGCAGTTGAATTTGGTCGGGCCAGTTTTCACCGATATGCGCTTTAAGGTAATCCTGAAGTTCCGGATATTCAAGGTATTTGGAATAGCTATCGATGGGATCAACAGCGGGATAACGTTTACTGTCCGCACGATCTTGGGATAGTGCATAAAAACAGCGTGCTGTTTTTTTGGTCGCTTCTGTTACGGGTTCTTTGAGGTTTCCGCCGGCCGGTGATACGGTACCGATAAACGTAATCGAGCCGGTTTGATTGTTGTTCAGATAAACATATCCGGCCCTTGAATAGAAGTTTGAGATGATGGCTGTCAGGTCCATTGGATAGGCGTCAGGTCCGGGTAGTTCTTCCATTCGATTGGACATCTCTCTAAGGGCCTGTGCCCATCTGGATGTAGAATCGGCCAGGAGGAGGATCTTGAGTCCCATGGCCCTGTAATATTCAGCAATGGTCATGGCCGTATACACTGAAGCTTCACGAGCTGCTACGGGCATGTTGGAGGTATTGGCAATGATGGTAGTTCGTTCCATCAGTTTCCGGCCGGATCTGGGGTCTTCCAGTTCCGGAAATTCGGTAAAGATCTCCACAACCTCGTTGGCACGTTCGCCACAAGCTGCCATAATGATCATGTCAGCTTCCGCCTGTTTGGAAAGGGCATGCTGTAAAACGGTTTTGCCACTGCCAAATGGGCCCGGGATAAAGCCGGTACCTCCTTCTCCGATTGGATTCAATGTATCGATAATACGAATTCCGGTTTCAAGCAATTTGAATGGCCTGGGTTTTTCCCGGTATTTTTTAATGGGTATTTTAACGGGCCACCGTTGCACCATGGTCACTTCATGATCCCTGCCATCCTCATCCTGAAGAACGGCTATTTGGTTATCAATGGTATACGAACCCTCTGAAGCTATAGATTGAATGGTGTATTTTCCCTGAAATTTGAAAGGGACCATGATCTTGTGCGGAAGCCAGTTTTCGGTCACTTCGCCCAGCCAGTCACCGGCGCTCACTGTGTCCCCTTCGTTGGCAACGGGCTTGAAATCATATTGTTTATCATGATCAAGCGCTTCGGACTGGGCTCCCCTTTCCAAGAATATACCTTCCATCTTATCCAGGTCATTCTGCAATCCATCATAGTTCCTGGATAATATGCCGGGTCCCAGGTTCACTTCAAGCATGCTGCCTGAGAACTCCACTTCATCACCAACTTTCAGTCCCCGGGTGCTTTCAAATGCCTGAATGTAAGCAGTGCTGCCCATGACTTTGATAACCTCCGACATCAAACTGCTGGTTTTTTGTATGATATAACAAATCTCATTTTGCTGCACCGGACCGTCGACTTCAACCATAATCAGATTAGCCACAATACCGGTAATTTTTCCCTTAGTCATGTTATTGTCTTTGTTCATTGATTAAGAATTCTTTAGAAAATTCAAAGTGCCCTTTTAGCTCATCTATTATTTGTTTGAATATTTTTCTTCCGGTTTTCTCATCAAGCTGCATCCAGCGGTAAACCATCTGAAGTTTAATGGTATATGCCAATACGACTTCAACAGAAAAGTAATGCAACAGGGTAAGGTTCTCAAGGTAATTCCATTTTAGCTGATCCAGCTCTTTCTCACGATTCAACAGATTGTCTTTATCCACTATGCTCAATACCTGAGGGAGGTAATTCAATTCGGAAGAAAGGCCAAAATCTTTGCTTGTGCTGTTTTTAATCGCTTCAGCCACAAAATCCTCTCCGATAATTTCATTTCCCGGGTTTCGTTCAAATTCTCTGCAATTTAAGCCGATCAGCAGGTTGGTAAGATTCTTATCGAATGCAAACCAGTCGTTCAGAAAAGTGTTATCCATCCGGGCCACATATTCATAAAACAAATGGGTGATATGGTTTTCCCATTGTTTTGATGTTTTGCTTTTGGATTCGCTTTTATATTGATTTACGAATTCAAGCATATAGGAAGGCAAAACAAAAGCATCTGTTTCTTCCAGTTGCTCTCTGGAAAAGTTGCCCAGGCTACTGAATGATTGAGCATTTCCCTGCAGGATATTGATAAGATTCTGATGATCATAAGGAAGGAACAGGGTTTGGACCAACTGATTGTCATTCGGGGTCAATTCTTCCTGCAGGTACTCCTTAAAATCGGCCATTGAAAAGTGCACGTCAGATTCATCCAGAAATAAATCGGGGAATCCTGCAACCAAACAATAATAATACGTTCTGTTGGCCATAAATCAGCTATCTTCCTGGTTATTTTCTGCGAAAAGCATTTCTACTGTTCTCGGCCTGAAATAGCTTTTGAAAAAGTTTTCGAAATCTGCCTCGCTAAAACTGATTTTGTAGGAGCCATCGGAAGGGCCAATAGAGAATCCTCCTTTCATGCGTTCAGATACATGAACTGTTATTGACGCATTAAGTTCTTGATAAGCGTTGCTTTCAAAATGATCTTTCAGTTCTTGCTGTATCTTTTTGGGGAGGATCACTGATAATTCGACGGGTTCCTGGGATTGCGGATTCCAGTTTTGAATGACGTTCCGGATGATCTCTTTCATAAAATCAGCGTCTTCCATGGATTGTTTGACAGGTTTGCTGATTACGCGGGCCGTGATCAATTCTGTAATTTGCTTTTTGATTTCCCGAAGGGTTTGCTTAGCCGCCAGATCGATTTCGGATAGCACATTTTTTTTCAAGTCTTCGGATTCTTTCCTTGCATCTTCCACCATTTGGGTGGCTTCCTGCTTTGCATCCTGTTTAATCTTTTCTGCATCTTTTTTGGCCTGATCAACAATCTGCTGAGCTTCATCTCTGGCTTTCTCTACCCCCTCATTATAAAGTTTGTTGGTCAGCTCCTGAAGTTTATTTTCCATAAATTATCGTTTTAAATCTACTGGGTCAAATATCCAAGTGCAAAAGTATAAATTTCTATATTAATTATACATATTCTGGTCTTTAATATCTTCCTTAATATACCACAAGTGATAAGCCTGTGAAATGCAAAAAATTACACAAATTACATGCATTGTGTCGTTTGCTTTTGCACGCAAAAATAACATGAAAAAAAATACCGGGCAAGTATTTGTTAAAAAAATAACATTGTTATTACGATAACACTTTTGCGGCCTTGATTTGACTGCAACCCTCAGGGTGATCATCCTGGCTACTGGCGAAGATACCGATACAGGGCAGTTATTTCAAAAATGGTATAGACCAAATAGAGGAAAAGAAATGAAACCAAAAAAGGAATGGCTATGCCGGGATTAAAATAGGTATAGGTAATAATGAATATCAGTAAAACAAAGATCTTTGCACCCAAAATGGCCATAAACCGGGAGGGAAACTTTCTCGTTGTCTGCCGTGATGCAAGGATGAGCGAACCGTGAAAAGCAGCCATAATCCCATAAAAGAGGGCAGGTAAAAAAACAAAAAAGATGTGGAAATCTTCCGGGAAAAAAAAGGAAAAAGCGATAAAACCCAGTAAATATACGGCAAGCGTAAGATATAACTGCTGGATAAGAAATTGTCGAAGCGGACTTTGCATATTATTTGGCGTTTGGATCTAACTTTGACGCTAATGAGGGGTAACCCGGATCCTCCCACAAACCATTATTGGAATTTTATAAAATCCTTGATGGCGTAATATATACCCAATGTCACTCCAACGATAGCTCCCAATAATGTAAATAAAGGAAATTCCAGCGAATTTACCCACTCATCCAGCTTCATGCCTGCATAAACTGAAAGCAGGATTATGACCAGCATCTGGAAACCAATACGCGAATACTTGGCATATTCCCTGAGGGGATTACGATCCTTTTGGGTATCCTTTTTCCTGGCCGTGCTCTTTTGATCCTTTTTCTTGTTTTCCTGCCTGTACTTTCGAGACGCTTTCATCATTCATGTTACAATTGCCGGTAAAGAGGGAGCCAGGCTCAATGGATAGCTTCTGCGTAACAATGTCGCCATATATTCTTGCTGATGTCTGTAAAGAAAGCAATTCCTTCACCTTAATTTTGCCTTCTATCATGCCCAACAATTCAGCGTTTTTACAGTCAATCTCTCCCTTGATCTTTCCTGTTTCTCCTAATACCAGTTTACCATCGGTTTTTACATTACCGGCAAGAAAGCCATCAATCCGTATATCTCCGTTGGTGTGAATGTCACCTGTAATTTCCGTGCCTATACCTATCAGGTTTATGGCATTGGAATCATTGTCCGCATTATTTTTTGCCATATGTTGCGATTTTTGACTGTACATACGTATATCAAAAAGAAAAGTTTGATAATATTTCAGCAAATATAAAAAATTCAATCCATTCAAAATCCCTACTTGATCAATTATTTTTTATGGATAATGTTGGTATGGTTACAGGTAAAATTCATATTTTCGTGCAGACAAACAACACTTTTCAAATCATATTGCCAAATGGAAAGATATAAGCGCATAAACATCATTAGCGGTTGGATTATTTTTTTAATAGCCGCCACGGTTTATCTGATTTGCATTGAACCCACGGTCAGTTTTTGGGATTGTGGTGAGTATATTGCCTCGGCTTATAAGCTGGAGGTTGGTCATCCCCCGGGAGCTCCCTTTTTTATGATTTTGGCCCGATTTTTCACCTTTTTTGCTACTGAAACTGCAGAGGTAGCCAAAATGGCCAACAGCCTCTCTGCGTTAGCCAGTGCTTTTACCATTTTGTTTTTGTTTTGGACCATAACCCATTTGGCAAAAAAAATATTTCCGGTAGAACAGGACAGGGGCAACCTGATTGCGGTAATTGGCTCGGGGATCATTGGAGCGCTGGCATTCGCTTTTTCGGATTCATTTTGGTTTTCAGCGGCAGAAGGAGAAGTATATGCTTTGTCATCGTTCTTTACTGCGTTTGTATTCTATGCCATATTGAAATGGGAAAATGTAGCCCATGAAAAGCACTCCGATCGATGGATCATATTGATTGCTTATTTGATGGGTATTTCCATTGGCGTTCACCTGTTGAATCTTTTGGCCATTCCTGTCATTGTTTTTGTTTATTATTTCAGAAAGTATCAGGTTACTACCCGTGGGATTGTGGGAGCGGCGTTACTTTCACTAATACTGCTGGGGACTTTCAATTACCTGATCATTCCGGGTATTGTAAAACTCGCCTCCGGTTTTGAATTGTTATTTGTCAATGGTATGGGTCTGCCTTTCAACTCGGGTAACTTGATTTTTATCATTCTGGTTGCCGTGCTCTTTGCCTGGGGACTAAAACAAACCCACAAGCATCGCAAAGTTGTGCTCAATACCCTGCTTTTGGGTCTTACCGTAGTAATCCTCGGTTATTCTTCTTATGCCATGATCATGATCCGCTCAGCAGCAGACCCTCCAATGGATGAAAACAACCCTGAAACGGTATTTTCACTTTATCACTATTTAAAAAGAGAACAATACGGTCAACAACCCCTCCTAAACGGCCCCTATTATAATGCCCCCGTTGTCGAAAGTGAGCAGCGCTATAGCTACATTCGAAAAGGAGACAAATACGTCAAATCCTATTCGTTGAATCCTGATTATGAATATGATTCCCGGTTCACCACTTTTTTTTCCCGCATGTGGAGCAGACAGTCCGATCATGTTCAGGAATACAAAAAATGGGGCAATATTGAAGGTAGAGAAGTTAGTGTTACCAACAGGAGCGGGGAACAAGAGATTAGAAAGGTGCCGACTTTCGGGGAAAACCTCAGGTTTTTCTTTAAATATCAGGTGGGCCATATGTATTTGAGGTATTTCATGTGGAATTTTGCCGGCAGGCAGAATGACATTCAAGGGCATGGAGGCCCCTTAAAGGGCAACTGGCTCAGTGGGATCAAACCCCTTGATGAGGCCCGCCTCGGAAGCCAGGATAACCTTCCGGCCAAATATAAAAACAACAAAGCCCGAAACACATACTACATGCTTCCATTGTTGCTGGGGCTCATCGGCTTCTTTTTTCAGTATAAAAAGCACCCCAAATCTTTTACACTTGTGCTTTTGCTTTTTTTGTTTACCGGCCTTGCCATCGTGGTATACCTCAATCAGTATCCACTGCAGCCGAGAGAACGGGATTATGCTTATGCCGGTTCTTTTTATGCTTTTTCGATATGGATAGGACTGGGAATGTTAGCTATATATAACTTTGCCAGATCCAAAGCCCCGAAAATCATAAGCGCTTTGCTGGCCATACTGCTTACCCTCATATTGGTCCCTGTCAATATGGCCAGGGAAAACTGGGATGATCATGACCGGTCTGGTCGTTATGTTGCCCGTGATTACGCTTACAATTATCTCAACAGTTGTGCACCCAATGCCATCTTGTTCACACATGGCGACAACGACACCTTTCCGTTATGGTATGCACAGGAAGTAGAAGGAATCAGAACGGATGTGCGGGTCGTAAACCTGAGTCTGCTGAACACCGACTGGTATATCGATCAAATGAGAAGGAAGGCCTATGATTCGGAACCATTGCCTATTAGTATGGAACATGCCCAGTACAAACAAGGTACAAGGGATCAGGTACCTTTGTTAAACCGGGTCAAAAAATTTAACGATATAAAGCAAATTATTGATTTTGTTGCCAGCGACAATCCAAAAACACAGCTTACGGCCTATGGTGATCGAAAGATCAATTACATTCCGACCAAAAAGTTTATTCTCAACGTAGATTCTGCTAAAATTGTTGATAATGGAATTGTGGACCCGCAAAACGCAGATCAGATTGTTGATGAAATTCGATGGGAGATAAGTGGCAATAACCTGATGAAAAATGAGCTGATCATGCTTGATCTTCTGGCCCATTTTAACTGGGAAAGGCCTGTCTACTTCGTGTCACCCAGCCGGCAAACCAGTCTTGGATTGCAGGATTATCTTCAGCTTGAGGGATTTGCCTACCGGTTGGTGCCCATCAAAACGGAAACCAATGATCGGATTCAAATTGGAAGAATTGATAGCGACATCATGTATCAAAATTTAATGGAACAATTCCAATATGGAAACACCCAGGATCCTGATGTTTACATGGATTATACCTGCAGGCGAACAACCAATGTAATCCGGATAAGGAATAAGTTTGCCCGTCTTGCGCATGAATTGAATAATGAAGACAAAAAACAAAAAGCTACTGAAACCCTTGACAGGATTATGGATTTGACACCTCACAATCAACTGCCCTATGATATCTGGGTATTGGAAGTTATCACACAGTATTACCGGGCCGGGGCAACGGATAAAGCGAATGCGTTGGCAGACGAAATGGGTAAATATATAAAAAATGAAACGGACTATTACTTTGATCTAAAACAGCCTTTTGCCAATGCTGTTAGCCGTGAAAAACGCCTCAGTTTGCATATCCTGCACAGGCTTTCACAGATCACCAAGCAATTTGATCAAAACGAACGCGCCAAAAATTTTGAAAGGTATCTCAATGAGAAAGTATCTTCCATGCAGGGCGGGAACATGTTAAGATAGCATTTGCTGGAAAGCACAATAAATACAACCAATCAAAAGAGTACAGGTATTAGTTGTTTCCAGCATGCATGATTTTCAGCAAACCCTAATACTGATCAAATAATTCTTTTGCCCTGGCTGCTATGGACTCATTGTTTATATCATGAATGCAACGGAAGTGCTTTTTCGGACACTTTTTATAACCCAGTTTGGAACAGGGACGGCAGGATAGACCCTGTACTTCGAACAATATTGAGGCAGGGTGCGGCATATAAGGGTACATACCAAATTCCGGAACGGTATTGCCCCAGACGGAAATGATCTTTTTTTGAAAAGCAGCTGCTATATGCATCAAGCCAGTATCATGGGTGATCACCAATTTGGCTTGCTTTATAATGGAAGCGGATTGGTTGATAGCATACATTCCACAACCATTCAAAACAAGATCGCCACATTGTTGGGCAATCATTTTTCCTTCTTCATAATCCTCCTTCCCGCCTAACAGCACAACGGGCAATTGCATTTTGTGTATAAGGGAAATGATTTTTTCAACCGTGAGTTTTTTGGTATTGTGTTTGGCACCTATAGCAAATGCCACGTATCCATTCCGAAAAGATACAGGAAAACTGCCGGGATCCACTTGTTCTTCGCCGGGAATAAAATAATCCAGACCCTGGTGATCGTTTTGCACATCAAAGACATCCACAGCTTCAAAATAGCGGTCCACGATATGTTTATCAGGCAATCGGTTAATTTTAAAATTAACATAATACCATTTTTTCCAATTCAGTTTGTTGAATGTAAAATGAATAACACCAATTTGTGATGTTAAGCGCCAGGTGCGCAGGTTTTTATGGAGATCAATGATGTAATCAAAAAATTCATATTTTAATTCCTTAGCCTGTCTTTTCCAATCATGCTCAAGAATATGAATTTTATCAATATAGGGGTTTGCTTGCAGGATCTGTTCATATTGGGGTTTTGTAAAATAATGGATTTCCGCATTTTCGACCTGTTGTTTCAAACAGCGCACAACCGGAGTGGTGAGTACAATATCTCCAATGGAACTAAATCGTAAGATAAGAAACTTAACGGACTGCATGTATGGTTATTCTCAAAGTAAGGCGCCCCCGGGGAACCAGGAAAGATTAACGAATCCTACACTACTTCGGCAAGAATCATGGTTTTATTTCGCTGAACTTCAATCACACCCCCTTTTATGTCAAAATATTGCGAACTTCCTCCTGTTTCTTCCACTTTGATGCTGCCTTTTTCCAGGGTGGATATGATGGGAGCATGATATTGAAGTACCTGAAACTGGCCTTTACTGCCAGGGACCTGCACGAGACTTACATTCCCTTCAAAAAGGGTTTCATCCGGTGTTATAATTTCCAGTTGCATGAGTTGGTTGGGTATTACGCTGAATTATCTGACAAAATGGCTTCACCTTTTTCAATGGCATCCTCTATGGTACCTACCATACTAAAAGCCGATTCAGGATATTTATCCACCTCACCATTAAGAATCATCTTAAATCCTTTGATGGTATCCTTAATATCAACTAGAACGCCTGCTTTACCGGTAAATTGTTCGGCAACATGAAAAGGTTGGGAGAGGAAGCGCTGTATTTTTCTTGCCCGGTGAACTGTAATTTTATCATCTTCAGAAAGCTCCTCCATGCCAAGAATGGCAATGATATCTTGTAATTCCCGATTTCTTTGTAATATTTCCTTTACTTGTTGCGCCACGTTATAATGATCTTCTCCCACTATTTCGGGGGTCAGGATTCGGGATGTTGAATCTAACGGATCTACGGACGGATATATACCAAGTTCGGCTATTCTTCTGCTTAAAACGGTAGTAGCGTCGAGGTGGGAAAAGGTAGTTGCAGGTGCCGGATCCGTCAGGTCATCGGCCGGAACATAAACGGCCTGGACAGAGGTGATAGATCCGTTTCGGGTGGATGTGATTCTTTCCTGCATCTCACCCATCTCGGTTGCTAATGTTGGCTGATAACCCACAGCGGAAGGCATTCTTCCCAATAAAGCAGAGACCTCAGCACCCGCCTGTGTAAAACGAAAAACATTATCAATAAAAAATAAGATATCCCGTCCCTCTCCTCCTTCACGTATTCCTTCATCCCGAAACGACTCAGCCAGGGTAAGACCGGATAACGCTACTGTGGTCCTGGCGCCCGGAGGTTCATTCATCTGTCCGAATACCAGACTGGCCTGGGATTGATTGATCTCTTTGATATCAACTTTTGAAAGATCCCAGCCTCCGGCGTCCATGCTTTCCCTGAAGGCCTTACCATATTTTATAACCCCCGATTCAATCATCTCCCGGAGCAGGTCATTGCCTTCACGCGTTCTTTCTCCAACACCTGAAAATACTGTTAATCCCGAATATGCCTTGGCAATATTGTTGATCATCTCCATGATAAGCACAGTTTTCCCGACTCCGGCCCCACCAAAAAGACCAATCTTACCGCCTTTTGGGTAAGGTTCAATCAGATCAATCACTTTAATACCGGTAAACAATACCTCGGTTTCGATCGAAAGTTCCGTATATTCCGGTGAACTTTGATGTACCTGATAACCTCCCGATTTATCCAATGGCTCCATTCCATCGATGGGATCTCCAATAACATTCAACACCCTTCCTTTAACCTGGTTACCAATTGGCATACGAATAGGAGCCCCGGTAGCTTTAACTTTCATCCCCCGCCTGACTCCGTCGGTGGCATCCAATGCAATGGTTCTAACTGTATATTCTCCAATATGCTGCTGAGTTTCCAGAATCAGCATATTTTCCTGCTGACGCTGAACCTCTAATGCCTCATAGATCTCAGGCAGTTCGCCGCCTGATTGCTCAAAACTTACATCAATTACCGGCCCTATGACCTGAATGATTTCTCCAAAATTTTCAGCCATAACTGTTTATGTGTTGTTAATGAATTCGACGTCTCAAATTTAAAATTTTATTATCTATTTATACCGGATTGAGTATAGGAAATGTTACAATTTTCATCATCAATGATTATTTTTGCAGTCGTTTTTGTGAAAATCTAAATTATGAAGCGATCAAAGAAGGTAAGATGGTTATTTCTTTTCACGGTTGTTTTTTTTACTTACCTGGGGTCAGCCAGTGGGCAAACCATTCAGGTGGGATTGGGGAATGAATTCCGGAAGGATCCGACATTGAGCATTTTAACCAAGTTTACCTACGATTTGGAATTTTTGGATCCCAATTTTACAACTTCATTGGATATTGCAGTTTTTCCTGAATTTAGCGGAAATTTAGATGTGCATTATGCTTTTCAAAAGAATGGATTGGATATATACGGACTCAGTGGGGTAAATTTATCCCATCGCTCCGGCCTGAACATGGGCGTTGGTTTAAATTTGGCCATATCAGAGGAATTGAGTGGATTTGCAGAATTAAAATATATTCTCAGATACCAGCCTGAGCCTACCCTTAAATTTGGTCTCTTTTATCAACTTTAAAATCTCACGTGTTGGTTCTATAAAGTTCAAATTCGAGGCGTGTGAAAACTCTAACCAGTATTATTTTTATGAATAATACAGGCTAAATCGAAGAATAATAGTGTATTTGAGAACTTAGCGAAGCGATCTCATGAGCATTGCGTATAATTTAGATTTTGAGCAACAACGAAAAAGTAGGGCTTTATAGACAAACACTATTTATTTCTTTCCATTACACTCTGAATAAGGTCTTTCAGTGCAGATTTTTTTTTCTCACGGACAGGTATATGCTTAAGGGTATTGAGGGCTTGATCAAAATAATCCATTATTTTTGCAGCTGTAATTTCTTGAACGCCATGCTTCCTGTATAGTTCCATAACGTGTTTTACCTTTTTCTCCGGCGAGATTTTTGCTGAACCTGTTAGCGAATCAAGTAATTGTTTATCTTTCATATCCCCCTTTTCATAGGTTTTGATCGACAAATAAGTTTTTTTATCTGCCAGGATATCCCCTCCTAACTTCTTGCCAAATGCCTTAGGATCGCCAAAACAATCAAGGTAATCGTCTTGAAGCTGAAAAGCATGGCCCAATTCGATCCCCAATTTGTAAAGCAGATCAGCTTCATATTCAGAAGCACCGCCCGTCAATCCGCCCATTTTCAAACTGCAGGCAATTAATTTGGCCGTTTTTAATTCAATCATGTTTAAATACATTTGCTCGGAGACTTGTTGCGCATGCTCAAAATTTATATCATATTGCTGCCCTTCGCAAACTTCCAGGGCTGTTTGATTGAACAACCTGAATATAATATTGGCCTGTTGCCCTTCATAAGCGAGCAAATATTGATAAGACTTGATAAACATAGCATCGCCGGAAAGAATAGCGGTATTGGCATCCCATTTCTTATGCACGGTAAGGTTGTTTCTGCGTAACCCGGCATTATCCATAATGTCATCATGGACCAGTGTGAAATTATGAAAGATTTCGATTCCCAAAGCGGGGAGTAAGGCGGGTTCAATATCATCAGAGAATAAGTTTGCAGCCATCAGCAATAGAGCTGGTCTCAATCTTTTCCCCCCTGTTCGAATCGCATAATATATGGGTTCATATAGCGCAACAGGCTCAGCAATCCATTGCTCCCGCTCTATCGCATTTTCAATAGTGTCTTGAATTGTTTTAAAATCATACATAACTGCAGCCCGTTTATATTAAGCTATAAATTTAATATATTTCAGACATATACCAAATCCGATTGATGCAGTGGCTTGGAATATATTCACAAGATTATTTTTTATTTATTTAATTGGTCTTGTGTAACTTACCATGACAAAATAATCATTTCCTTTTGTGATATTAATGATTATTTTGTCATGGACGGTTCACAAG
>CAYYLT010000011.1:0-24006 GCA_964472385.1 uncultured Bacteroidales bacterium
GATTGGCCGCTTCGGTTGTGTTGTTCCTGCGCTTCCGGCATATCCCTGTTGCCCGCGAAAGTGCAGAAAAACAGAATAGTAAAGTTTTCAAACAAACTTTCCGGAAATATTTTTACTTATTCCTGTTTATAGCTGGGATCATCCTTTTCAGGGCCTTCATGAAATCAGCCATCGTCACTTTTCTGCCTACCTATTTAAAGCTTAAAGGACAAAGCCTCTGGTTCGGAGGATTGTCATTGTCGGTTTTTGAAATTTCGGGCGCCGTGGGTACTTTCTTTGCCGGTAATCTCTCTGACCGTTTTGGCCGGATCCATACCCTGCTTTTCATTACCTTGCTTACCCCTTTGATGATGTTGCTTTTTGTCTATGCTGAAGGTTTCTGGATTATCCCCATCCTTGTGGTCATGGGATTTTTTGTTCTTGCTTCAGGCCCGGTGGTACTGGCACTGGTTTTGGATCAGGCAACCGAGCACCAGTCGTTTATGAGTGGCATCTATATGACCATTGCCTTTGTCTCGGGATCGACTACTGCCTTGTTGATTGGTGTGATGGGTGACTGGTTTGGCCTTATCCCTACCTTCAAAATCGCCGCTTTTCTTGCTGTATTGGCTATACCTTTTGTTTTGCTCCTGAATCGCTACCTCAGAAAGGGGTGATTGAGCTGCTGGGGGAACTAATGCGTCAATGCTTCGGGGCTTTCGCCACGTAGCAGATGCCCACAAATTGACGCACGCGGAAAAATGTATAAAAATAAAATTTTTGGAGCATAATAAGTAAAGCACTAATATTCTACCGTTTAGAAATGTATTTTAATCTTTTATGAATAAAACAGGCTAAAGTTTCCCGGCCACCACGCAGGATAATTTTTTGGATCGGACATTCCCCTGGAGATTGTGGATTTCCACATAGACAATATATATGCCTATTCGTGCTTTGCGGTTATTGTCATCCAAACCATCCCATAAGAAATGTCCTGATGTGCCGACAGTTTGGTTATTGATCAGATGCCGGACCATCCTGCCCACCGCATCGAAGATCTTGACGGTTGCTACATATCCCGGCTTACCAAACCGGTAATGTATCTGCAAATGGTCATCCCTGCCGTCATGATCTGGTGAAAAGACTTCGGGTTTCACAAAAAGCGTCATGGCATTTTTGTCCTCATCAGAGAACTGGGAATTTTTTTGGGTCGGTGTTGCAAAACCCGCGGTCGCTGATGCCGATTGCCAGTTAGCACGTTCACTTGACGGCCTTTCGGGGTTAACACGCTCCAGGGAGATGCCTTCCGGATTGTTTAACAGATCATGGTGCATCTGCTCATCATAGTCGAGGCGGTCGAGCAGGTTTGATGCGTGGTGGAGCAGCAATACAGTACCTGCATCATTGTTGTAGGCAGGAAATTTTTTCGTCACCACCAAGCCCCCCGGATCTGCCCATGGATATTCTTCCATAATGTTTGCCGGATCGGTGGTATAAACCAAATACTCCCCGGGAAAAATTATCCTGCCCGGATCCACGGGACAAACTATATCTGTGGGGCTGCCATCATCTTCATCTGCTGTTGCCAGACATACCCGGTTCAGGGCGATGGTTTGATCCGAGCGGTTGTGGATCTCTACAAAATCGACCCCCCCGAAAAAGGGGTTGAACAGTACTTCGTTGATAACCAGGTCACCCGGTACGGGTGATTCGGGTACCGCAAATTTAAGGGTTTTGGGAGCATCCATTTCATTGCCGGCACAATCCCTGATATTTTCATTTATTTGCAATTTATAACGTATACGTTTTTGGAAAGGTTCCGCAAAGGTAAGCTGTAAGGTTGTATGATCGGGTGGTTGGGGTTTGATCTTTCTTGCCCGGATCCAATCTGTGATCCGGTATTGACCGGGGTCGGAAATGGATCGGGTATCATAGGGTTCATCGAAGTGGATCAGGAGGGAGGTGGTGTCCATAAATGAGATGTATAAAGGGTTGATCGGTGTGATATCCGGATTTGACGACATCACACTGTTTTTTCCCCCGGGAGTGCCGCCCCTGGCAGCCCGGGAAGCACGCCAGTTATTTTTACCGGAACAGGGATTTGCGGGATCGATCTGTTCCAGCGACCAGCCACCTTCCTTTTTGGATGCGTCGTGATACCAGCTTTCATCAAATTTAACCCGCGAGATGATCTTACCGGAATCATTCTTCAGCAGGATGGTGGTTCCGTTATTGTTCACTGCCGGGAAGCTTTCCACACCAATGGTTTGGCCATAAGCTGAAAATTGATCCGCTGAGCTGTTGTCGCAGATGATCTTATATTGTCCGGGAGATAAGGCAGCATCTTTGAGGATGGCGGAAGAGCTGCCAATGAGAATTTGCCAGTTATGAAGGGAAATGGGGTATTCGCAGCGATTGTGAATTTCTACATATTCCGTTTTGGGAAGCCCGGCAGAGGGCAGAGGATCACTCATGATCTCATTGATGACAATATCAAATGGCTCTTCCGGGTGGCAGATGAAAGTGCTGACCACAGCCCTGCGGGTATTGCCGCAGCGATCGGTAACCTCTGTGATGGTCAGCTTGTATTTTTTTCCGGCAACCACCGGTTCGGAGAAATGAAGCACTACCTCGTCATTGTAAGGATGATTGATGATAACGGTATCGGGAATACCGTATCCATGATTGAGGTGGTAATTGACAACCTCTCCGGCCGGTAAAACGGGCAGGGGTTCGGAAAAGAGGATCCTGAGCTGACGGTTGTCCATGATCTCGGAAAAAGTGATCTCAGGTGGCTGGTGGTCAGGGTTTTCTGAGAAAACAGCATTCTCTGCTCCGGGTGTTCCGCCCTGTGCACTTATGCTGGCTTGCCAGTTGGTTATACCCCCGCATAAATTGTCGGTATCGATTCTTTCTAATGAAAAGCCCCCATGCTGTTTGGATTCATCCTGATACCAGCGGCTGTTGTATGCCATATGATCGATGATTTTTTCATCCTGGTTCAGCAAAACCAAATGGGCACCGGAATTTTTGAGCACAGGGAAAACAGGTAGTGGATGGATAGGGATGGATGGGGAAAAGCTATCCATAAATTTTTCATCGCAAAGGATCACATACTGATAAGGCCCGATTTTTCCACCGGGAAGCGCTTTTTGTTTTCCATCAATTAGCAGAGACCATCCGGTAAGATCCAGCGTTTGAGGGGTGCGGTTGTAAAGCTCGATATATTCTGCTTCAGGCAATCCAACCGCAGGATAAGGATCGGCCATGATTTCATTGAAGATGACAGCAAAGGAATCAGCGGAGCTGCCTGCCGTATCCATTGTTTTATAAGGCCATGAACGAACATGTGCCTTTATACCGGCGTCAGTAGTTATGGCTCCATTGCTTCGTAATTCGTTTGCACGGCATTCCTCCCCGCTAAAAAACAACGGCAAGGTGATGTCCAAAAATGCTTGTCCCTGTAACCATACTGCCATAAGCGCGTAAAAAACGAAAAGGTTTTTCTTCATGAATAAAAAATTAATCCTACCTTTGAAAGCGAAAGAAAGATAATATTTTGTATCAAAAAACAAAAACATTCGGATTATGAAAGTAGCAGTTGTAGGCGCAACGGGAATTGTAGGACAAGAAATGCTGAAAGTACTTCACGAAAGAAAGTTTCCTTATTCAACGGTTTATGCCGTTGGTTCCAGCAGGTCGCAAGGACAAACCATTGAAGTTAATGGTGAAAAGATGGAAGTTAAAGGTATGAAGGAAGTTGTCGATCTCAAACCGGACCTGGCGCTTTTCTCAGCTGGGAAAGATGTGGCATTGGAATGGGCGCCGGAGTTTGCCAG
Source organism: uncultured Bacteroidales bacterium (assembly GCA_964472385.1). Taxonomy (GTDB): domain Bacteria; phylum Bacteroidota; class Bacteroidia; order Bacteroidales; family UBA12077; genus JAGXLC01. The sequence continues at coordinate 3,819 of CAYYLT010000011.1, forward strand.
GGTAGGTACTACTGTGGTTGATAATTCGGCAGCTTTCAGAATGGAAGCCGGGAAAAAACTTGTCGTGCCGGAAATCAACGGAGATATTTTGACAGCAGATGATAAGATCATCGCCAACCCCAATTGCTCAACCATACAAATGTTAATGGCCATATACCCGCTTCACCCTAAATATAAGGTGATCCGAATGGTTGTTTCTACTTATCAGGCTGTTTCGGGTTCGGGTAAGGAGGCGGTCGATCAGCTTAAAGACGAAATTAGCCAGCAAGAAGGTAAAAAAGCTTATCCTTATTCCATATTTAATAATTGTATCCCCCAGTGCGGCAGTTTTTTGGATAATAAATATACCACTGAGGAGACCAAACTGATCTATGAAACCCAGAAAATTCTTGACCGCAATATCTGGGTTACGGCAACTGCTGTTAGGGTACCCGTTTTCAGAGGCCACTCTGAAGCTTTGAATATCACTTTCCAGCATGACTTCGATATGCTGGATGTGAAAAATACCCTGAAAAATACCCCCGGTATCGTGATGTACGATACCATCGGACAAAATCTTTATCCTATGCCACAAACCGCTCAAAATAAAGATGATGTTTTTGTTGGTCGTTTGAGGAGGGACTTTTCACACAGCAAAAGTCTCAACATGTGGGTTGTATCGGATAATTTACGCAAAGGAGCTGCTACCAATGCCATACAAATAGCAGAGCTTTTGCTTGAGAAGAAGTTTTTATGATTTTGCCCGGTTGTGATGCCTGCTGGCGATACCGGATTATGCATGTGTCAATACAGGTATAGTTTGGGTTGATTAAGGTAATGATGGAATGTGTGAATGTTTGTCAAACACATTTGTCAAACCCTTCAAACGTTTTCTCCCCCAGGCGGCTGATCATTTTTTCCATCAGCATGGTTACATTCGGTTCGGCTTTTTCAGCAGCCGCTTGTACCTCTTCGTGGCTTATTTTCTTTATTTTTCCCGGTATGCCCAGGTCGGTTATAACAGACATTGCAAGGCAGGGTATCTGCATGTGTCTGGCTACGATGACTTCCGGTACGGTTGACATGCCCACCGCATCCCCGCCGATAATCCTGAAGTATTCATATTCTTTGGGGGTTTCCAATGTCGGACCGGAAGTGGCTATATAACATCCCTTCCTTATTTTGATACGGTTTTCACGGGCTATTTTATCTGCCAGCTCCAGCAATTCCCTGTCATAGGGTTCACTCATGTCGACAATTCGCTCTCCCAGTTCATGATGGTTTTTGCCGATCAGCGGATTGGGCAACAGATTGATGTGGTCGTTGAGCAGCATGAGATCACCGATCTGAAACTCCGGATTTAACCCCCCACTGGCATTGGAAAGAAAAAGATACCGTATACCAAGCTGTTTCATGATCCGAACCGGAAAGGTAATTTCAGCCATGGTATAACCTTCGTAGTAATGAAAACGACCCTGCATGACTACAACGTTCTTGCTCGCCAGCTTTCCGAAAAGCAGTCTTCCTTTATGACCGTCAACCGTAGAAACCGGAAAATGTGGGATCTCACGGTAGGGCAGGCTTGTTGCGATATCCATGTCACGGATTACCCCGCTAAGGCCGGTGCCCAGTATAATGCCAATTTCCGGCTCCACGGATATCTTATTGCGGATAAAGGAAACTGTGTTGCTTATTTTTTCTGACATATTCAATAATTTGCTTGTTAAAATCCGCTGTTCGGCTGTTGACAAAGTTTACCCTGATGGGTATGTAAAACATTTGTTGCTTAAGGGTTGCGGGAATATGGGTCGACTCCCGGAGCCTTACGGTATCCTTTTCCGTAGTGATGATGGCTTTTTGGCCTTTGATCCTGGTAAACCGTTGCCTTATTTTTTTGATATCACCGGCTGAATAGTAATTGTGATCGGGAAAACGCATGGGACGAACTTTCTTCGAAATGTTGCTTTCAATATGCTGTTTTAAAGGTTTGGGATTGGCTATGCCCGTTACCAGCAATATGGTGGTATCCTGATCCGGCATGTCAATTTTCGTGGGCTCATCCGAGCTTTCGGATTCCTGCTTAAAGACAGGCCGGGGTGACCCATATTGAAGCGCCGTGAAAAATACCTGCTGGTAAGGATAGGGCTTGAGCTTTTTTAATCGTATCCTTCGTTCTATGGGTTGTATATCTGGCGGTGATTTGGTGATAATTATCATGTTGGCCCTGCGCTTTTCATAGAAAGGCTCTCTTAAATTGCCCAGGGGTAGTAAAAAGTCCCTGTTGACCCGGTGGTGGTAATCCATTAAAAGCAGGGAAAGGTTTACTTTGACTTTTCTGTGCTGATAAGCATCGTCGAGAAGCACCAAATCCAGGTCAGGGATCATCTCCATTAACCTGTTGATACCCCGTATGCGATTGCCATCCACCGCAACGGCTATCTCCGGAAATTTATTCTTGATCTGTAGAGGCTCATCACCCACCATCTCTGCAGAGGAGCTGTTTGTTAGCATCTGAAAACCCTTGCGCTTTCTTTTATATCCCCTGCTCAACACAGCCAGGGTGAATTCATCTTTTAAAAGCCCTGCCAGATATTCAATATGGGGTGTTTTCCCCGTGCCCCCTACAGCTATGTTCCCTGCCGAGATTAACGGAATGGGAAAAGACCTTGAGGGTATCCATTGATAGTCATAAAGCTTATTCCTGATGAATACCGCAATACCATACAGGATACTCAAGGGCAAAAGTATGAACGAGAGGGTGATCCTTAGTTTTTTCATTCCAAAAGCGAATTAGCATTTGCCGGCTTGGGTTGTTTGACAAACCCAAAATTACGAAAACCTGTTGTAATGGTACCCATCCTGTGGATTTCTTGTCTTTATCAATGGTTTCCTATTCCGCGGTTTCCCATTTAGGTTTTGATCTTTTCCTGTTTTTGATATGCCAAACACTCCCTGTACCGGTTTTTTCTCGGTAAGGCCAACAGCACCAGGTTTTTTTGTCATCACTGAACAATGTGACCAGCGCATTGTTATACACGATCAATACTTTAGAAACTTTTTATAATATTTTTGTTTCCACGGTTTATTTTTATTACTTTTGCGGCATGGGCATGGAAAATGAATACCAAAACATTATTGAGAAAGCGAGCGAACTGTATAGCCATTATGGCATTAAGAGTGTCACCATGGATGACATCTCGAGGGAGTTGGGTATCTCCAAAAAAACCCTTTACAAGTATGTTGCCAATAAAGACGATCTGGTGGATCATTATATAGCATTTACCACAGAAAAGCGCAAATGTAATGTGGATGAAATAAAAAAGCAAAATTTTAATGCCATTGAAGAGCTTTTAGCGGTCAATGAACATGTTATAGAGATGCTAAAAAATTACAATCCGTCAACAGATTTTGATTTGAAGAAATACTATCCCGATCGTTACAGAAAACTCAGGGAGCGCAGGCAGCATAATATGTTTCTGGCGGTGAAGGAGAATATTGTCAAGGGTAAGCAGGAAGGATTATACCGCCGGGAGCTGGATGAAGACATCATTGCAAAAGTTCATGTCAGCCGGATAGAGAATAGTTTTGCCAATGAGGTGTTCACCATCGATGAACTCACCTCCTGGAGGTTCATCCGGGAGATGATGATTTATCACATTCATGGCATTGCCAATCCGGAGGGTATACGTTTTTTCTATAAGAAGTTGAAAGCATTTGAACACAAAGACCATGAGTAAGAGAGCTCCCGGAAGCCCGCTGCCAAAGGCAGGGTACAATGCAGGTCCGGGCATATTGATGGATTTGCCGTGGCGGCGATCGGCTCATGCAATCGTTGTTTTGTCATGAAACATATATATTTTCGCATATGATACCAGTGCATATGAAATACCGCATATTTAAAGCCATGTTTTTGGCACTTGGTTGCATGGTTCTGCAACCTTATGCATACGCTCAGCAGCCTGAAGATACGCTGGCGTTGACCTTGCAGGAAGCGCAGGATTATGCCATGGAGCATAATACCGGGGTGCAAAATTCCGAAATTGATGTAAAGATTGCGGATAAAGAGGTATGGGAGACAACTGCCCGGGGACTGCCCCAAATTAGTGCCAGTGGTTCCTACAACAACAATCTCAGTCTTTCTACCCAGCTTTTTCCCAATTTTATTGAACCTACGATCATCCGGACGCTCATTGAGCAGGGCGTTTTACCCCCCAGCACACCCATTGGTGAACCTGATATGATTGAAGTACAGTTTGGTACCCAGCATAATTTTACGGGCAGCATTGCCGTCAGCCAGCTTATTTTTAGCGGCCCCTATATTGTCGGACTGCAGGCTTCCATGGTTTATAAAGGATTGTCCAGGCAGCAACATGAGCAATCCAAACTGGAAACCAAAGCCAATGTAGCCCGTACCTATCATTCCATTTTGCTAACGCAGCGCAATATCCATATTCTGGAAAACAACCGTGATGCCATCGAGGCTTCTTTAAGGGATTCGAAATCTTTGTATGAAAATGGTATGATCGAGCAAACAGCGGTGGAAAAGATCCGTATATCCCTCTCTTCCCTTGAGAATACCATAAAAACCACGCAAAGGCAATTGGAACAGTTTAAAAACCTGTTGAAGATCCAGTTGGGTGTTGCGTTGCCAAAACCCATCAAATTAACCCAGGCGCTGCAGGAAATTGTTGCGGAAGCAACCTTAAATGCATCGCTGCAAAAGGAATTTCAGGTTAAAGACAACCTTAGCTATCAAATGATGCGCACCCAGGTTGAGTTATCCGAACTGGATCTGAAAAGGCAAAAATCACAGTTTCTTCCCAGCATTTCGGCTTTTTATAGCTTCCGGGAAAATGCCATGCGCGATAAATTCAATCCCCTGGATTCCGATAAAAAGTGGTATGAGTCTAGTACCCTGGGATTTGAACTGAGTTTTCCGATTTTTAACAGTGGTCAGAAGATTTCCAGGGTACAGCAGGCCAAGCTGAACTTTGAAAAAACAAAAAATAACCTGGCTGAGACCAGGAAAAGTCTTGTAAACAGCTATATACAAGCAGAGAACAATTATCAGACTGCTTATGAAAAGATGCAAAACACCCGGGAAAATATGGAGCTTGCCAAAAAAGTTTACAACAGGATATCCAGGAAATTTTCCGAAGGGATGACCAGCAGTATGGAACTGACCCAGGCTAACCGGGATTATCTGAATACCGAATCAAATTATATTCAGGCAATGGTCGATTTATTAAACGCTAAAACCCAATTGCAGAAAATTAGAAATGAATTGTAAATAAACGCTATAATACGTAAATCACTTTGGTATGAAAAAAATAAGCTTATTCATCCTTGCCGGTTTTATGGCAGCATGCAGTCAGGATACCGGCAGGGAAGAGATCAGGCAAAAAATAGCCCAATACAAGAAGGATAAAAATGAGCTTCAGCAGAAGATCAATACGTTGAACGACCGGCTTGAAGAGATGGAAGTCAGCGATGCCGGCACTTATAAAATACCCGTTTTTGTCCAAACAATGCAACCCGATACCTTCAGCCATTTTATCAATGCCAATGGAACGGTTGAAGCTGTGCAGGATGCTTTTATCAGTCCGGAAACCAACGGTCAGATTACGGATATATATGTGGAAGAAGGAGACCGGGTGGAGAAAGGCGCATTGCTGGCCAAATTGAATACCAGTGTTATTCGCAGCAACATGCAGGAAGTAAAGACCAACCTTGAACTGGCCCGTAAGACTTTTGAAAAACAAAAACGGTTGTGGCAGGATAGTGTCGGTTCGGAGATGCAATATCTGGAGGCCAAAAACCGGAAAGAAAGTCTTGTGAACCGTTTGGAAACCTTGCGGGAGCAACTCGACATGTCGCAAATAAGAGCACCCTTCAGTGGTATTGTGGAAAATATCAGGCAAAAGGTCGGAGAAATGGGTTCACCGGGGATGCAAATGTTGCACCTGGTCAACCTGACCGGGCTCAAAGTGGAGGCCGAGCTGGCAGAGCAATATATGCCGCATCTTCAGAAAGGGGATCGGTTAAACATCCATTTTCCCGCTTATCCCGGGATGGTCAAAAAAGCACCCATCAACAGAAAAGGCAATGTCATTGATAAGGAAAGCAGAACGTTCACCATTGAAGCCCGGATAGATAATTACAGCGAAAAAATCAAACCCAATCAGATTTGTATTGTCCATGTGAGAGATTATTACAACCCAGCGGCTTTTTTCATCCCTTCCAATGTCATCAAACAGGATATGCAGGGAGATTATGTTTATATTGTTGAGGATAAGGAGGGGGCAAAAGTGGCCCATAAAGTTTATGTGGATAAGGGCAGATCTTATAACAATCAAACCATGATTGCCGCAGGCCTTCAAGAGGGCTGGAAAGTGATCACCGCTGGTTATACCCAGGTTTCTGAACAATCAGATGTTGTTGTGAAACAAAAAAAGAACCTTATAGATGAATAACACACGCCTTTGTTGCGGAACCCGTCAGTTCCAGGCATTTTGTTATGGTCAAGGGATCCTTGCTGATCTTATTCTCAGATTCTTTTTGAGAAGGCCGGGTTCAGGTAAATGATGTTGATGCGTTTTTTCAGAAAAGTAAAAGATAATGGCTAAAGAAGACAACAATTCACTCTTGAAAAGAATAGACCGGGAATTTAAGCTCACCACCCTGGCCCTGAACAACAGGAACACCATTTTATTGATGGCGCTGGCTATTCTGGGATTTGGTATCTTTTCATACAACAACCTGCCTAAAGAACTTACCCCTGAAGTGGTGATCCCCACTATAATGGTGCAAACGCCCTACCCGGGTAACCCGCCGATTGATATGGAAAATTTGATCACCCGGCCATTGGAAAAAGAAATCGAAAGTGTGGATGGCATCAAAGAGGTCAATTCCACTTCCTCTCAGGGATTCTCGCTTATATTGGTAGAATTCAATACGGATGTGGATATTGATAAGGCGCTTCAGGATGTGAAAGATGCAGTAGATAAAGCTGAAAGGGAGCTGCCTGAAGATCTGCAGAATGATCCCTCCGTGCAGGATATTGATTTCTCTGAATTTCCCATTATCAACATTAACCTGTCGGGAAATTACAGCATCGATGCGCTGAATGATTATGGGGAATATTTTGAAGAAGAAATTGAAGCGATTGATCAGATTTCCAAAGTTGAAATAAAAGGGGTCAATGAGAAAGAGATCAAGGTGCATGTAGATCCTTTTAAAATGGAAGCCACAGGATTAGAATTCCGGGATATTCAGCTTGCCATCCAAAATGAGAATGTTTCCATCCCGGGTGGTGAGCTACGGTTCGATAAATCGAAAAGATCCATACGCACCATCGGTGAATTTGAGGATGTTACCGAGATTCGCAATATTATCGTCAAACATGAGGATGATCATCTGGTTTATTTGAAGGACGTAGCCGATGTGCGCATGGGGTATGCTTATCCCGATAGTTATACCCGTCTGGATAAGAATCCTGTTGTGTCGCTGCAGGTGATTAAAAAAAGCGGTGAGAATTTGTTGACTGCTACTGACCAGATATTCGACATTCTGGACAGGGGTAAAAAGAACCACCAGGTACCTGATGACCTGAAGATCACCCTCACCAATGATCAGAGTGATATGATCAGAAAACAACTGAATAACCTTGAGAATTCAATTATTCTCGGGGTTATCTTTGTTATTCTGGTATTATACTATTTCCTGGGAACAAAGAATGCTTTGTTTGTGGGCACTGCCATTCCCATGTCGATGTTTCTTTCCTTTATCGTTTTGATTATGATTGATGCCAGGATTAATATGATCGTGCTTTTTTCCCTCATTCTGGCACTGGGCCTTTTGGTAGATAATGCCATCGTTGTGGTGGAGAACATATACCGCTTTGTTCATGACCGGGGCTACCGGCCATATGATGCGGCAAGACAGGCTGTGGGTGAGATTGCCCTGCCCGTCATTACCTCAACCATTACCACGCTTTCCGCTTTCCTCCCGCTGGCTTTCTGGGGTGGAATAACAGGTGAATTTATGAAGAATTTGCCCATAACCCTGATCATTGTGCTGACTTCTTCACTTTTTGTGGCCCTGGTGATTATTCCGGTACTGGCAGCTACTTTTATCAAATATGGTAAGCCACGCAATGACGGAAAAATCGATAAGCGCAAAAGTTACCGCATTGTAGCTGTGCTGACCGTTTTTGCCGGGCTGTTCTATCTGGTCAGGTTGTATGCTTTGGCCAATATTTTGTTGATCCTTGTCCTGGTGATCTTTTTGAATGCTTTATATTTTCACCGTGCACAGTATCTTTTCCAAAATGTTTTCCTGGTGCGCCTTGAAAATGCCTACCTGAAACTTCTGCAATTTGCCCTTCGCAGGAAAAATCCGGTTAAATTTTTTATTGCTACCATCCTGGCCCTGTTTATGGTTATCGTTTTTCTGGGTATTCGTCAGCCCGATGTACTATTCTTTCCTGATAATGAGCCCGATTATATTAATGTCCGGGCTGAAGTTCCTGTAGGTACGGATATTCAAGCCACTGACTCGGTTATGCATATTGTGGAGAACGATATCATTCAGTACCTCGAGCCTAACAGCAAGATCGTGGAATCCGTATTAACCACCGTAGGCAGTGGAGCAGGAGAAGGCATTACGGCCGGGGGAACACCTAACCAGGGGCTCACAACCATCTCTTTTGTGGATTTTGAATTTCGCGATGGGAAAAATACTTCCCATATCATGGCCGGGTTAAGTGACTATCTTATTGGCAGATATCCCGGTGTTCAGATATCTATCGAAAAAAATCAAATGGGTCCCCCGGCAGGCAATGCCATTAATCTTGAGATCAGTGGTCAGCATTTTAACAGACTGATTGAACTGACGGATTCCATCAGAATAACCATTGAAAGAGCTAATATCCCTGGTATTGAAGGTTTGAAGATGGATCTGGATGTGGGTAAACCTGAAGTGCTGGTGAACATTGATCGTGAAAAAGCCAGGCGGTTCGGTATATCCACGATGCAAATTGCCGACCAGATCAGAACCTCTCTCTTTGGAAAAGACATTTCCGATTTTAAGGTGGGTGAAGATGAATACCCTATTCAGCTCAGAATGCAGGAACCTTACCGCTATGATCTGTCAACCCTGATGAATCAGAAACTGACCCTGCGCAATAACGGAGAAATTGTTCATGTTCCCGTATCTGCCGTTGCCGATATCGAATACAGTACCACATACGGTGCAGTGAAAAGGAAAGATCTTGACCGCGTGATTACGCTTTACTCCAATGTTTTGGAAGGATATAACGCCACCGAAATCAACAACCAAATGGAAACAATCCTTACCGGCTTCGATATGCCTGAAGGTTTTGATTATGAGTTTACCGGTGAACAGGAAGAGCAGCAGGAATCCATGAGCTTTCTCTTTAGGGCATTGATCATTGCAGCAGTGCTTATCATGATTATCCTGGTAACCCAGTTCAATTCATTGGTTAAGCCGCTTATTATCATATCTAGTGTGGTGTTTAGCACCATTGGTGTATTTCTGGGAATCGGGATTTTCAATATGGATGTTGTGGTGGTTATGACAGGGATTGGTGTCGTATCGCTGGCAGGTATCGTGGTGAATAATGCCATTGTTTTGGTTGATTATATCGAACTGCTTAAGCGGAGAAAACGCGAGGAAATGGGATTGGAGGAAGGGACTTACCTGCCTACCAAAGAAGCAACAGACTGTGTGGTACAGGGCGGAAAAACCCGCCTCCGTCCGGTATTGCTTACGGCTATTACAACCATCCTTGGTTTGCTACCCCTGGCCATCGGCTTGAATATGGACTTCGGTACCCTGCTTGCCAACTTTGATCCCCAGCTTTATTTCGGGGGAAACATGGTTAAATTTTGGGGGCCCATTACCTGGACCGTGATCTTTGGCCTTACTTTTGCCACATTCCTTACCTTGGTTATTGTACCGGTGATGTATCGTATTTCGATTATCATCCAGAAAGAGCTGCTTAAGCTGTTCAAGAGGGAACATAAAGTAGCTGACGTCCGGTAGCTCGCTCCAGGAAAAGGTAATAAAATCGTATACGCCATTTTGAGTAATGTGGCCATAAGGTACAATACCCTGATTGACAATTATTTGAAAAGTTAGCCATGCAATTTCAAAAATAATTGAATACCTTTGTAGCATAAAGCTTGCGCTTATGGCCATACGTTTTTTTTATTTGCCCCGTGGGAGGAAGTATAATTACCAGCCCCGATATTATGATGAGCGGAAAGAGGAGCTGGAAAGAAGAAAACGCCGAATCGACCGGGAATTGGGTCTGGAAGAAGAAGGGAAAAACACAGATGTTTATGTTCCGCATATCAAAGGTGAAATGCGAAGGCACCTGAAGGTCGCCAACAAGAAGCGGAAAAAGACATCTACTACACTAATGTTGATTGTCTTAGCGTTTCTTTTTTTCATAACGTATTTACTCTTACAACTGTAAGAGAAATAAATGTTTAAATGGCAGATATTATACAGGTTTTACCCGATTCAGTTGCAAATCAAATTGCCGCAGGGGAGGTTATTCAGCGTCCGGCGTCTGTTGTCAAAGAGTTAATGGAAAATGCCATTGATGCCGGCGCCTCTGAGGTCAATGTGGTGGTAAAGGATGCCGGGAAAACGGTTGTCCAGGTTATGGATAACGGGGCCGGAATGTCACCTACCGATGCCCGTATGGCATTTGAAAGACATTCAACTTCTAAGATCCATCAGGCTCAGGATCTTTTTTCCATTCAAACCATGGGTTTCAGAGGTGAAGCCCTTGCTTCCATTGCTGCTATTGCCCACGTTGAGCTAAAATCGAAAAGGATAGAAGACGAGCTCGGTACCGCTATCCGTATTGAAGGCTCAAAGGTCATCCATCAGGAGCCTGTGGAAACTCCTCCCGGAAGTAACTTTACTGTGAAAAACCTCTTCTTCAATGTGCCGGCAAGAAGAAAATTCCTTAAAAAGGATTCTACCGAATTGAATCATGTTATTCAGGAGTTCAAGCGAATCGCTTTGTCTCATCCTGATCTTTCTTTCTCCCTGAGCCATCATCAAGTTTTGCTCTATAAACTGAAATCATCCAAATTTGGGAAACGCATTGTGGATATTTTTGGCGATACCATGCGGGATAACATGATCCCCATCCAATCCGAAACTTCTATCATTTCTATCAAAGGATACATTGGACGACCTGAAAAAGCCAAAAAACGCGGCCACGAACAATATTTTTTTGCTAACTCACGCTTTATGAAGCATCCATATCTACATAAAGCCATTATGGAAGTTTACGACAAAATTATTCCTGCCGGTACGATGCCGGCATATTTTATCCGGCTGAAGGTTGCACCTGATACCATAGACATTAATATCCATCCTACCAAAACGGAAGTGAAGTTCGAAGATCAGCAGTCAGTTTGGCAGATACTGTACGCCTCCGTTAAAGAAACCCTGGGTAAAAACCATATTGTTGCTTCCATCGATTTTAACCAGAGAAATAATATTGGCATTCCTCCTCTGAAAAAAGACCGAAAAGTATCGCCTCCCTCAATTCAAATCGATCCCGGTTTTAATCCTTTTCATCATGCCGAATCTTCCGATGATCATTTTAGGAAGCACCACAACCAGGAGAAACAAGTAAACCTTAAAAACTGGGAAAAGTTATACGATGATTTTGAACATTCCCCTGATCAGAAGACCATTACCCTGACATCGGGTGGCGACAAACGCACGGCAGATCAAATCCCATCTGACGGTAAAGATGTTCAAAAATTTTTTCAATTTAAAGAAAGTTATATCCTTACACCGGTTAAATCGGGATTGATGATCATCAATCAGCACAGAGCACACATACGCATTCTTTATGAATATTATCTTCAGCTACGGCAGCATCGCTCCGGGGTTATACAAAAACAGCTCTACCCTGAGGAAATTCCTATGAACAATTCCGACTTTAATTTGCTAAAAGAGGTTAAGGATGATATAAAAAAAATTGGTTTGGATATAGAACTGGAAAAACCCAATATCGTCAGGGTAAACGGAATTCCGGCAGAGGCAGCCATTAGCAATCCTGCAGCTATGATAGAATCGTTTCTTGAACAGTATCATCGGGATTGGAATGCGGAAGGAACCTTCCCGGAAATGGTGGCCCGAAGTTTGGCGAAAGCTACGGCCATTGAATATGGCAGGGTTCTTGAACAGGAAGAAATGCGTGAACTGGTCGATAAACTGTTTGCCTGTGAAACGCCTAATTATACACCAGGCGGACAAAAAGTTCTTGTTTTGGTTAATAAAGAAGCAATAGAAAAATTGTTTACCTGATTATGTATTATTTACCTGCAATAACTATGCATAAAAGGCGTCAAGTTAATCATTGCGCGATTTTTTGCGGGTCGGATGAAGGCAAAAGCGCATGCGGGAGTCTTCATGACAAGCGCATGAATAAACATGCGGGATCTATGGTGATCAAAGCAGCGTTTGAGAATTTGGCATATACATGAATTTGAATTTTACTTTAATAAACCTTTAACCAAATGAATTATAGTCAGCGGGGTCTTATGGGTACTCCACCAGTTGTTAAGAACTTGATAATCATAAATGCATTAATGTTCCTTGCCTATATGGCACTGGGGGGTAGTATTAATTTGAACTGGAAGCTGGGATTGTTCTATTGGGGTTCTGATCAATTTGAGCCCTACCAGTTTATTACCCATATGTTTATGCATGGAGGCTTTGCGCATATATTTTTTAATATGTTCGCGCTATGGATGTTTGGACGGGTATTGGAAAATGTTTGGGGGCCCAAACGATTTTTTATCTATTTTTTTGTTACAGGTTTGGGCGCTGCATTTTTACATTTGCTGGTGAATCATATACAGATTCAGGGGTTAATGAACCAGATGAGCCAGGAGCAGATTAGCATGGTTATGCAAAAAGGGAGCCAGGCCCTGCAGGGAGGCCAAAATTTCACCGATCCTATGATGGCCAAGCTCAATGCCTCTGTGAATATACCTACCGTCGGAGCTTCTGGCGCAGTATTCGGCGTGTTGCTGGCTTTTGGGATGCTTTTTCCTAATACACAGCTTTTGCTTATATTTCCGCCTATTCCCATTAAAGCAAAATATTTCGTTATTGGATACGGTGTGCTGGAACTGTTTTTGGGTTTTACACAGCAAGGCAGCAATGTAGCTCACTTTGCTCATGTGGGGGGCATGATCTTCGGATTTATATTGATTAAATACTGGAGCTCACGGAAAAATTCATTTTATTAGCATCTTTTTTTTTTGACGACCATTTTGTGAATGCATTAAAAAGATTGAATTATGGGTATTGCAGGACAGATAAACGAAACATTCCATAAGGGCAGTAGCCTGATTAAGCTGATTTATATCAATGTAGCCTTATTTATCGTTATTAAGCTTATACAGGTATTTGCATTTTTATTTGGCTTTAATGCCGGGATCAGTACAGTGGTGGTTCACTGGCTGGCAGTGCCGGCCGATATACCTACCCTGATCACCCGTCCCTGGAGCCTTTTTACTTACATGTTTTTGCATGAAAGTTTCTGGCATATTCTTTTTAACCTCTTGTGGCTATATGTATTCGGAAGGATCTTCCTGATGTATCTCAATGAGAAAAAGCTCCTGAGCGTATATCTCGTGGGCGGATTGGCCGGAGCAGCATTGTATATTCTTTCTTTTAATGTTTTCCCTGCTTTTCAACAGGTGGTTACCCTCTCCCTGGCTTTGGGCGCTTCTGCTTCGGTTATGGCCATTGTGATCGCCATATCTGTATATGTGCCGAACTTCTCCATCAATTTGCTGTTGCTCGGTCCTGTCAGATTGAAGTATATTGCCATCTTTACTGTTGTTTTGGATGTGTTAAGCATACCATCCTCTAATTCGGGTGGCCATATTGCCCACCTCGGAGGGGCTCTGTTCGGATATATCTATATTACACAATACCGGAGAGGTAGGATCATTACCAAAGGTTTTGACCGTTTTATGGATCAAGTTTTTGCCATGTTTAAACCTAAACCCAAAATAAAAGTTACCCATAAGCAGCATAACCCCAAAACAGACATTGACTACAACAAAGAAAAAGCCAAAAGGCAGGAAAAGATCAACCAAATACTCGAGAAGATATCTAAAAAGGGTTATGACAGCTTAACCAAAGAAGAAAAGGAGACTTTGTTCCGGGCAGGAGGAGGTAATTCTACCTAGTACCTGTCCATAAAGTCAGATACTGGTTCAATAACATTGCAAGACCTGTGCTGTCAAATGTTCTGTATGCCAGCATGAAAGATACGGGTTCATGCAAGCTGGTGTTGCCGGCAGGATACTTAACCGCCATTATACACAACAAATGTAAATCTCCCAAAATGAATTATTTATACCGACATGGTGTATAGGAGTAATGAGAAAAAGCCCGGCTTTTATAGGGACTGTATTATTCATAAAAAATGAAAACCATTATACTGAACATATTAAAAATTGTCAACTGGATACTGGCACTTGTTTTGATCCTGACTTATGTGTCGGTTCACATCTCACCGGTATTTTTCTGGCCTATGGCTTTTTTGGGTTTGCTGTTCCCTTTTCTTTTGATCGTCAACATGGCATTGGCCATTTACTGGATTAGCCGCCGAAACTGGTTTTTTCTGGTATCTCTGGTGGTGCTTTTATTGGGTGTTCAACCGATAGCGAAAGTATATCAGATGGATTATTTTTCCGGTAGCGATGAACGGGAGCTAAAACCTGATAAAGCCCTTACCATGCTGTCCTACAATGTGAGAATTTTCAATTTGTTGGGTAAAAATCAATTCGGTGACGATCAAAAAGCCTTGCTTGCCTTTATCAGGCAACAGGATCCGGATATTTTATGCTTTCAGGAGTTTTATATCAATGCCCATAAGCAGTTTACAATGGATACCCTGAAACGGTATCTGCCCGGATTAAGGTATCACCATATTTTTTGGTTATCGCAGGGGCGTCATTTTAAATACGGCATAGCCACATTCAGCAAATATCCCATTGTTAAAAAAGGGCGTGTGGACTTTGGAGAAAGTTTGAATGCCGCCATTTATAGCGATATATTAATGGATAAGGAACGGATTAGAATTTATAACAATCATCTTCAGTCCATAAGGTTTAACAGGAACAATTATCGGTTTATCTCCAACCAGCGGGCTTTTGATGATCTTACCCGCTTGAAAGAGATAAGGGATATTATGGATCGTTTAAAGGATGCATTTATCAAACGCTCGCAGCAGGCTGAAAAAATATCTTCCAGCATCAATCGATCTTCCTATCCCGTATTGGTTTGTGGAGATTTTAACGATACCCCGGTATCCTATACCTACCATGCCATTAGCTCGGGATTAAAGGATGCCTTTGTTGAAGCCGGCTCCGGTGTGGGGTTAACATACCAGGGGAAGTTTCCTTCCTACCGCATCGATTATATTTTTTATGACAAGCATTTTCGGATATATGACTTTGCCATTATGCAAAAGCCATTCTCCGATCATTATCCCATTAAAGCTTCACTGTCCCTGAGGCAATGAATCCCAAGAAAAACAGGAAACGGTGTACAAAAAATTTGACAAATCGTTTGACGGGAGTTTGACGAAAGTGTTTGCATGTTTGAGCATTTGAATCAAGTAGCTTACTGTATTGCAGAACCAAAGCAAGGGGAATTAAATTTAGCGAAAATATGGGCAGTCTGCAGTTTCCAGTTTGCAAGTCCCTGGCCCGTGTTGGCAGAAATCAATATTCAGCCCTTTCCATTTTCTACTTTTTACTTTAACCTTTCCACTTTCAAACTCCTGTCAAACATTCAAACATTAGCCGGCAGGTGGCAAAACCGTATTTAATCTGTCAAATTCAGGGAATCCAGCTTCATGAATTGTCTGTACTTCTTTTTTACCCGTTCGAGAATGAAATATTCCCTGGTTTCCAGGATATAGGCATCAGAAAAATTGCAAAATTCCATAAACCGGTCTAACTTATTTCCTTTCAGACCGGTAAGACTGCTTACATGGTCGCGGTTGAATTTCGACCGGATTTTTTCGGCACGTCTTTGTTTTTTTAGCAATTCCCGGTATTTCCTTCTTTCTTTTGCTTCTTCGCTGAACATGTTGTAGATCATACTTACCGGAGAGTTTATTCCCGGTTCGGATACTTTAGGTTTATCAGGTTTTTGAGGGAGATCTTCCCATAGCAATGGATGGATTTTTTCCTTTGGGCTGTTGATATCCAGGTTCATGAACCGATTTTTGAAATCTGCATAGGTTCCCCACGGTGTGACTTCTACTTTTGAGATGGAATAGGTTTTCCTTTTCAAAGGGATGCTTCTGAAAATAACTTTTTTCCATTGACCAGGGTATTGATAATGCTTTTGCTCATAGCCTATGGAAGTGATCATCAACGTGTCACCTGGTGAAAGCACAATATCAAAATTTCCCAGGGTATCAGAGATGGTTGCCCGGTTGCTGTTGAGATTGATGATATGGGCATATGGCACCGGCTGAAAGGATTCCTTCTCGTAGAGGTTACCCAGAAACTGAAGGGTGCTGTCTTTTTGCTGAGATAATGCATTTTGGACCAATCCCAGAAATATAATCCCTATTATGTAGCCTGTATTATTCATGCGTCAAGTTTTGGGTAGATGCAAGGCGTCGAAAGCCGACGACGTAGCCGCCTACTTCGGGTTTGCTGAAAAACACAAAAAAGGCCTATAATAAATAGAATGCGTACATTTATTATTTGCAAATTGCAGGGATATTAGCACATATTCGTCAAACACCTTGTCTTTTTTATGATAGTTTTTTGGATAGCTTTATGCTTTTAACTTTATAAAAATACGGTATATCCTTCTGAATTCAAATGAATATCCCTTACAATTAACATTATTTAACGGGAATCACCTATAGCCACAATAGCCACAATTTTATCCAACCTGTATGATATATGAACTGCATTGACCTGTTTTATGCATAATGTTGTTTGAGCGGGTCAGGGGTTTTGTTCATATACTTTTTTCTGTATTTTTGAGCCAAAATAAAAAAGATCTGTTATGGAGCCTTACAATGATACAATCACTAAGATCTGGGAAAACCGCGACCTGCTAAGTGATTCATCCAACCAGGAAATGATTCGGGAAGTGATACAAATGTTGGATCAGGGTAAAATAAGGGTAGCCGAATTCCGGGATGGGGAATGGTCGGTCAATCAATGGGTAAAAAAAGCCGTTATTTTGTATTTTCCCCTTCAAAAGATGCGGAAGATAGAAACCGGGCCGTTTGAATTTCATGACAAGATCGATTTGAAACATGGATATGACCAACTGGGCGTGCGGGTTGTACCCCATGCGATAGCCAGGTATGGCTCCTATTTATCCCCCAATGTTGTTATGATGCCCTCTTATGTGAATATCGGGGCTTATGTTGATAGTGGTACCATGGTAGATACCTGGGCGACCGTAGGCAGTTGCGCCCAGGTCGGTAAGAATGTGCATCTAAGCGGTGGTGTTGGTATTGGCGGGGTGCTGGAGCCAGTGCAGGCAGCCCCGGTGATTGTTGAAGACAATTGTTTTATCGGTTCCAGGGCCATCATCGTGGAAGGGGTCAGGGTTGAGCAGGAAGCCGTCATCGCTGCCAATGTTTCTTTAACCCAGTCAACCAAAATTATTGATGTCTCCGGTGAGGAACCCGTTATATACAAGGGCAGGGTTCCCCAACGCTCGGTAGTTATACCCGGTAGTTATACCAAGAAATTCCCTGCCGGTGAATATCAGGTACAATGTGCCTTGATCATCGGGCAGAGAAAAGCCTCAACCGATAAGAAAACATCATTGAATCAGGCATTGCGGGAATATGATGTGAATGTATAACCCCATATGAAAAAGTTTCTGATCATTCAAACAGCATTTATTGGAGATGTGATACTTGCCACCTCCCTCATTGAAGCAGTTAGAAAACATTTTCCCGGTGCGCGGATAGATTTTTTGCTCAGAAAAGGGAACGAAAACCTTCTGGTACACCATCCGCATCTGGAAAAAGTTTATGTGCTGGAGAAAAATTCAAGGAAGTATGCGCATGTATTTCAGATGATACGGATGCTCAGGAAAACCCGTTATGATTATTTGTTGAACCTGCAGCGGTATTTTACAACCGGACTTATTACATTATTTGCCAGGTCTCATTGGAAGGCAGGTTTCGACAAAAATCCCTTTTCATGGGCATACCATTACAAAGTGCGGCATACCATTGGAGATGGCAAACATGAAATTGAGCGTAACATGGAACTGCTTGCACCCCTTACGGAAATGCAATTTGTCAGGCCTCGATTGTATCCTGCTGAAAAGCAATATGATCATGTGCACTCCTATCAGAATAGGGTGTATGTTTGTATTGCACCGGCCTCTGTTTGGTATACAAAGCAATTTCCAAAAGAAAAATGGATATCGCTTATCACAGATTTGAAGCCTGCTTATGCTGTATATTTGATCGGTAGTGCTGCTGATTATGATCTTTGTCAGGAGATCGCCACGAGCTCGGGCAGGAAAGAGGTGCAAAATTTGTGCGGCCGCTTTTCATTGCTGGAAACCGCTGCTTTGATGCAGAAAGCAAAGATGAATTACGTGAATGATTCGGCACCGCTGCATCTGGCATCTGCTATGAATGCCCCGGTTACAGCCGTTTTTTGCTCAACTATACCGGAATTCGGATTTTATCCCGTATCTGATGATGCTACAGTGGTAGAGACGGATGTGGATTTGTATTGCCGTCCCTGTGGCTTGCATGGATTCAATGCCTGTCCTGAAGGCCATTTTAAATGTGCCCGGACCATCGATGTCCGGAAGTTGTTGTTGTTATAATGCCATAATATCATCAATCGCTAATGCAAATAATAATGCGTCTGTCCCTACATTAAATCAATCGCTAATGGTGCGTCTGTCCCTATATTATACAAATAATGATGCGTCTGTCCCTATATTAAAATTGTTATTATGCCCCCTATTTCTGTTGTTATCATTACATACAATGAGGAAAGGAATCTGCCCAGATGCCTGGATTCAGTCAAAGGTATTGCGGATGAGATCGTTGTAGTGGATTCTTTTTCCACTGATAAGACCGAAGATATTGCCCGTGAATATGGTGGGAAATTCATCCGGCATGCCTTTCAAGGACATATTGAACAAAAGAATTTTGCCATTACCCAGGCCAAATATCCGCATATATTGTCGCTTGATGCTGACGAAGCATTGACGGCCGGATTGCAAAGGTCGATTCTTCAGGTAAAGGATCAATGGCAACATGATGGGTACTATTTTAACCGGCTCACCAATTATTGCGGTCAATGGATCAAACATGGCGGCTGGTATCCCGATCGAAAACTGCGACTTTTTGATTCGCGGAAGGGCAGGTGGGGAGGCGTGAATCCCCACGACCGCTACGAGCTCGAAGAAGGCGCTTCCCGGGAATATCTGACTGGTGATTTGCTTCATTATTGTTTCTATACCATACAAGAACATATCGATCAAACCAATAAATTTTCGGAAGAGGCTGCTATCGCTCTTTTTGAGAAAGGCAGGCGCAGCAATACGCTGAAAATTTTGGTCAAATCTGCTGCCAAATTTCTCCGGAATTATTTTTTTAAACTGGGATTTTTGGACGGGTACTATGGATATGTCATATGCAGGATATCAGCTTTTGCAACCTTTCTCAGGTATGCCAAGCTAAAGGCCATGCATCAGGGAGATGGAGGTGGAAGACGGGGAAAGGCCAGAGAATGGGGGAATTATTCGTGAATGCTTCAATGCTTCAATGCTTGAATGAGTTTGAATGTGTGATTGAGTTGCTGTTTGCTGCGAATACAATGAACCGTGTCCGGCTCCTGACGGATGACCATCGAATAACTTCCGCTCAAACTCCTCGTCAAACCCTCACCCTATTTTGTCAATCTTTTTCGTCAAACCTTCAATGACCCGTCAAACCCTTAAACGCGTTACCGCACTTTCAAATCTATTACATCAAAAAATAACAAACGCGGTACTGTGGCCGTGCCGCGTTTGAATCACCGGAATTTTAATTTCAATATTTTAGTTAGGGTTTGCTAAAGGCTAACAAAAAATATTCACTTGAAAAATGCAAGGTTTTTTAGGTATA
>CAYYLT010000012.1:0-23030 GCA_964472385.1 uncultured Bacteroidales bacterium
ATAAATGTACGCATTCTATTTATTATAGGCATTTTTTGTGTTTTTCAGCAGACCCTGAATAACCAGAATTTGAACAATCCGCATGATCTAAGCTTTCAATGATTATATTTTATCCCGGGAATTCCACCTGGTCATCTCTAAGCAAGAACAGAGATTTAGGGTATTAACGCTATCATCCTAATTGCTGAGGAGCTGGGTAAATTTATAAAATTCTTTTTTTTAGTTGATTACCTTTAAGCAGGGCTGTTTCAATCAAAACAGCCCTGTAATATTTCCTTCCTGATCCACATCGATATTTTCTGCGGCAGGCCTGGAGGGTAGCCCTGGCATACGCATAACTTTTCCGGTTATAGGAATAACAAATCCCGCACCCGCCGAAAGCTCAATTTCACGCACAGTTACAACAAAATCTTTGGGCCGGCCCAGCAATTTAGGATTATCGGACAACGATTTTTGTGTCTTAGCAATACAAATAGGAAGCTTACTTAATCCCAGATCATTGATCTTTCTTAGATCCGATTGAGCTGTAGCAGAATAATCAATGGCTGCAGCGCCATAGATATTTTTGGCGACTGTGCTGATTTTCTTATGTATATCCCATTCCCAGTCATACATAGGTTTGTATTTATTCTTACAGTTATCGGCTACAAATTTGACTTTTTTGGCCAATTCAACAGCACCTTTACCTCCTTTTCCCCAAACATCAGTAATCACAGCATCTATACCTTTAGCTTCGGCCCGTTTTTTAATCAATTCAAGCTCTTCCTGACTATCTGTGACAAATTGATTGATCGCTACCACCGCACAGATATTAAATGTCTGAATATTTTCGATATGCTTTTCCAGGTTTTCGATACCCTGCTTCAGGGCTTCTATATCGGGTTCGTTTACTTTGTCAAGGGGAGCCCCGCCATGGTATTTCAATGCCCTGGCAGTTGCCACCAGCACTACTGCTTTAGGCGATAAACCCGCATAACCGCATTTGATATCAAAAAACTTTTCAGCGCCCAGATCAAATCCAAATCCGGCTTCTGTTACCACATAATCGGAGAGAGACATACCCGTTTTGGTCGCGATCACAGAATTGGTTCCCTGGGCAATATTGGCAAACGGTCCGCCATGTATGATGGCAGGCGTCCCTTCAGTTGTCTGGACCAAATTGGGTTTGATGGCATCATGCAGCAATGCAGCCATGGCTCCGTGAGCGTTCAGATCCCTTGCTAATACCGGCTTCCGGTCATAGGTATATCCGATAAAAATGTTGCCCAACTTTTCCTTCAGATCATGAAAGTTTTCTGCCAAACACAAAATGGCCATGAGCTCAGAAGCGGCGGTAATATCAAAGCCCGTTTCCCGCGGTACGCCAAAAGTTCTTCCACCCAATCCCACCAATGTTTTTCTCAATGCCCGGTCATTCATATCCATGACCCTCCGCCACAATACGGTTCTTGGGTCAAGATCTGAGGTACGATGCTGAATGCTGTTATCGAGCAAAGCTGCCAGTAAATTGTGGGCTTTTTCTATGGCCGAAAAATCACCGGTAAAATGCAGATTAATATCCTGCATCGGAAGCACTTGCGAATATCCGCCTCCTGTAGCACCTCCCTTAATACCAAATACCGGACCCAGGGAGGGCTCCCTTAATACTACTGAAGAATCTGCGCCGATCTTATTCAATCCCTGCGATAAACCAATGGACATCGTGGTCTTCCCTTCCCCTGCCGGAGTCGGTGAAACGGCTGAAACCAGTATGAGATTGCTTTGTTTTACTCTTTCCCGATCAATATAAGACAGTGGAATCTTGGCTTTATACTTCCCGTACAATTCCAGATCTTCTTCACGTATTCCCAATCTCGACCCTATCTCCTGGATGGGTTTCATCTGCACTTTGGTAGCAATTTCAAGGTCATTCATAATGTATTTTAAGTTTAGGTTGTAGCATAACGCAGGTAAACAACAAAAAACATAAAAATGTTTGTAGCCTGCAGCCTCCCTTAGACACAACAACAGTAAATCTCTTAAATTTAGCTATTCATATTGAAATTGTATATATAAAAAAGCCTGGTTTTTGGGGATACTGCATTCTCCATACAGGATAAATTCTATTATATCATCTTATTTACAGCATCTTTGATCTCACCGGCCAGGTTAGCTGCTGTTTTAGAATCATCTGCTTCAACATAAAGCCTGATAACGGGTTCTGTATTGGATTTCCTCAGATGAACCCATCCCTCAGAAAACGTTATCTTTAACCCATCTGTATCATTAACAGGATTTTCCTTGAAATGGTCTTTCAGTTCTTTCAGGAGGTAGTCCAAATCAAGCCCCGGCGTTAATTGTATTTTTTCTTTGCTGATATGATAGAATGGATATTTCTTGCGCAACTGAGAACAGGTTAATCCTGAACGAGCAAGAAAGGAAAGAAAAAGGGCAACACCTACCAATGCATCTCTTCCATAATGGAGATCAGGATAAATAACACCACCATTCCCTTCCCCACCAATCACAGCGTCAGTTTCCTTCATCTTTTCAACAACGTTCACTTCTCCAACTGCTGATGGAAAATAACCGGCACCATATTTCCGGGTTAATTCACCCAGTGCTTTTGTTGATGACAGATTGGAAACGGTATTCCCAGGATTGTGCGCCAGTATATAATCTGCAACAGCTACCAGGGTATACTCTTCGCCAAACATATTTCCATTTTCATCCACTATAGCCAGGCGATCCACATCAGGGTCAACAACAAACCCCAAATCAGCATTATTTTCTTTAACCGCACGGGTTATGCCCGTCAGATGCTCGGGTAAAGGCTCGGGATTATGGGCAAAAAAACCGTCGGAAGTGCAATTCAACGGTATGACTTTTTGTACATTCAATGAATCCAACAATTGGGGTATGGCAATACCACCTACGGAATTGATGCCATCCACCACGATGGTGTAAGATCGGGATGATATCGCATCTGCATCTACCAGAGGAAGATCCATAATTTGATCTATGTGATAGGCCAGATAATCATCTTGATGCATCTCTTTGCCCAGCTGATGCGCCTGAGCAAAAGCAATGTTTTGCTGTTCTGCAAGGGAAAGCATTTCCTTTCCGGCTTTTTCCTTCAGAAATTCACCCTGATGGTCTAACAATTTAAGTGCATTCCATTCAACAGGATTGTGGCTGGCAGTAATAATAATACCACCTTGTGCTCCCTCATTGATAACAGCCATTTCAACGGTCGGGGTGGAAGCCGGCCCCAAATTTACCACATCAATGCCCATAGCCATTAAAGTTCCTGAAACAATCCTGTAAACCATATTCCCTGATGGCCTGGCATCACGGCCAATAACCACCCTGGTGGATAGCTTACTTGCATCTTGCTTGATCCAATAACCAAATGCTGATGTAAAGCGAACTATATCGCCGGGTGTTAGATTATCTCCCTCATAATTCCCAATTGTTCCCCGAATACCGGATATCGACTTAATAAGCGTCATATAATACGTCTATCTTAAGGTTTTCTGAATGTTAACCTTTATTTTTCAGGCTAACTGAGCCAAAATTAATAGAAATATTCCGAAAAAAGAAGCCCACACAACCTGGTCTGCTGACATTTTACTTACGGCATAATCTTTTCATTTTCCAGAGGGCGTTTTATCCAAAAGCAACCGGGTGAAGAGGGCGTTCTTGCATTAGACCGTTTATCAGAGTTTTCACTGCATCCGAAAAACAGATTGAATCCGAATATAATATTTATATTTCTGGAATCCAGCGGTTTAAGTGCTGAAAGGTTATCCGTTACCATATAAAATTGCGTATGGTTGTTCTGAAATGAAATTCCGGCACCAAAATTCAATCCCTGTCCTGCTGATTTCCAAAATTTCACCAATATAAGGCGTATTACCCCTCCAGGGAACCAAAAACAATTGTATGGGATAACTGAAAAACAAATTCACTTTCTCGATGATTTTAAATGTGAAGAAATAATCGTTCCTCCACTATCCCGGGGAAAACAAATCGGTATGCAATTGGAAATCCATAAAATCAAGATCATGAAGATTTTTCTCCAGAAAATTGAAGTCTACGATCCTGGATGAACCTTGCATGGGAAAAATGCATGGGAAAAAGTTAATGGTATGAAAAACCTGTATGGCTTGTTGGGTTGTACGACTTTCCCCTCCGGGTTAGGCTTCCCATTATCAATATTTTTTGGAGCATCAAATAAAGAATTAACTATAAACTCCGAAGCATTCCTGAAATAGACCTGAACTTTGCCATCAGTAGGATAAGTATTCCATACCCGGATATGCAGGCTCAAATAATCGATATAACTCACCGAATCAACATAACCGGAGAGCGATCCCTGCATGGTATGGGTGGTTTTAATTTGATAAACATCCAGCTCAAAAAGAGAATCCTCGTAATATACCGGGAAAGTTCCCCTGGGAAAGCTATCAACAATGGTAAACTTCTCAAAGTAGTTATTCACGTTTATGGTATCCTTGCCGATGGGGTGCGACAGATCAGGTTTCCATACGGTTTGATCATCCAGTCGGATATCATCAACAGGTTTTTCCAGACATGAAATTCAAATCATCGGCAGGGTGCACAAAATTATCCCAACCCGAAGGATCATCCTTAAGCCATTCATCAACTGAAGATCATGGTTTTGGAACACTAAGATGATTCAGATTGTGCCGTATCTTCCTTACCTTTCTGAAAATATTGGTAAGCTTTGCCGATTCCTGAGCGGACGCCATAAATTCTCTCTTCTATATCAGATTTGAAGTTTTTCCATCTTTCCCCTGTTTCATGCTTCATATCTTCCAGATATTGAGCGATCTTATGGCGCTGTTCCCTAACATAATCCAGCTCCTGATTTATGGCATCATTTACATCCTGGGTGGATTGACTGGCCTTTGCTTCAAGATCGGAAATATTATCACTAAAGTCGTTAAGCCATACCTGAGCATTTTCATAAAACTTTTCGGCAGAATAATCCTGCCTGCGCTTCTGAAAATTCTGGTATAGGTTATTGATGCCAGTACTCATATTTTGCAGGCCCTCGTCAATTTTGCTCCTTATCTCCTGCCATCTTCCACCACTTTCTTTTCTCAGATCCGCCAAAGTGCTTTGCAAGCGAACTCTTTGATCCCTGAGATATTCCAGTTGCGGCTGGGTAGACTCCCTAAACTCCTGTCCTGAGTGCCTGGCTTTTTCTTCCAGATCGGCAATCTTTTGGTTCAAGTCATTTAACCATGTCTGGGCTTTCTCATAAAAAGCCTGTTTGTCAATATTAATTTGATTCACCAAATTCTCAAATTCTTCGGAAACATTTTTCCATTGCGTTTCACTGGCATGAGCCAAATCATAGTATTTTTTCTCAAGTTCCTCCCTCTGGCTGGCTAAATCTCCCAACTCCTTGTTCAGTTTATTGATGTTTTCTTCGGCTTGCATTCTTGCTTGTAAAGATCTGGTTTCTAATGCATAAAGCCGTGACAACAGCTTTTTTGTGATTACTTCTGCTTTTTGCTCGTATGATTTCCTTTCTGATGTAGACATAACAATATGATTTTAAATTTTAAATGATTCCGCAAATGATCTTATGTATCCCACCTCTATCTGGAAAAATAATACAATTTCTACAGATATCCTAATATAATAAACGATTTATTGACAAAAAATTATCTTTTATTGATAAAAACAGCACATACCAGCATTGTTTCATGGCTGAAACAGGAAGCGCAAAATGCGATGGAAATTTTGGGTGTCTGCTGCGATACCAAAACTTCAAATTAAACAACTACAACATCGGATCCGATAGCTTGCACCTAATCCAAACCTGACGTATGTATGAATACAAGTGAGATAAGATTCCTGCTGCATCGTAAAATAACCCTAAAGAATTATTATCTTCGCATGACAAAACAAAAAACTAATACTGGATGGATTGTTTGGTTGTCAGGGACGTTGAAAAAAAATATATCGATCAATATGCACTGAAGCAAGTGAATATGAAAGTCCCGGAAAATTCTATTTATGGTTTGCTGGGCCCCAACGGAGCAGGGAAAACAACGTTGATCAGAATCATTAACCGGATTACTGCTCCGGACCATGGACAAATACTATACAAGGGTCGAAAGATCAAATTGGGTGATGTCTTTCATATAGGTTATTTACCCGAAGAAAGGGGTTTGTATAAAAAAATGAAAGTTGGAGAACAGGCTCTTTATCTGGCTCAGCTCAAAGGGATGAGCAAAAGGGATGCGGTACAAAAGCTTAAATACTGGTTTGAGAAATTTGAAATACAAGGATGGTGGGAAAAAAAAGTTGAAGAACTATCCAAAGGCATGCAACAAAAATTGCAATTTATAGCCACCGTAATTCACGAACCGGAATTGCTTATATTTGATGAACCTTTTAGCGGATTTGACCCCATAAATACCAAAATGCTTAAAAATGAAGTTAAAGCCCTTCAAAAAAAAGGTGCTACAATCATATTTTCTACCCATAATATGAGTTCGGTAGAAGAATTGTGCGACCACATTACCCTGATCAACAAAGCCGAAAGTATTCTGCAAGGATCAATGCATGCAATCCGGGACCGGTACAAAGCGAACATATACATAATAGAATACAAAGGCAACCCTGATCAGGTAAGGGCATCATTGAATAATCATTACAAAATACTGGAGCATGAAAGCATCCATGACAGCCATGTTTTACGGGTAAAAATCCAGCACGGTAGTGCAGAAAATGAACTGCTTTCATCATTAATTCCTGTAGCGGAGGTTCTGTCATTCCGGGAAGAAATACCCAGTATGAATGATATATTCATCAATGTCGTCAATGAATACCAAACATAAAACCATTAGTAATTCAGATGTTTAAAGATGAATAAGATCACATTAATCATCAAAAGGGAGTATTTAACACGGGTTAGAAAAAGATCATTTATCATCATGACCATTTTGGGCCCGCTGCTATTTGGGGCGATCGTCATTGCACCTGCCTGGTTAACTACACTGGAAGACAAAGAAGTAAAAAAAATCGCAGTAATTGATAGTTCCCATATCTTTGTTAACGAATTACCTGAAACGGAACATATCAAATTTGAATACCTTCCGCAAAGCAAACCGGAAGATATAAAGGAAAACTTTCAGCAAACAGATTACTATGCATTATTGTATATTACCCATCTTGTGTCCAATAATCCCAATTCAGTGGTCATGTATTCCCACAAACAGATTTCTTTATCAGTCAAAAGCCACATCTCGGATGCCATTGAACAAAAAATGGAGCAGCAGAAATTAAAAGCACATGGAATAGACGAGGATATTCTCAGATCTGTGCAAACCCGCATTCATATCAGAACCATCCAATGGACAGAACAAGGAGAAGAAAAAGAAAGCAGCACGGAGCTAGCCATGATTGTCGGTTACATAGGAGGGTTCCTGATTTATTTCTTCATTTTCCTGTTTGGCGCTCAAGTCATGCGTGGAGTCATTGAAGAAAAAACCAATCGCATTGTAGAGATCGTGATCTCATCTGTCAGACCTTTTCAGCTTATGATGGGAAAGATTATCGGAATCGGACTGGTAGGATTAACCCAGTTTGGTTTATGGGTTTTGTTAACAATAATAATTGTGACGGGTTTCAGACCACTTATTGCACCTGAAATGACTACACCGGCAGCCCAGGAAATCAATGCGCACAGTATCATGCAAAACAAGAGCGCTGACCAGGCCATGCCTTTTCAGGAAACTTCAAGACAAAAACCATCCGCCGACCTTTCACAGAATTTTGGCGGGTCCCATATCTTCAAAGCTTTGCAGGACATCAATTTTGTTCTGATCATTGGTGTATTCATCTTTTTTTTCCTGGGAGGCTATCTACTCTATGGCTCTTTGTTCGCTGCCATCGGATCAGCTGTTGATAACGAAACCGACACGCAGCAATTTATGCTGCCTATCACCATCCCTCTCATTCTGGCCATTATCGTACTGGTAAATGGCATTTCAAATCCCCAGGGCGGAATTGCTTTTTGGTTCAGCATTATACCTTTTACCTCACCCGTACTGATGATGGCTCGATTGCCATTTGGTGTTCCTGAATGGCAAGTACTTTTATCGATGGTACTCCTCATAATCACCTTTATCGGCACAACGTGGTTGTCAGGAAAAATATATCATACCGGTATTCTGATGTACGGGAAAAAAGTAAATTATAAAGAACTCTGGAAGTGGATTCGATACAAATAATGCATGTTCGAAAGTTTCAGGTGCTTGCCAAAGCACAGCGGCGGTTCAAAGCTGGAAGCGTAAGGAACCCGGTTCGCATCTGTTTTTAATGCTCTCTCAACCTACTCATGCTTTGACCCTTTTTACCATTCCGATAGGTTTTAATAAGAAACCGGGGAACCGGATCATAACCATGGGTACCCCAGGGATGGCAACGTGATAACCGGTTTAAGGAAAGTAAAAATCCCTTTCCAGGGCCATGGCTCCGCACTGCTTCCAGCATATATCGCGAACAGGTTGGTATGTGCCTGCAGGAAGAAAAACTTAAGGGTGAAATAACCCACCTGTAAAGGTGCACCAATCCCAATAATATATAAGTAAAAATCCAGCGGAATATCCAAAACAATGTCTTCACAAATAAAGTTACTTGGCGTTTGTTAAAAAATACTTATATAATTAATAACCGGATTCGGATATGTAACGTATTGAAAAATTTTTCATTATCCTTTGTTCAGTTCTCAACAGCTTTAGACCTGAAGGATTGAAGCTGTATGATCCATCTGTGTATCACAAAAATTACACAAATATGTTTATTTTTTGGGAATAATTCAGGTTAAGCTTAACCCGCGTTCTATCAATAAGAATTCTTCGTGCGATTCCAAAAAAAAAATATATCTTTGCACGACATTTGTTAACCAACACGTTCAATTTAAAAAAGTGCCATAGCAATGCAGATTAAAGGAGCCATTAGATTAGTAGCGATTTTGCTGACATTAATTTGTATATATTACCTTTCTTTCACGGTAGTTACTTCAAGTGTGGAGAATAATGCGGAGGAATATGCCCAGGGTAATCTAAACAAAAAACAAGCCTATCTTGATTCAATGGCCAGCGAAGAAGTATACAACTTTTTGGGTATCAGAAAGTATACGTTCCGCGAATGTCAGCAGCGGGAGATCAACCTGGGGCTTGATTTGAAGGGTGGGATGAATGTGATCCTGGAAATACAAGTTGAGGAGATCATAAGATCATTGTCCAACAATAGCCAGGACAGCACATTTAGGCAGGCACTAAACCGTGCCCACGAATTGGAAGAGGAAAGCCAGGAAGATTACATCACCCTATTTGGCAGAGCATTTGAAGAAATAGCCCCAAATGCACGTCTTGCTGCCATTTTCAATACCTATGAGCTTCGGGATCAGATCGACTATAACTCAACCAACCAAGAAGTCTTGGATGTATTGCGGGAGGAGTCCGGGAGTGCGATTGACAACACCTTTAATATTCTTCGTACACGAATTGACCGGTTTGGGGTTGTGCAGCCCAACATACAGAAACTGGAAACAACCGGTAGAATACTGGTTGAACTGCCGGGTGTTAAAGATCAGGAAAGGGTCAAAGATTTGCTGCAAACCACTGCCAGCCTGGAATTCTGGGAAATGTACCAGAATCCTCAGGTATATGAATATATGGTTGAGGCCAATGAAAAAGTGAAACAAATCAAAGAAGCACGTGAAAAGCTTCAACAGCAGCAGGATACAGTCAAGGAAGAAAGCATTGAAGAGCTCTTATCCCAAGGCAATCAGGAAGAGGAAGTGGAAGTGGAGGCAGAAGAGGAGCCGGCCGGGGATACCACCGGAGAACAGGCACTCATTGACCAGATAGAAGAGCAGGACACCAGTCAGCTCGACACCAGTGCCAGCCAACAACAAATCGCCCAGGATTATCCACTTTTCCAACTGCTTCAGCCCATGGTCAATCCCAGGAATAACCAACTTATGCAAGGACCTGTAATCGGATTGGCTCATTACCGCGATACTGCTGAAATAAACGATTACCTCCAAATGGATCAGGTAAGATCGGTATTTCCCAGAGACATGGAATTTCACTGGGGTGTTAACCCATACCAGGGTGATGAAGAAGGCAATTATTTTCCTTTATATGCATTAAAAATTACCGGCCGGGAAGGCAAGGCACCGTTAAGCGGAGAAGTGGTCTCTGATGCCAGGGCACAGTTTGGAAGGAATCAGGCCACTGCGGAAGTTTCCATGTCGATGAATACCGAAGGGGCCAAAACCTGGGCCAGAATGACAAAAAATAATGTGAATGAGTTTATTGCCATTGTGTTGGATGGCTTGGTATATTCTGCACCAAGGGTGCAACAGGAGATAAAGGGAGGTCAGTCTTCCATTACCGGAGATTTTACAGTCCAGGAGGCCAAAGACCTTGCCAATGTCCTCAAGTCGGGTAAATTACCTGCCAAAGCAAGGATCATACAAAGCCATACCATTGGACCTTCCCTGGGCCAGGAAGCCATCAATGCCGGAATGAGCTCCTTCTTTATTGCTTTTATCGTCGTCATGCTTTATATGATCTTCTATTACAGCCGTAAAGCAGGATTGGTAGCCGACATAGCGCTACTTGCCAATATGTTTTTTATTTTTGGGGTACTGGCTTCATTAGGCGCTGTGCTTACCCTGCCGGGTATTGCAGGTATCATACTCACTATTGGAATGTCAGTGGATGCCAATGTCCTTATTTACGATAGAATAAGAGAAGAACTGCGCGGTGGTAAAGGCGCGAAACTTGCCGTTAAAGATGGCTACAAAAATGCCTATTCGGCTATTGTCGATGCAAACCTCACTACATTCCTCACAGCCCTCATATTGTATATTTTCGGAACAGGCCCCATCAAAGGGTTTGCAACAACTTTGCTCATTGGTATCATGACTTCCATGTTTACGGCTATCTTTATCACAAGATTGATCTTTGAGCGGTACCTGGAGAAAAACAAACGCATCACTTTTGCCACCAAAATTACGGAAGGAGCTTTTCAAAATGTCAATTTCCCGTTCCTCCCCAGAAGAAAAACCTTCTATGCGATCTCTTTCGTGCTGATCCTGATAAGTCTGGTTTCCCTATCGCTCCGTGGCCTCAATGAAGGTGTCGACTTTACTGGCGGACGGGCATATGTGATCCGGTTTGATCAAACGGTAAGCTCTGTGGATATACAAGAAAGCCTTGCAGATGATTTTGGCCATGCACCAAAAGTGAAAATCTTTGGCGAAGATAACCAAATCAAACTTACGACTAAATATAAAGTCGACCAGGAAGGAAGGGCGGTAGATCAGGAAGTGGTTCAAAAACTCTATACGGGCCTTCAGCCTCATTTAAAAGCAAACACCTCTTTCGAAGAATTCACCACGGAATATATTCAAAGTGAATTGAAGGTAGGTCCGACCATTGCGGATGACATCAGAGTGCAGGCTATCTGGGCAGTGGTGTTTGCTTTGGTAATCATTTTCCTATACATTTTCGGAAGATTCCGGAACTGGCAGTACGGATTAGGCGCACTGGCAGCCCTTATTCATGATGTATTGATCATCCTCGGGATCTTTTCCTTGTTTTATACGGTTATGCCTTTCTCTCTGGAGATCGATCAGGCATTTATTGCGGCCATATTAACCGTGGTGGGTTACTCGATCAACGATACGGTGGTAGTCTACGACAGGATAAGGGAATATATCAAACTTTATCCGAAACGGGAACGGTTTAGCATCATCAATACAGCCTTGAACAGCACCTTAAGCCGTACATTCAGTACTTCCCTTTCAACATTTGTTGTGCTGCTTACCATATTCATTTTCGGAGGAGAAGTGATCCGGGGGTTTGTTTTTGCTCTTCTGGTAGGGGTTATTGTCGGTACATACTCCTCCCTGTTCATCGCTTCACCTGTGGTTTATGATACCGTACATAAAAAAGTCAAAACACCCCCACAAAAAGGAAAACAACAGCCCAAACAACAAAAAAAAGAGACCAAAAAAAGTACGGCCAAAAACAAGAGATAACAGGTCATTCAATAAAAAAAGCCCTAAGTTAAATTCAGGGCTTTTTGGATAAAAGAAGATGATATATATTTGCGTTAATAGAACAGATTTAACAATATAACATCATGTGGTTGACGATTCTTTTCATAAGCGGTTCCGAAATATTCATTATCCTTTTGGTTGTATTGCTTTTATTTGGTGCCAATAAACTACCTGAAATTGCCAGAGGTTTGGGCAAAGGTATGAATGAGTTCAAGAAAGCCACCGATGATATTAAAAGTGAGTTTAATGAGCATACAAGAGATATCCAGAAGGATATCAAAAGTATAAAGAGCGATTTGGAAGAGAGCACGAAGTTTGATGATGTAGATAATTATTTCAGGGAAGATGAATATACTGATTCAGGCGAAAGTGAATCCCATGAATCATCAGAACAGGATGACAGTCATATCCCGGATACAGCCGAATCCTATAATAGGACTGAATCCGGTAGCAATCAAACACCGGATTCAGCCGACTCCTATATGAATGACGAAGATCGTCAGGATAACTATGATTTTCCTGATAGCCAGGATCAATCTGATGCGCAAAGTGATGAGGGTGAAGATGACGCATCCCGGCGGAAAGATTCTGCCTCTTCCGATGACGACAATTAATCCCCTTCTATGGAGTTCTTCTACCTGATTGCAGGTTTGGTCATTTTGCTTACCAGCGGAGAATTCCTTGTCAGGGGAGCGGTTTCCTTATCTGCACATTTTCAAATATCCAAGCTTGTCGTAGGCGTTGTTATTGTATCCCTTGGCACATCCGCCCCAGAACTGGTAGTCAGCATCGATGCTGCCCTTCAGGCTCATCCGGATATCTCCATAGGCAATGTGGTAGGATCTAATATTTCCAACATCGCATTGGTGCTGGGCATTACTGCGGCCATCATGCCCATTCACGTTCATAAACGATCTTTTCGAGGAGACTGGGCCATGATGATGTTTTCCAGCATTCTGCTGTATATATTTATACGCAATCTATGGCTCGAGTGGTGGGAAGGATTGATATTTCTGATTCTTTTGAGTAGCTTTATTTTCAGATCAATACGAGGCTCAAGGAAAAAAAATCTTAAACATAAACATCTCCTGGTTAAACCGAATTTTAACTTGTGGATCTCACTTTTGCTGGTCATTATTTCCTCTTTGGGTTTAATTTATGGAGCAGATTTTTTAATCAAAGGCGCCGTTCAAATAGCTGAAAAACTAGGAGTCAGCGAAAGAGCCATATCTGTTTCGCTGGTAGCTTTTGGCACCAGTGTTCCCGAACTAGCTACTTCCATATTGGCGGCCATCAAAAAAGAAACCGACCTCTTCATTGGAAATATCATAGGTTCAAATATTTTTAATATCCTGGCAATATTAGGGATCACCAGTATCATCGAACACATACAAATCAATCCCATGATTATTGATTGGGATATTTTCTGGATGCTGGCCGTCTCACTTTTACTGTTTCTTTTCTTATTGCCCCTTCGCAGAGCCCTTCTAAATCGATGGAATGGTTTATCCTTCCTGTTATTCTATGTTGCCTATATATACTTTGCTTTGATCAACTAACGCTACCTTACCCCTCCTTTTGGGTCTGCTAAAAAACACAAAATTCATTAAAATCAACAGGATAAACATCTCTATTGTTTACAAAATATAGGTTCATAGTCATGCCCGATACCCCCATTTTATTCCGGCATACATGATAAATTGTATCCGATTTTCTTCTGTCAATGCAAATCTTTATTAATTTTAGCCACCAAAAGCACAATAAATTTTATGATCGAAGCAAAGCAGATAACCAAATCCTTTGGCAATTTAAAGGTATTAAGAAGCATCCATGTTCGGATCGGTGAAGGTGAGATTGTATCGATTGTGGGCCCCAGCGGAGCCGGTAAAACGACCCTTTTACAGATTCTGGGAACATTGAGCAAACCCAATGAAGGGGACATTTTTTACAATGGTCAAAACATCAATAAACTGAAAGATAAGCACATTGCTGATTTCCGAAACAAATATATTGGATTTGTTTTTCAGTTTCACCACCTTTTGCCTGAATTTACTTCCCTGGAAAACGTCTGCATCCCAGCATATATCCGGGGCATGCAAAAAAATGAAGCTGAACAAAAAGCCCGGGAGATCCTAAGCTTTCTTAAAATGGAAGCACGTCTGGATCACCGCCCCAATGAACTCTCTGGTGGCGAATTACAGCGAGTAGCTGTGGCAAGAGCCCTGATTAATGAACCCACGGTGATACTGGCCGATGAACCTTCCGGTAATCTTGACTCCAAAAACAAGGAAGAATTGCATGATCTTTTTTTCTCATTGCGGGATAAATACAACCCCTCCATCGTCATTGTAACCCACGATCAGGAATTAGCTGATAAGGCCGATCGCAAACTTACCCTTAAAGATGGCATATTTGTCAATACATAAGAACAATTATATGAGATTGCCAAAAGCTTTCCCACTATCCTTACTCCAGCGATGGTCTTTTAACAAATCCCACCGGACTGCGTTGAGTCCGCTCTAACGATGGCAGGCCAATCCGGCCAATTGCCATCTCGTTTCTGGTTGTATGTTGCTGGTTACGGCTGGTAAGCGGTATCGACCATTAAAGCAGGCTCCACCAGGCGGGAAATATCACGCCAGTCAATAAGCTTAAAATTTTGATTCTTCAGTGAATCGCCTTCATAATTCAATCCATCCTGAGCCACAAAAAAACCTCCGGGAAATGTTGCTGAAAAACTTCTGTTGATGACATCAATCCCGTCGGTCTCTTCTAATCCATCAATTCCTCTGCCTTCCTTTACTCTGAAACTGGTAACGTATTTATTATCACCCCAACGTTCAAAAATGGCAAAAGAGTTATTGCCCTGACTGGATGCGATGAGATATCCTTTACCGCCGGAAGCGTAATAAAGGGCCAGGCCTTCTATATCATAATCTATTTGCGGATTGGAAGTATCTGAATAATAAACTTTCTGTCTGCTGTTCCCGTCATCAGGCTCCGCACCATATTTCCATATGCAACGGTTCTCCTCTCCTACATACAAGTATGCCTTTTCATTATCGGCAACCATTCCTTCGGGCTGGCTTTCTAACTGAAAGGTTCGCACAACCTCAGCGTCAATCTTATTTTGATCCGTGGCAAACAATTTCCATTGTTCTACCATTCCCTCCTTGCCATTTACAAAAACATAATGGTGGTTTGTTTGGGGGCTCACATAAGTTGTTATTCCGTATACTTCTGCTAGGCCTGATTCCATTTTCCTTGCTGCTATATCAAACAGTTCACCGGTACTTTGTTCCACACGCATCAGGGTAAGGGTATTGTCGCTGCGGTTAGTGGCTGCAACCACATCCACTTTATGGTCACCCATCTGGAAGTTGTAGCTCACATCAACATTATTGGCTCTGCCTACAGGGTAATAATATACTTCCTCACCCTGCAAATTATAGACAGCCAACCCCCCGGTTTTATCCGTCCCGATAATCTTACTTTTCATTATATCTTCAGGATGGATCCAGATCGCCGGGTCATCGGCAGCATCCTCTCCGGCCCTCGAAGGTACCGGTGTAGTTTCCACCATAGGTGTAACGGTGGAATCGATTATGGAATACGAATCATGTTGTGAACTGTTTTTATCACAGCCATAATAAATCATGGCTGTCATTATTGTCAGCCATTGCAGTACTTTCATTTTTTGCTTGTGCATCATATTGATTTAATAGTTAAATTTTAATCCGATTCTGCCCCACCAGGAATAGTATTCCTGCTGCAATATTCTGTTTTGATCCCCGATATAATATTTGAGGGGAGTATTGGTCAGGTTGACCAAATCCACAAAGACCTTCATATTGTCCATGATTGAATAATTTGCCGTAAAATCCAGGCGCCAGGCTTCATCATAATATTCATCAAAATCCGGATCTTCGCCCAGTTTATTCAGGTAGTCATCATGGTAATTGGCGGATATCTTGGCATAGATTTTATCGCTATCATAAAACAATGCCAGGTTGGTTGTATGCATGGCCTGTCCGGGTAAGCTGATCACCTCTTCTTCCAGGGTATTAAAATATTCATAGTAATCAGCTCCCAAACTGATTCGATGCTGATGGTCATTTGCAGGATAACGTTTATACAAATGGGCTTTGGAGAGGGTATAGGTGTAGTTGGAAAACACGCCGAAATGCTCCAGGAATCCAGGTAGGAATTTCAACTTAAACTGTGCCTGAAATTCACCTCCATATACGAAAGCTTTGGTACCGTTAAGGGGTATTTCAATGCGGTTTCTGTGTCCCCCCATTCCAGGATTGCTTTCATGAGCCCTGATCACATAGCTGTAAATATAATTGTCGATCTTCTTATAGAACAGCCCACCGGAAAGGATGCCGTCACCTTGAATGTATTTCTCAGCCAGTAGGTCTAGGTTCATGGCCCGGGGATATTTTAAATCCGGATTTCCATAACTTACCTCATGGCGATCTTCCTCCCTGAAAGGCACTACATCCTCAAGATTTGGTCGGGAATAGGTATAAGTTATTGCTGCTCGCAGGTTGAAATTGGGAGCCAGTTCATACCGAACCTGAAACTGGGGCATCACAAAACCAAGATCTCGTTCATCGTGGGTAGTATCTGCACTTAAATATTTATTGGTGACGGTGTCACGCACCGACTTTCTTGCATGATAGTTTACATTAGAATTCTCATAACGTACACCTCCTATTAATCTTAAACGGTCAATATCATGGCGAATCATAAAATAAGTGGCATAAACGTCTTCCGTTACTTCATAATCTCCGTCAAAGCTTTCCTCCCTTGTTTCATCCCGGTCTAATCTAAAAAACTGCGGATAAAATTCATAAAATTCCCTGAGTTTTTCAGGTGAGGGCATGGCCTCCATGGCATAACCCTTATTTAAAAAGTTCGTGGTATGAAAACCGTCACTAACTTTTGATATTAACAATTCTGGTGGCTCCCCGGCATAAAGCGGGTGGGAAGTACTGTAATTTCCATATTCCTGACCCCAAAGATCTACCTCTTTATCTTTCATCATCACTTTTCCGCCAAACTTAACATAACCATTACCAGCATTAAATTCATAGGGAATCTGCAAATTGATCTTACCGGTAAAGTTCCTGTCCTGAACATCAACTGTTTGAAATAAAAGTTCTTCCATCTCGTACTGGTCGTACTGAAACACATTATCCGTAAAATCAACTTGAGGGAATTTTGCCCTGGGCCAGTCGGGATTGCTCATATCGAATTTGATATTTACAGCCTGTCCGGGGTTCTCAAAAATGGCCTCCAACCTGTCTGGCTGATTTTCAGATGCATATGAATATGCTCCTTCATAATCCAGTTTGGCTTCAAGTATGTTATGTTCGCCACCAAAGTTAACCGAATTCAGATTTTGAATCTTAATTCTGTCTTTAATGTCATGCTCCACTCCTCCGTACAAATAATTCTTAATGGAAAGGGCGTCATCAAGCGTATAGATTTTCCTTCTTCTCAGCTCATCATCTGAAAACCGGTTGTACATACCCCGTAAATAAATAAAGGAGTTATCATTAAACTTGTAATCCAGCGTACCGCTAAAGCCTGTTCTTTCCCGGGAAATGGTATAATGCCTGAGCTGCACCTCATCGTATTGCATATAATAGTTATTAATCCCTTCCTGCTGACTCCCGTAAAATGTACTTTTCATGTACTCAAATTCCATGTTATCTGAACCATAGTTATTAACAAAATAGCTGCCGTTTAAATAAAAACCAAATCCGTTATAGCGCTGTCCATAGGAAAACTGGAGCTGGGAATTATTGGTTTGCCTTAAATTATTGTAACCTACAGCGGCAGAGGCTCTAATTTCAGGAATCTGACTATTGGCTTTTTTGGTTACAATATTCACTACTCCACCAATGGCATCGGCATCCATATCGGGTGTATTGACTTTGGCTATTTCTATTTTATGGATCTGATCGGCTGAAATGATATCCATGCCCACATACCTGACTCCCTCTTCGGGAGAGGGTATTTGTTCACCATTCACCTGAAAGCTTGTATATTCAGGAGGAGTTCCTCTTAACTGAACATAACGTCCTTCACCCTGATCGCGCTGAAGGGTAATACCAGGTATTCGCTGCATGGCTTCGGCAGCATTCATATCAGGAAATTGCTCAACCTGCTCGGAAGATATAATATTTTTAATGCTTTCAGCTCTTTTTTGCTCCAGCATGGCTTCTACCTGCCCCGTAGTCTGACCCTCGATGGTCACCTCGTTAATATTCTCTGAGGAAGGTTCGAGTTGAATGTTTACCTGCAGACGGGGATCATCCGAAAAATCATGATCCATGGTGTATCTTTTATATCCCACATAAGAGACCGTGAGCGTTATTTGATCTTGCGTTATACCTTTTAATTCAAATGCACCCTTTATATCCGTGGAAATACCTTTTTCGGAACTTTTTACGATTACTG
The DNA here is from genome assembly GCA_964472385.1 of uncultured Bacteroidales bacterium. GTDB lineage: Bacteria > Bacteroidota > Bacteroidia > Bacteroidales > UBA12077 > JAGXLC01. Next base: position 18,575 of record CAYYLT010000012.1, read on the forward strand.
AAGCACCGGGCAGGGGTTCGCCGGTTTCACCATCAAAAACTTTTCCGGAAATACGATAATTTTGTGCATGTGTCGTTTGCATCAAAACCATTGCAAAGGCAAACAACAAAACAATTCGACAATAGCTAAGGGGTGTTGTGATCATGAATGCCATATTTAAATTATATATAAATAAATTCAGATAGGTCTTGGGGCTTGGCTGCTCAAATGATTCCAGAAATCATTGCCTTCACAGTCAGCGGCTAAAACGTTCATCATTTTTACTATCCAAAATAAGCTTGGCTTCTATGCGTTTGTTTTTATCCCAAAGATGATGAAAATCTGCCGGCAAAATATTCCCGGCAGATTTTTCATAAACAAACCAAATCGCTTTATTGCTGCAAAATGAGTTTTTTCGTATAAACATTTGATCCCTGGTTAATCTGGAGCAAATAGATCCCTTTGGACAGATCTCCAACATGAATTTTCTGATTTTCCAGATGTCTTAACTCCAGTTGCTTGACCACTTTACCTGTCAGGTTATAGAAAGTTACCAGGGCAGATGCATCTTTCAGGGAACCATGAAGCGATATGAATACATTACCGTCACGCGAAGGATTGGGATAAACCTTAAGCAAATCATTCCGATCAGAGGGTTTCTCAATGGCTGTGGCATCATCATCGCTGTTGTCGTTATCACTGTCATCGCTATCATCGCTACCTTCATCATCTTCAGCGTCAGATGCATATTTTTCGGGCACATAGTTTATGGAATCCGGATAGCTATAGTAAACCATTATGCGGGGTACCCTTTCCGGGTGATTTCGACCATCTCCGGGTGTTCCGTCAGGAAACTCATCCTCTGGATCAGCAATATTCTCAAATGCTTCAAATTCCCGGGCATTCTCATAATCACTGGGACCCTGATCTTTCCCTTTGAAGATTAATGCCAGGGCATTGCCATAATTCCATGCGTTACGGGTAACAATCTCCTGAATAATCGCTTTCACATCAGGCGTACGGTATTCAGTCCATATGATCCAGTCTTCAGCAACAGTCCAATCCACAGAAGCTGAAGTAGCCGGGCGATCAGTAAGCAGGTAATCTGCATTAAAATGTTCTTCATCAAATGTGGGTGCATGATCTGCATTTTCCCCTAATATGGTTATTTCTGCTACATCATCAGCAGTTTTGCCTTCGTGGGTATACAGATATACAAACGCAGAATCGATAACTGCTCCATTAGGAATCGCCATATCTCTGAAGCGCAAACCCATGGTCAATACATTCTGATCATCGGCTGCACCTTCCCAACCTGCATCCAGGTCGTCATCATAAGGCGTATCCACCTCATCATTCTCCTGTTCAGCATCATCGGAAGATAGATCCAAAGTTACCACCGTACCATCATCGAGGGTATCATTGACTTGTCCCCCTGTGGCCCGTATAGGCATTTCAAGGCTTTTTTGCTCTGCCGTATAATAAACGACCAAACGGGGTACCCTTTCCGGATGATTTTTTCCATCTCCCGGGGTACCATCCGGAAATTCATCCTCCGGATCAGCGATATTTTCAAAAGCCTCAAATTCCCGTGCATTTTCGAAATCACTGGGACCCTGATCCTCACCTTTTAAAATCAATGCCAGGGCATTGCCATACTTCCAACCGGAGCGATCAACGATCTCCTGGACAACATCTTTGATATCAGGTGTACGGTACTCTGTCCATATAACCCAGTCCTCATCAACAATCCACTTAACCGAGGCGGAAGTCTCAGTCCTGTCTGTTAGCAAATAATCCTCATTAAAATTGGCTTCATCAAAAGTTGCAGCACTGTCTGTATCCTCTCCCGCAATAGTTATTTCGGCAACATCTTCTGCCGTTTTGCCTTCATGGGTATGCATATAAACAAATGCAGAATCAATGGTAGCTCCCTGTGGTATTGGCAGATCCCTGAATCTTAAACCCATGGTCAATACATTCTGATCGTCTGCTGCTCCTTCCCATCCTGCATCCAGATCGTCATCATAGGGCGTGTCTACCTCATCATTCTCCTGTTCCGCATCATCACTGGAAAGATTGAGGGTAACAACAGTACCGTCGTCAAGGGTGTCGTTTACCTGCCCACCCGTCGCCCTTATGGGCATCTCAATGCGCGTGTTCTGAGCATAAAGCATTATGACCATGCCCGTCATCAATAGAAGCGTAAAAATCATTTTCTTCATAATCTGTAAAATGTTTAAGGTTAAAAAATTCATTTTTCGTGGCAAGTATAAAGGGAAAACTTCACCCCTGAAATAGTCATTTTTACCATCCAGGTGTAGTGATTTATCCTACAATCAAATCCCCTAAGCATAAAGGATCGTAGACACATTAACAAATTCATTTAAACGCTTTTAACAATAACTTAAACTTGATGCGCTATAAATAAGATTTATCCTCAATTCTTCACATCCATTAATAAAGAATTAAAGATAAATTAATCCTCATGTCATCGTGGTTTACACCATATACCCTATTTTTAGCCATCATTATACGTCCATGCAGGTATAAGCTAATCCCTCTAATTTTAGCGCATAATATGCAACGGTTATCATCCTTAAACGCATTAGGCAAACTGCCATGAAAAAGAATGACAGATGATCCGGACAATCATCGCAGACCCTCATGCAGTAGTAAGAACAGGATTGCAGCTAATTTTTGAAGCGACACAAGAACTTGAAATTGTGGATGAAGCATCAAATGGTGATGTGTTGCTTGAAAAAATACAGCAACGAGCCATTGATGTTGTCATCCTGGAGCCATTGATACCCGGAAAAGAGGCGTTGGATGTACTTAAAGCGTTAAAAAAGCTGAGACCCGGGCTGCCGGTGATTATTTTTACCATGCATCCCGAAGAAAGGCTATCTCTAAGAATGTTCAAGAACGGGGCTTATGCTTATATCAACAAGGAAAGCAATCTTGAAGAACTCATCAAAGCTGTTAAACTAGCTGTTGAATCCAAAAAGTACTATACACCAATCCAGACTGAGCTAATCGCAGATTCTCTGTACGAAAAGCACCAGGAGCTGCATGAAAAACTTACCGACCGTGAATTTCAGGTAATGACCTTATTGGCGAGGGGATTAAATAAATCAGAAATTGCAGCAAAACTCTCAGTAAGTAAAAATACCATCAACAACCACCGAAATCACATTCTCAAAAAAATGAATCTGCCCAACAACGCAAGATTAACCAAATATGCCGTGCAAAAGGGCATTATAGATTAATCAACCGATCTTTTACCAATAACCATAGATATTGGCTGGATTTTTGCATTCCACTAAAGCAAGTGCATAGAGCATTTTATCACCGACAGCCTGAGCTGAAACAGTAATTTTTTTTGCACAAAGCGAAATTTCAAGTGGCATTCATATTATCCCGGATTATGCATAAACTTCGATCTGCTCATTTATGGATGTGCGATGGTTTGTGGGTAGGATCCAGGCAACCTAGCATGAGAAAATCCGGCTTCATTATGATAGCATTGAAGTATTTGGGTAGGTTTACCCCTACCGATAAAATAAGATTCAACCATAAAGTGTTTATACTTTTACAACATTTACATCATCATAGAGGCTATCATGATCGAACAATCTGAGATGCATAATTTCCTTGAAGAAAAGTACCGGTTGTACAACCGCGAACAATTTATTCACTCAGATCCGATCCAGATTCCCAAGCAGTTTGAAGATCCGCGCGATATAGAAATAACCGGATTTATTACGGCCACAATTGCCTGGGGTAAGCGTTGCACCATCATAGCGAATATGAACCGTTTGCTCCGGCAGATGGATGATACACCCTATAACTTTATCATCAAAGCGGGCAAGGAAGAACTGGAACCTTTTAAAAATTTTAACCACCGCACTTTCATGGGAGAAGATTGTGTCTATTTTCTTAAATCCCTTAAAAATATTTATCTTAATCATCATGGCCTTCGCAATCTCTTTGAAAGCAATTATCGTGCATCGGGCAGTATGACTAAAGCCCTGAAAAATTTCCACAGCACATTTTTTGAATTGCCGCATCCGACAAGAACCCGCAAGCATGTAGCTGACATTTCCAAAGGCTCGTCAGCCAAACGTTTGAACATGTTTCTACGATGGATGGTAAGAAGAGACCGGCAGGGTATTGACTTTGGATTATGGGACAAGATCCCGATGAAAGACCTCTTTATACCGCTTGATGTCCATACGGGAAACGTTGCCCGCAAACTGGGATTGCTGAAAAGAAAGCAAAACGACTGGCCGGCAGTGGAAGAGCTTACGGCGAAACTGAAAAAATTCGATCCGGAGGACCCTGTCAAATATGATTATGCCCTTTTTGGCCTGGGGGTATTTGAAGGCTTCTAACCTGTATTATTCATAAAAAATGAATAAAAATTTATAAACACTAAAATATTAGTATTTTACGTATTATGTTCAAAAAATTCTAT
>CAYYLT010000013.1:0-10062 GCA_964472385.1 uncultured Bacteroidales bacterium
GCCGTAAATTCGTTCCTGCTGGCAAACCTGCATTACACTTCAGGGTAAGGGTCTGTGGCCTGGGAGATAAATCATCCACAGAATAAACCGGATTGCCTTCATGTATGACCTGAAGTTCTTTTACGGCATTTTGGTATGATATATTAGATGCTTCACTCTTTTGAGCATGCAATGGACTTGCCACGGAAAAAATCCATAGCAATAGGAAGAAACTAAAAATATGTTGACCCATAATGTTTTTTGTTTTTTATTGCAAATAAATATAAGTATAAATTGTAGAGTTAACAGTGGAAAATAGCTTAGCGCCATCCTAAAATCAATACCCACGCTCATTGAAAAGGTCAGGAAGCATAATCCTCAAAGGCTTTATTGATCTGATCCGCTGTGCGCTCCCCTTCATAGATGATCATTTTGAATTTGAATAATCCGCTATCGCCGGCAGGAATTTCATGGTTCAAAGGCTCGGAATCTTCCATGCCCCGAGCTTTTTGAAAAACATACTGCCCAAGCGGATCGGCTGATAAAAGTCCATAATCCCGGGCGTGCCAGTAAGTGGGATAATTAACGCTGCTGGGGTGGTTCATGATGATAATCCCAATGGTTTTGCCGTTGTGCTCTCCCTCCAGCCGGATCCATTTTGCACGCTTACCCCAGACCTGTTGGGCCGTCTTTTCCCCACGGGAATTCAGATAGGTTCCGGTTCCATCCTTTTCATTAAGCCAATCGGCCACACGAATAGCAAACAATCCTTCTTTGGTGTCCTCAAAAACCACCGGCTCTTCTTGGGCTTTCATGCTAAAGGTAAAATCAATAGCTCGCTCCGATTGATCACCGCTAAATATCATGGTTCGATCCTCGACCAGCACGACATCTCCTTCTTTGCCAATCCAGTTTGACCGCGTTTGAAGTGTAGCCTGATTGGCCTGTATCTCTTTTTTCAGAACCTGTTCATGATTGATACGGGTCTTCCCCTTTTGACCGGCCCAGAAATTATGGCCATTGACTTCTCCTTTGCTGCCATAGGTAAAAAAAACACCTACATGATGGGAATGATCTTTGCTCTCACCCTTAACACGTCTTAATGGAAACTGCCTTTGCACCTGGATCTCAGAAGGTGAGCATACCGGGTACAGTACAGGTTTCATCAAAGTCGTATCAAACAGATAGGAGGTAAAATGTTTTTCATTGACCAGCAGATGGATCTGCCTGTAGGATTCGATAAACTTGAACTCCGTTTTCACACCTTCATGCTCTTGCGAAGGAGCACATGCCAAAAGCAGGTGCATGATCATCACATTAACGGGAAAAATGGAATACCTTTTCATACAATACCTTCATTAATCATTAACATTTGCAATATCAAGGCCTGACCGGAGTGCCATCCTGCCTTCTTAATTGGGTCCAGTCGTTCATCCGGATATCCTGTATGGGAAAACGGGCGGCTTCTTTCTCATTGACATCTACGCCCAGGCCCGGCGCTTCGTTGATATACATGTAGCCGTCTTCTACCCACGGTGTACCGGGAAATATAGCCAACAGCCGGTCGCTGGAAGAACGGATGCTTCTGGCTGCCTCCTGAATACCAAAATTCCATACTGCCAGGTCAATATGCGCATTGGCAGCATGCCCAACAGGAGAAACATCACCGGGCCCGTGCCAGGCCGTTCGCACATTAAACCACTCACCCAGCCGGGCTATCTTCATGGCCGGAGTGATCCCTCCCACCTGGGATATATGCACCCGGATATAGTCATACCACCGTTTGGTCATCGGTTCAATCCATTCATGCGGATTGTTAAACAATTCACCCATGGCGATCGGTACGCTGGTCTGTTGCCGCAACTGTTCAAAATAACCTATATTCTCGGGAGAAAAAGGATCTTCAATGAAGAACGGCCGGTATTGCTCCAGTTCCCGGCACAGATTGATGGCATCGATCGGTTGAACCCGCTCATGGATATCATGGAGCAGTTCAATATCCGCTCCGCATTGTTGGCGAACATAATCAAAAAGTTGTGGTGTTTTCTTTAGATAGATATCTGGTGTGTATACCCGGTCACTTTTATAGCCGAAACCCGCCTTCCTGAAATCCGGTTCACCCGATAAAGATGCAGAACCATATCCTCCCACAGAAATGCGGCAGTGGCGGTAACCCTGTTCCATATACCGCTGAACGTTTTCAACTACTTGCTCCTTTGATCCTGCACCGGCATGGGTATAGGTGTCCACTGCAAATTTGCATTTCCCTCCTAACAACTGATACACAGGCATGCCAGCTCTTTTGCCCTTGATATCCCAAAGCGCCTGATCCAAACCGCTCAGGGCATTATTTAATACAGGCCCGTTGCGCCAGTATGAATTCTGATAGGTGATCTGCCATATGTCCTCGATGTTATCGGCAATCTTCCCTTTACAAAAAGGTGTAAGATAGTCGTTAACAGCAGATACAACTGTATGGGCCCTTTGCCGGAATGTGGCACACCCAACGCCATATAATCCCGGTTCATCGGTTTCCACCTTGACCACCACCAGCTCAATGCCATCCGGTTGCGTAGCAATAGCCTTAACATTGGTAATCTTAACCGGCGGAAGCCCCCTGGTGGCCTTACGGTAATTTTCTGCTTCAGGGTGTCCGGCAAAAGCATTTTTCCCAAAACCCGCCGTTCCCATTGTAATGCCCGCTAATCCGGCACCCATGTTTTTTATTGCATTTCTTCTGTCCATAATAGAAAAATTTTATGATAAATCTTTGCTTTGATTTTGCAATGATACTAAGCTATTGGCTCTCTTGATCAGACTTTGACAATAATAATGAAAAAATTCCAAGAACCCAAAATCCAATATGCATTGCATAATGCCGGTTAATCCTTAACAATGCATTAAACATTTTCCAATGCATGGCTCTGTTCGTAAAGTCAGATACCAGTTCAAATGTCTTATCTATACTGTATTATTAAGATTAAAATAATGCTGTCCAAAATAATTGGGTGATCTATGCAACTTTTTTCTAAAGATTTATTTAATTTGGACAGATTAAAAATATGACTCAATTACTCTTAAAATTTAATGCAAACCTAAAATTTATTAGCGATGGTATCATACACAGAATTGGGATTAGTAAACTCAAAGGAATTATTTGCCAAAGCCATTGAAGGAGGATATGCCATTCCGGCCTTCAACTTTAACAACCTGGAACAGCTACAAGCCATTATCGGTGCGTGTGTAGAAACGAAATCCCCTGTTATCCTCCAGATATCAAAGGGTGCGAGAAAATATGCCAACCAAACATTGCTGAAACACCTGGCCAAGGGTGCAGTGGAGTATGCAGAAGAACTGGGGTTCAAGATCCCGATTGTTTTGCATCTTGATCACGGCGATAGCATTGAAGTTTGTAAATCGTGCATTGATATGGGATTTTCATCTGTTATGTTTGACGGCTCCCATCATCCCTATGAAAAAAACATTGAGCTAACCCAGGAAGTTGTGGAATATGCCCACAAATATGACGTTACAGTTGAAGGAGAACTGGGCGTGTTGGCAGGCATCGAAGATGATGTGGAAGCTGCCAAATCTGTGTATACCCAGCCGGATGAAGTAGAAGATTTTGTCAAGAAAACCAATGTGGATTCACTGGCCATATCCATTGGCACTTCGCATGGAGCCAATAAATTCAAGCCCGAGCAGTGCACAAGGGATGAAAATGGCATGTTGGTACCTCCCCCATTGCGTTTTGATATCCTCGAAGAAGTTGAAAAACGAATTCCCGGATTTTCGATCGTATTGCACGGAGCTTCTTCAGTACCTGTAGATCTGATCGAAACCATCAATAAGTATGGCGGCGATTTAAAAGATGCTATTGGCGTTCCCGAAGATCAACTGAGAAAAGCTGCCAAATCAGCGGTATGTAAGATCAATATCGACTCAGACGGGCGTTTGGCGGTTACAGCAGCAGTCAGAAAAGTACTGGCTGAAAAACCCGCTGAATTTGATCCCAGAAAATATTTGGGTCCGGCAAGAGATTCACTGAAAGAACTGTATAAAAGAAAGATTGTCGACGTGTTGGCCAGCAACGACAAAGCGCTCCAGCATGTCAATGCATAACAATGAATCTTTGGGGGCAGTAATACTTCCATGCATTTTTTCATAACCCGAATAATTCATGCATTATTCCTATCTAACCTGTATTAATAATACAGGCTAAGTCGGGTTTATCGTGCATGTAAGTCATGATTGCAAAAATTTATGAATAATGCAGGATAACTTTAAGTTCGCCTTTAGCGCATCTAATGGCGTCAGCCTGCAGTATTACTATACAGCTCTCCTTTGCCGTATAATAATTAACGCACTAATGCTTTTTCAACAAACCTTAACAACGCAATGCCGTGAATATAATGAAAAAAATATGGATTCTGATTCTGCTGGTGGCGATGGTTGCCTGTGCAAAAGAAAAACCCTATCAACCGGAATGGGAATCATTTCACCAGTATGAAGTTCCGGAGTGGTTCAAGGATGCCAAGTTTGGGATATACTTTCACTGGGGACCCTATTCAGTCCCCGCCTATGAAACGGAATGGTATTCCCATTATATGTATGTAGAAGGTCATAAGATCAACGAATACCATAAGCAGCATTATGGAACGCTGGATGAGTTCGGTTACAAGGATTTCATCCCTATGTTCAAGGCGGAAAAATTTGACCCTGATGCCTGGGCAGAGCTATTTAAAAAGGCGGGTGCGAAATTTGCCGGCCCGGTAACCGAACATGCCGATGGTTTTGCCATGTGGGACAGTGATTTGACTGAATGGGATGCAGCCAATAAAGGGCCCAAACAGGATATTGTCGGGATGATGGAAAAGGCGATCCGCAAGCAGGGATTAAAATTTGTTACCACTTTTCATCATCACTGGCTTTATGCCTGGTATCCGACCTGGGATGAAAATACCGACGCCTCCAACCCTGAATATAAGGATCTGTATGGTCCAGAGGTTCCTTCTTCTGCCTGGGTTGGTGCCCATAAAAAACCTTCTCCAATGCCCGGAAAGGACTTTTATGACCGATGGTATAACAGGGTGGTTGAAGTGATTGACAAGTATCATCCCGACCTGCTCTACTTTGATAGTAAAATGCATATCATTGACGAACAATACCGCCTGAATCTGCTAAGCTATTATTACAACCAGGCGGAAAAACGCGATCAGGATGTAGTTTTGACCTATAAACTTGAAGACCTCAAACCCCATGCAGCAGTGCTGGATCGTGAACGCTCCAGAATGAGCACCAAAGTAGATTTTCCCTGGCTTACGGATGACTCTGTGGACTGGGGTTCCTGGTGTCATGTGCAGAATCCCAGATATAAAAGCACCAACCGGCTTATTGACTTTTTGGTAGATGTTGTCAGTAAGAATGGAGCATTGTTGCTTAATATCACCCCCAAGGCCAATGGAGAAATTCCTGATGAAGTGCAACAACAACTGATTGAGATGGGCGAATGGCTCGATATCAATGGTGAAGCTATTTACGGAACCCGTCCTTGGAATATTTATGGAGAAGGGCCTACAGAGGTAATAGATGACGGAGAGCTAACTGAACATAAGAATAAAGATCATGTTGCCCAGGATATCCGTTTCACAACCAAAGGAGATGTACTGTATGCATTGGCCCTGGGTATTCCTGAACAACCGTTGGAGATCAGATCACTCGCAAAAGGCACACAGAATGCGGTCAAAATACAAAACATCTCGCTTCTGGGTAGCAACAGTACCATCCAATGGGAACAGACATCAGAGGAACTAATCATACAGCCTCCGGCAAAGGCACCCTGTGATCATGCGCTGGCATTTAAAATCATGTATCACGAATAATAAAATATTTTAGCCTGCATGATTCATGAATTTTTACGATTATGAATTAAAAGCAGGTTTACCCCTACTTGGCCTGCTGAAAAAGTCTTTAGTGCATCAGCTACGAGGCGGCAAAGCAAAGCTGTATATGAATACTGCGAGCTGAAGCCAACGAAGTAGATGATGTGCTAAAGCTAACAAAAAATATTAACGCAAAAAATGCAAGCTTTTTATTAAATATCCGTAAAAAACCTTGCATTTCAGAAACAATATATATATATATGTATATCCTATTGATTTTAATTTTTTTTTGTGTTTTTCAGCAGACCCTACTATACAAAAGGGATAACCGTACAACCCTGACAGATAACCTGGAAATTTTTCCCCAAAGATAGAGCAGAACTGTTCCACGCCTTAATTGCAGAATAATTGATTGATGGGGGTCTTGGCTCGTATTTTACTTTTTATGTTCAACGTTTAAGGCAATTTGCACCTTGAACTTCTTCCTCTTTGAGACTAGTGTCTCTGCATCAAACGAGTTTAACGGCTAATTGAGGGCAAAGTGATGGACGAGGATAAAAGCAAATTCCTATCAATTCCTTATGGTACAGCAGCAAATTATCAAATTATTTTTTTTACTATTGCCTGTATATAATCCAAATTAATTTCAATCCCCATGATGAAAAAACTATCCATTCTCCTTCTTCTGTTAGCGATGTTCAGCTGTTCTGAAGAAAAACCCTATCAACCGGAATGGAAATCATTCCAAAAATATGAAGTCCCTAAATGGTTCAAGGATGCCAAGTTCGGAATCTACTTTCATTGGGGTCCTTATTCTGTCCCCGCCTATGAAACGGAATGGTATTCCCACTGGATGTATGTGGAAGGGAATAAGATCAATAAATACCATAAAGAACATTATGGCCCCCTGGATGAATTTGGATATAAAGATTTCATCCCCCTGTTCAAAGCGGAGAAATTTGACCCGGATGCGTGGGCTGAGCTGTTTAAAAAGGCGGGTGCCAAATTTGCCGGTCCGGTAGCGGAGCATGCCGATGGTTTTGCCATGTGGGACAGTGATCTGACTGAATGGGATGCAGCCGATATGGGCCCCAAACAGGATATTGTCGGAAAGATGGAAAAGGCCATCCGGAAACAGGGTTTGAAATTCATCGCCACCCTGCACCATCAATGGTTATATGGTTGGTATCCCACATGGAATGAAAAGACGGATGCTTCCAACCCGGAATATGAGGATCTTTATGGACCCCAAGTTCCGCCTACCGCCTGGAGTATGGCCAAAGAAAAACCTGAACCCATGCCGGGTGAAGATTTTTGTAAGCGTTGGTATAACCGGGCAAAAGAGGTCGTTGACAAATACCATCCCGACCTGGTCTGGTTTGATAACCGGCTCGACATTATTGAGGAGCAATACCGGCTGGAATTCCTGAGCCACTTTTACAACCAGGCTGCTGAGCGTGATCAGGAAGTCGTTTGCACCTATAAATTTGAAGACCTTAAACCCCATGCAGCCGTGCTGGATCTGGAGCGTTCCAGGATGAGTACGAAAGTAGATTTTCACTGGCTTACCGATGATTCGGTTGACTGGGATGCCTGGTGTAATGTGCAAAATCCAAACTATAAGAGCACCAACAGACTCATCGATTTTCTGGTGGATGTGGTGAGCAAAAACGGCGCGGTATTGCTGAACATCACGCCCAAGGCAAACGGAGAAATACCTCAGGAGGTGCAAAAACGCCTGCTGGAAATGGGGGAATGGCTGGATATTAATGGCGAAGCCATTTATGGAACCCGAACCTGGGAAAAATATGGCGAGGGACCTACAGAGATCGTCGAGGGTCATCTCAGTGAACGCAGCAACAAACCCCACACGGCCAAAGATATCCGGTTTACAACCAAAGGTGACCATCTGTATGCCTTTACACTCGATATTCCAGACGAACCAGTAAAAATCAAATCACTCTCTCAGGATCGGATCCAAATTGATAATATCTCGCTTCTGGGCAGCAACAGTACCATCCAATGGGAACAGACATCAGGGGAACTAATCATACAGCCTCCGGCAGAAGTGCCATGCGATCATGCACTGGCATTCAAAATCATGTATGACGAATAATAAAATAAAATACCTGATGCTATGAAAAATAGAGATATCATAATTACCTTAATTGCTGCCAGCCTCGTCTTTGGTCTGCTGACAGGCTTCGCCGCTGCGCAAGACGGGGGCGACAAACCGCCTGTAAAGGAAAGGCAGGATTTGTCTATCAGCCACCAGAAGTCAACGTCACGTGACAAGGAGAAGACCAAAGGCGTTAGCGGCCTGACGGACGTCGAGTCGCTGCCATTCCTCAAGCACGGCGTTCGGATCAACTACACCGGCAGTATAGCCAAGGATGGCAGCAACGCAGACTGGAACTGGTGGCTTTATCAGGATTCCGCCACGGCGGAATGGGTTATCTTCGATGTGGACGGGCCGGGCTGCATCCATCAACTTTACAACCACCGGGGGCACCCAGGCTACAAAGGCATGCCATGGACCGGTACCATCAATTACAACGCGCCGGAAACCGTCTATCGTTTTTACTTCGACGGCGCCGAGAAGCCCCAGTTCACGATCAAGGCGTCCGAGTTCGGGACGCTCGCCGGCTTCGAGGCTCCGCTGACCGACATGTATATCAACTGGGTTAAGCGCACCTGGTTCCCGATGTTCTTCCGCAAGAGTTGCAAGATCACGACTTCCGTCCGTCTGCTCAACCCGCCTGGCGGCTGGGGCACCGTGGTCTACCACAGTTACACGACGCCCGAAGGCATCCCGACTTATCAAGAATTCTTGCCGCGCTTGCAGGACGTCAAACGGACACTGACAATAACGCCTGGCAAAGACCCTAAGCCGACAGACGGGAATGTGCGTCACACAGCCGCAGTGACACTGGCTCCCGGCGGAACGCAAACGTTACTGGAAACCCAAGGCAGTGCCTCAATCGCCGCCCTCTCGCTCAAAATGGAGCCTTACCATCCCGACCTCTTGCAGAAGATCCGCGTACGCCTGTTTTTCGACGACCTAAACAAGCCCTGCGTTGACGTTCCCTTCGGTGGGTTTTTCGGCAATGTGCGCGGCGCGACCACAACGCAGATGGTCATGCAGGGGCTGGAAGTCACCAAGCAAGGCAACGAATACATCTCCGCGCATGGATATAACTTTTTTCCCATGCCATTCTGGAAGGCGGCGCGGATCGAGGTAACGGCAGAGACCAACCTTCCCGAAGAGGTCAAAATCAGGGCGGAGCTCGCAATCCGTCCGTCGGAGAAGACGACCTATCCCAAGGCTGAATGCGGCTATTTCCGCGCCGCCTACCGTGATCCCTACACACCGGAAGGCGATGGCGACATTGAGTACGCATCGATCCGTGGAACCGGTCACTTGGTATCCGGCACCTTCGCATCCCGCGCGATCTGCGAGGAAGACATTCGTTTTTACATCGATGGCTGCGGAACCGCCAAAATCGAGAGCGATGGCGCCGAGAGCTGGGGCGGCTACGGCTGGGGTTTTCGAGGCCCTTATAGCGGTCCGCTGATCTGCCAGGATAGGCGTAACAAATGGATGCAGACGCGCAATATGCTCGGCGAATGCTATCCTTTCTACAACCGCATTGACGTGCGCCAGGAAAACATGTGGCAACGAAATCCCGGCGCAAAGCGCAACTATCACGGCGCGTTCTTCTACTATGGCATTGATACGCCTACGCTTGTCCAGACCGACACGCTTGACGTGGGCAACTCTGCCTCCGAGCGCGCTCACAATTACCAGTCGGACGGCGCCGTCGTTTCTCTGACATCCCGCTACGAGGGCTGCTCCTATAAGCACAAGCAATACTCCGGTGGCTTCGTCCCCGGAGAGGTGACGGATACTGGACGCGCGGTAAAGATCGCGTCGGAGTTCACTGTCGCTATCCGCCCCGACAACGATGGCGTGCGCTTACGACGCCGAAGCGACCAGCAGTTTGGCCGCCAGCGCGCACAGGTTTTCGTGGATGGTGAACGGGTGGTTGAACGCACCTGGTACCGTGCCGACCGCAACCCGACCCTCCGCTGGCTGGAGGACGAATTTGAAATCCCCGCTCGCTATACAAAGGGGAAAGACAAAATCCGCGTGCGACTGGCCTTCCAGCCCGTCATTGTGAACCTGCCGCCGCAACCAAAA
>CAYYLT010000013.1:10162-22739 GCA_964472385.1 uncultured Bacteroidales bacterium
CTGCCGCCGCAACCAAAAAAGTCCCCCACTCTGCCGGGCGCCTGTCTGACCGATGGACGCTTCGGTAAAGCCCTTCACGGAGGCGCGTTCCAACAGACCCTATCCTGCAACCTCGAGGCACCGAAGTCCGAATACACCGTCGAGTTCTGGGCTTACTTTGCGAAACGCACGCCAGGTATCCAGTCCATCATACACTGGAGCAACTTCTGGGAAATTCTGACTGACAATGGCCACATTGCAGTTCGCACCGATCCAAAGCTCGGTCAAAGCAGCGTGGACGCTAAGACCGGTAAGGAACAATGGGAAAAAATAGAGCACACGGCAACTGATGTAATGATCGCGGACGGCAACTGGCACCACATCGCGCTGTCTGAGAACGGCAAGCGGCTCTGCCTGTATGTAGACGGCAAGCGAATTCTCGATGAGGAAATCATCCGCAAGCAACCCTTCGCAACCGGGGGGACGCTTACGGTTGGCTACCGCAGTTGGCGGTGGCCCTTTGAGGGGAATCTGGACGAATTGGCGTTTTCTTCCTTGTTCCGCGACACCGTTACGGTTCCGTCTGCTCCTGTTGCGCAGAGCGTTGACATCTTCGCGCATTGGAATTTCAACCGGACCGACAAGCCGGATCGAATCGCCGGCCACACCGGCCCCGCGCTCGTCGTCGGAACGAAGCCTCCGGTCTTCGAAACCATAAAAGGCGATGCCCCTGCCACTGCTTGGTCGGAATTCTACTACTGGGTGTTCTCCTATGTGCATCCATAATCAAAAACCATGTCAGTCTTTACTGAACGAAAATCATCTATTCAACACACTGAACGGCAAGCGGACCTCTCTGCCGCCAATACGACAGCGACGATGAAAGACTGAAAACAGGAGGATTACCATGTCAAACCGATGTCAGTTTGTTCTCCAGACGGCCGCAGTCTTGATGGCTTGCGACCTCATCCCTCTCGCTTCGGATACTGGAAGGCTGCATCTACTATAGGGTTTGCTGATAAAGTCTTTAGTACATCAGCTACGAGGCGGCAAAGCGAAGCTGTATATGAATATTGTGAGCTGAAGCCAATGAAGTAGATGATGCGCTAAAGGCTAACAAAAAATATTACCCAGAAAATGCAAGATTTTTTATAGATATTGGCTAGTAACCCTGCATTTTGCAAACAATAACTGCGTGCATCCTATTGACTATAAATGTTTTTGTATTTTTCAGCAGACCCTGTATAGGCATCAACTTATGATCTATTCATGCCTAAGGAGTTCTCCCGTACAAAAAAGTAACCTACCCTTTATCGCAAGGCTTAAAGGTTATGATGACCCAAATTGAGCGATTCCACTCAATCCGGCATAAGTGATTAATTAATTGATATTTATATTTTTCCGAACTTTTTCCGTTCACAATGTGAGTCTAATCAAATAATCGCCGATCAGATGAATAACCAAACCAACCATTACGAAAAAGCACAACAGGTTTTGCCAGGGGGTGTAAACTCTTCTACCAGGTTTAACAAGGCCATTGGCAGGCCCTTATATGTTAACCACGGACAGGGGAGCCGAATAACAGATATTGACGGGAATGAATTTATAGACATGAGTTGCGCACATGGTGCAGGGCTTTTGGGCAATGCGCACCCTGCCATCGACGAAGCTATGGAGACGGCGGCCAGCATAGGGTATGTCAATGCTTTTGAAACGGTTTATCACGAGGAACTTGCTGCAATGGTCGTTGATACAGTTGCCTGTGCCGATAAGGTTAGGTTCTGTTCCTCCGGTTCGGAAGCCACCTTGCACCTGATAAGGGCTTGCAGGGCATATACCGGGAAAAATAAAATCATCCGGGTTGAAGGCCATTTCCATGGATACCATGAACTGATCTATATGGGAGGGCATCCACCTCAGTCCGAATTATCGAGGAACCGTGAGCACCCCTATATTGAATCAGCAGGCATCCCTAAAGAATTTGCATCCTTGATCATACCCATCCCCTTCAATGACCAGGAAGCCTTGAAAGAAGCCATTCATAAACATGCCGATGAGACAGCCATGGTCATCATCGAACCCATTAACTTCAACTGTGCAGCTATAGCGGCAGATCCGGCATACCTGCAACTTATGAGAAGACTTACAGCGGATAACAACATTGTCCTTTTTTTCGATGAGATCCAGACGGCCTATAAAAATGCTTTTCAGGCCGCACAAAATGAGCTGGGTGTTACTCCCGATGTGACCACTATTGGGAAATCCATCGGAGGAGGTTTGCCCTTATCAGCCTTTTGCGGCAAAAAAGACATCATGGATGGGTTTGCACCTGTCGGCAAAGTCCAACACAGTGGCACTTTCAATGCACATTTGGTACCAGTGCTGGCGGGCCTGGCATTCATGAAAGAAGCTTCCAAACCTTACTTTTACCCGCAGCTTCAGAAGACCGGTGAGCAGCTATATTCGGGATTAAAAAGGATCATTAATGATCACAATTTGCATATGGTGGTCACCAATTATGGCGCCCGGTTTAATCTGATGATCGGCAGCACGACACCTGCAAAAAAATACAAAGATACCTTCTGCCATGATAAACAGGTATTTCTGAAAATACTCTATGATTGTTACAAAAATGGTGTCTACTTCCACGATTACGGGGGCGGACCGGCACATCATGGCTTCAGCATACAACATACCTCTGAGGATATAGCTTATGTTTTGGAAGTTATGGAAAAAGCATTGTTTAACCATAAAAATGAATTCTGATGGAACTCAACTTCAAAGGCAAACACGTACTGGTCACCGGAGGCGCCATGAGCATTGGGCATGAAATTGCCAGGCTTTTTGGTGAATCAGGAGCCATGCTAACCATCTTTGATTATAATGAAAAAGCTCTTGCCGAGACAGAAAAAGAATTTAAGGATTGGCATTATCCGGTAAATACGTTTTGTATAGACGTGGCGGATCAGGAAGCCGTCCGCACAAGTGTTCAAAAAGCCGAGGCCATTGCACCCATTGATGTATTGGTGAACAATGCCGGTATCTGTCCGGTCACTCCTTTTCTTCAAATAGAAAAAAGCGAATGGCAAAAGGTACTGGATGTCAACCTCACAGGGACATTTCATGTAGCGCAGGAGGTTAGCCGGTATATGGCCCAACGGCAATCCGGATCAGTAGTGAATATGTCGAGCAAAAACGGTATTGACGGAGAGCTAGGGCATGCACACTACAATGCCAGCAAGGCAGGCATTATTCTGTTGACCAAAACGATGGCCATTGAACTCGCCCATCTGAACATCAATGTGAATGCCGTTTGTCCGGGTTATGTCAGGGGTCCCATAAACCTGGATGTAGACAGCGATGAATTCGTGCAGGAATTTATAGACCGCTACATACCCTTTAACCGGGAAGGCAAATTTTCAGATGTTGCCCCTGTTTTTCTGTTTCTGGCACATGATATGTCGCGCTATATCACAGGACAGACAATTGTTATCGATGGAGGACAACTGGCAGGACAAAAGCCCTGGAAGCAACTGCTCGATCAATCAACAGGAAACAGTTGAATTAAGCGTGCCACCCTTCCTTTCTGATATGCTTACCCACTGACCTTAAGGTTTTGATGTCTTCGGGATGTATGGATCCGTCAGGCAAGGGGCCCACATTAAGCAACAAGTTGGCATCCATGCCACCGGTCCATTCCAGATGTTCCATTACGGTATTCGGTTTCATATGGGTTGCACCCTCGACATATCCCCATCTGTTGCTGGAACCGGGAGGAACTTCTTCCTGGAGGGTCCAGCAAACCTCAATCGGTTTGGTTACCTTCTCGGCAAGGTGCTTCACCTGGGGTTTTTCAGGTGCAAGGTAATCCTCAGTCCCGGTAAGACCCCATTTATAAGAGATAAGCGCCTGGCTTTGCATCGACCGGATCATATCATATAGCTGAGGAACCTGAAATTTTGATTGATCCCCTGACAGGGGTATGGCAATACCATCAAGCCAAACGCCTGCCACCAATCCATAATTGGATAATAACTCTTTAATTTGCCCGGTGGCATAATCCAGATAATTCTGAAAATTGTATTCCTCCTTGCTTGCATAAAAAGGATCCGGAGGATCATAATGGGGGCGAACAGCGCGGTGATCCCAGTCTTTGGGATGCGGACCGTGAGGATGCCGCCAATCAAATCCATGCTCATAAAACACAAAAAAACCAAGATTCTTTTCCCTGCAGGCTTCCGCCATTTCACCAACCAAATCCCGCTTTGCAGGGCTGTTCATGCTGTTGAAATCTGTATGCTGCGTATCCCAAAGGCAAAAACTGTCGCAATGTTTGGTTACCAGATTGATGTATTTCATCTCGGCTTCCAGGGCAAGATCTGTAATAAAATCCGCGTCAAAATTTTCAGCCGTAAACCGGTCTTTTAGCTTAGCATATTCACGCACAGGTATTTTTTCTCCAAATTGCACCCACTCACCCCGCCCCAGGATACTATAAAGCCCATAATGAATAAAAAGCCCGAATCTGGCATCAGAAAAACATTGTATAGCTGCCTGACGGGGATTATTCAGATAAAGTTTGTTGTATCCCTTCAAATAGGAAGGAATGGATTGCGATGTATTACAGCCCTGGGCTGCCAATATAGCGGGCAATCCCGAGATAATTGGCAACCCTGCACCCAGCTTCTTAAGAAAATCACGTCTTTGCATGGTTCAGATTTTTGATTGATAGGTACATTAGGGTTTGCTGAAAAAGTCTTTAGCCTGACGTTTACAGCGCTTCACATTCAAGCTTCAGGGTATTGGCCAGAGGGGAAAGCGGTTCCGCAGGCAGGGATATCTTCAGTCCCTGGTTTGTCTGCTCCCATTGAATGTCCGCCTCAGATCCCATCAGGGAAACATGATTGACCCCGACATCTTTCAGGGTACTGAGCATGATCTCATCACCGGGCCACTCCAACAGGATAGCATAGAGCACATCATCCTTTTTGGTGAACCGGACATCCCCGGGTTGAAAAGTATATTCAGCTTCATGCCTGTCCCAGGAACCAAATTCTTTCTTTGTAGGCCCTTCTCCATAGGTCTTCCACGATGAAGTACCGTATATGGCTTCGTCATTTGCATTAAGCCAATTGCCTACTTCCAGCAGTATCTCCTGCATGGCTTCAGGAATGGTTCCGTCGGCCCTGGGTCCGATATTGAGCAGCAAATTACCGCCTTTACTCACGATATCCGCCAGATAATCCACAACTTCATTGGCGGACATATAATTCTCATCAGGCAGTTGCCGGTTATACCCCCAGGAGGTGGGATCAAGCGCATCGCATGTTTCCCAGGGCAGGTCATAAATTTCAGTTATATTTCGTCTTTCCGGTGTTTGAAAATCCCCTAAAAACGCACCGTCATCCACATTCCATCTGTCTTTAAGCGAAATCCAGAGGGATTTGGAAAGGGCACTTTCCGAATTTTCATAAATCTCCGGTTCCAGTTCTAACCCCCACCGGTCATTGGTAACCACCTGTTCCGGATTTTCCGAGTGGTTGTAAAAATAGGCGATCATCTCTTTGCTGTTCCAGTGATCCGCATCCAAAGGCTTCCCATTCTCATCACGGGCAGGTCCTACAGGGACATCACCCCACAGGATATCAGGATGATAGAGATCGATCAATTCTTTGATGGAATTATTCATGTACCCGACCCATTCTTTATTGGGATATCGCTCATCCCAAAATGAATACGTAGTGTTATGGTATAATCCCATTTTCATTCCCTTTGACCGAACCGATTTCGTCAGATCACCCACCAGATCACGTTTTGGGCCCATATCCATGGCATTCCGTTTGGTATGTTCAGAAGGCCAAAGGGCAAACTCATCGCCATGCTTAGCGGTTAAGACAACATACCGGGCACCGGATTTTTTAAACAGATCCGCCCAGCTATCCGGATCAAACTTTTCGGCCTTAAACATGGGAATAAAATCATCGTAGGCAAAATCCACCCCATAATGCTCCCGATGATATTGATTGGCATCTTCGCTTACCCGTGCATGAAAAACACTGTCTGATAAGTCTCCCTGCTCGGCAGTATAAGGAGGGCCACCCAGATTCTCCCCAAAGCTGGATTTTGGACTTATTCGTACCACATACCATTCATGGTAGGCAGGAACAGAATATACTCCCCAGTGGATAAAAATGCCAAACTTGGCATCCTCATGCCATTGTGGATAAGGATGGGTACTAAGCGATTCCCAGGTAGGTTCATACTTTTGTGCCGGTTGCTCCTGGCAATTTGTCAAAAGCCATAGGGCAACCAATAAGGATACTATCCATGCAAAACGGTTCAATTTGTTCATTTTTAGTTTAGTTTAATGTTGGGTTCGATTTATTTTCTTTTAATTTCTCTTACTATGCAAGCTGACATCGCTAATTACTTGTTACTAACTTCAACTGCTCCCAAATCGGGTACTCCGTCAACCGCATTACCCAGAATATCAGCATTCACCCTTAATCCCCTGGCTATTCCCGTATGATCGCCAAGCAATTTGGGGATTGCAATACCCCGGTTCTTAATTATCGAGGTATTGTTGGGGATATAGTCTTCCGGCTCCGATCCGCCAGGATTAACAAAATCCGGATTGCCGTAAAAAGGATTGCTGTCTTGTATTATGAGCGATTGCGGAATCGTATTGGCTTGTTTATATAGATTGTTCCGGAAAACCACATGATCAATGTGATTGCCTTCTGTTCTTGGCCAGCAGGGCAGAGCGGCAGTTGGACCCAGGATGCAAAAAATGTTATTCGCAATAAGAATACCCTCGGAAGAAAGTCCGAAAGTAAATCCGGAGCTTATGTTTTCATCGACATAGATGGTGTTGTTGTAGATATAAGAATTAAAGGGACCTGAAGCATCTTCGGACCCGTTATATCCACACACACGCAACAATCTGCCGTCGGATACAGCTCCGTCCTCTCCCTTCACTCGGTGCCCATCGTTTACGCTGATGTTATATCGATAGGTACAATTATAATTATCCCCCAGGATTTGCACGAAACCAAAGGAGCTGGAATAAGCCAACCTGCCTATAAACATCAGAAAGAAACCCAACAAAAATATAATCCGGGAAATCTTAGATATGCGCAACCGACTCGTAAGTTTTGCCATGAATAATCGACATTGAAACATTTTATGAACAATAAGAATTTATAAGCATAATGTTTAATGCAATTAGACATAAAGTAACAGAAAGAAAAACAAGATCTCTATCATGATGTGCTACTTACAAAGGCTCTGAATATTCAATTTTAAATGAATATGCGTGGTCACAAGGTTTTTCACCGGGTACCTTAATCACCAGACCCTCTTCATGCGAATTCCAATCAAGCTTATTACCATGCCCAAGCAAGGAAACAGACTTTATCTTACCGGGATCCAGTTCTTTCAGGCTTTGGATGGTGATCTGATCTCCCGGCCAGGCAAGAGCTATGGCAAAAAGGAGATTGTCTTTTTTCGTAAACCGGATATCCTTTGCCGTGTAGTTAACATCTTTCTTATCGATAAAAGAGCCGCCTTTAATTTGGGTGGGGCCTTCACCGTAGCGTTCCCAGTAACGTGTTCCATAAATGGCTTCGCCGTTGACATCCAGCCATTTACCCATAGCCAGTAACCGGTCCTTTTGGGGTTGGGGGATGGTACCATCCGGTCTGGGGCCGATATTCAGCAAGGTGTTTCCATTTTTGCTGATGCGGTCTACCAAATTATCAATCAAGACATTTACGGATTTATAATCGGGATTTTCAATATAACACCAGGATGCTTTGTCCACGGAAGTATCGGTGAGCCAAATGCGTTTCCGCAAGCTGTCAAGCCTGCCTCTTTCCAGATCGAGGACCGCGGCAAAAGGTTTAAATGCTTCATGCTTATAAGTGCAGACCACATCCTTATCCCATTGTTCAGCCTTGTTATAGTAATGACTCAGAAAATTCAACCGGTACTGTTCATCGATAATATGAAGCTTACTATCAAACCAGACCAGGTCAGGCCGGTACTTGTCGATTACCTCAATAACCCGCTCGTACCAGCGGTCGTTAAATGCTTTATCCGGCATGGGGTCGGGATGGTAATCCCAGGCAGAATCCGGAACCCTGAATCCATAAAGATCTTCATATTCCGGGTTGGAAGCATCGGTATGCTCATCCCAGGTGGGATACCAGGCATAAAGCCACTGGTGGTGGAAGGTAGTGATAAATTTTAAACCCTGCTTGCGAATAGCCTTCTCCATCTTCCCGACAATATCCTGTTTGGGTCCCATGTCGGCAGCATCCCATCGGGTCAGATCGCTGTTCCACATGGCAAAACCATCAGCATGCTCTGCTACCGGACCTGCATACTTGGCGCCAGACTTGGCAAACAACTCTGCCCAGGCATCCGCATCAAATTTCTCTGCAGTGAACCTGGGTATGAAGTCTTTGTAACCAAACTCATCCAGCGGACCATAATGCTTCGTATGGTATTGGTTGATCTCGTGACCATCAACATACATATAATGTGAATACCACTCCGTTTTATGGGCAGGAACGGAATAGGGACCCCAATGAAAGTAAATGCCGATCTTGCCATCCTTAAACCATTCAGGAACCTCATACTGCCGAAAAGACTCCCAGTTGGTTTCATAGTGCTTCTTCTCTGCGCAACCTAACATTGCCACTAAAAGCACAAGTATTGATAGTTTTTTCATACTGGTAATGTACTGGTAATGAAATTCAACTTCTATAGCACCAATAATAACAAAAAATTCTATAAATCCAAAAATATTACACAGCGGACGGCTAAAGAAGCCGGAAACAGACTTATGAAGGAAACCTCAATAAAGATTCCCGTAAAAACCTTTGTGTAGGACTTGGTGCGCCCTGGTGGTTAACCATCAAATATTCTACCATTAAAGACCCCGAAGGGATTTCACAAAGGATCCAACCATGACCAAAAATTCGGTTCTGCTATATCTGCCATCACCTCTTTCGAGGCATGTCTATTCCAAATAGTACCTGGCCCAAAGATGGTCCATATCCAATTGAAGGGCTTGTTCAAATTCTTCCCGGGCTTTTTCCCGGTTACCCGATCCCAGATAACCAATGCCTGTCAAAAAATGCGCCTCTGCTTTTTGCACATCTGAAGCCTGTTTCTCGCCAAATTTGGCAAAAAATTCCAACTTTCCGGTCTGTTGAAGCTCACGCTTACCATTTTGTATGATATCCACAAATATTTTATCGGCTTTCTGATGCATGCCTAATTTTTGCAGGGCACGTGCTTCATAGTAATGTTGAAAGGAAGCCTCTCCCCCTTTTCTTGCTGACACAGCGTTTTTAAAAGCCTGCTCAGCTTGACGCTGATCACCCGCCTTTTTATGGGTCATACCCATGAAATAATAGATCTGGCCGCGCCGGCCTCCATAATAGCGTTTGGCAGCCTCAATATTATCCGGATATTCCAGCGCCTGCTCAAAATCACGCAAAGCATCCGGATAGTTATGATGTTGATAACTATCCAGTCCCCGCATCAGGTAGGCATTGACATAAATATTGCGGATGTTGCCTCCGCCTTCCCACCTTCTGAAATGATAATTTTTTAGATAATCCATGGCTTCATCGTATTTACCCGTACGGATATAAATTTGTACCAGCATGGAGAGGGCATCGTCACGTAACTCAATCACTGGTTTATGGCTTTCCAACATACCCAGCCTATCCTTGAAAGGCACTTCAGCTTTCTGATAAAGTCTGGCCAATTCAGCAAAAAGACGGGGATCACTGTTGTCGATCTCAATGGCTTGCTCATATTGACGGATGGCCTTACCCAGCCCGTCCTTCCTTGAATCATAAGCCATACCTAAGTTTCTATGGGTATAAACATAGGGGTTGTTCAAATCCTTTGATCTTTCCCATGCTGCTATTGCCTGATCTTCCTTTTGAAAATAAAACAACAGATTACCCAAATAGTAATGTGCCCGTTCATCTTTGGGGTGCACATCAATGACATGATTTAGGATTTTCAGGGATTCCAGGCGCAGCGGAAAACAGTAATCCGGTGACATTGATGCTGCCTTTTTATAGAACTGCTTTGCAGTGCCGGTTTCTCCCGTCTGATCATGCAAATATCCCATATAATAGTATATCATGGGGTGCCGGGAATCTTTATGATGGCTATATTCCGACAAAACGTTTTGACCATCCTGCCAGAGACCGCAATTCATATAATGGGTAGCCACTTCAAGATATGTCTGATCTTTATTAGCCTGAAGCACTTGATGCATTTCTTCTAGCGTCTGTCGGGCTTTTCTGCGGCTTTTTTCTTGCTGAGCCAGATAAAGCTCTATCCCCGCCCACGGATGCAGCGGATCTTTCTGAAGCGCCTGCCGGGCAACATCAATAGCACCCTCATATCTTTCCATATGCCTAAGGATGGCCGCCTTAAGTGCATAAGCTTTATAATTTCGGTTGTTGGCATCCATAGAACGCTGGATATGATCCAGAGCCTTTGCAAAATCGCTATTGATGCAATCAAGCTGGGCCAATTGAAAAAAGGCCGGGGCATTGAAACGGTAATCCCAGGTGGAGCGGTAGAAAGCATCATAAGCTTGTTGGTTTTTTCCAAGGTACTTATGGGTTAATCCCAGATAATAATGGGCTTCTCCATCACGGGGACGGGTGTATTTACGGGTAATCCTGTCAACCGCATTTACAAGATGCTTTTCTGCCTCCTGCATCATCCCCCTTTTGTAATAAAGGATACCCAGCGAGCGATTGACCCTGAAATTGTCCGGATCTCTCTTTAAAGCTTCTTCATAATAAGAATATGGCTCCAATGAGGGGTTATGAAATTGTTCGATGCGCAAACCTGTCAGATACAATTCCTCTACTGTTTCGATCTCTTCGGGTGTTTGAGGAGGTTCAACCGGATCAGGCATTTTCTGAGAGGATGCTTTATGCTCATGGTGATAGGTTACCAGTTCCTTTCCATCGGAGGAAAGCAATTTGAGGTGATAATCTTCTTGAAGGATTTGGGATGGATGAGCCATAAAGGTGTGGAAAGGGTTGGCCGGTGTGATATCTATCGAACGGTTGAAAAGGATTTCATCTCCCTGCTCGATTATCAGCCGGGCATTCTCAAATGGTGTTGTGGTATTGGCTGCAACCATGATTGAATCGGGGGAAACAGCTTTTATATTTACAGCCCCTTGCAAATTGGCCTGTTTCATCCCTTTGATCTGCCTGATCGGGTACCAGTGCCACTTGAAGGATTTTGTCTCGTAGGGCTGCAACCAGCAATAATCGGGCTGGTTATCGGAATAACCCCCGGCCATAAGCTCCACATAGGGTCCGTCTTGTTCGGTAAGGATTTTATTCCACATGGCGCCATGGGTATTTTCGCCAAATCCCGGGCCCCACAGGAAGAATTTCTTCCCGGATGCCACATGATGATTGGCCACATAAGCGATACCCGCTTCTTTACCATGATCATAGCCGCCAAAAAAATCATCCTCATAATTCCATGCGAAAAATGAGTTAGGAGCCGGATGATTTTTCCACCAGCTTAGGTCTACCCCGTCGGTATAATCAACTCCCCTCCAGATATCCTCCGTTTCAGGCCAGGTGGTAAACTGGTTTTTGCTGTGGTAAGTAACATAATCCGTTCCCGGAGGGAAGAGGATCTGATAATCCTCGGTGGCATGGGTGGCCACGTTGGCCCAGCTTAAAAATGAGTTGGCCACAGGGGTCTGGTTAAACATCTTCACCTCAGCCTCAAAATAAGATTTATCCGGATAAACCGTCAAACCGATGATCCAACGCATCCTGTCCCGCAATTCCAGTTCCCCGATCCATAGGGTTTTGCTTCCATCACCATTGGATTCTATTTTATAGTCTACCGGTTCAAAGACGCGTGCACGATGATGGTGGGGCAGATCCCACTCAATACCTCCGGAAATCCAGGCTCCCAACATCCCTATCAATGAAGGTTTGATCACATGCTGATGATAAATGAAGTCGTACCCATTGCTTTTATCCCGGGCATATAAAATCCGGCCTCCGATTTCAGGAAGCACGCATACTTTGATATACTGATTCTCAAGATATATTGCATGATAATCCTTTTCTATCCGTTTATCGGTAAGCTCATCGTGAAAAGGATAGGGATAGATATGGCCTTCAGCTCCCTGATAAGCCCTTCCATGGTAAAACATGGGCGCTTTTTCCGGAGGTCGCACCTCATAGGTAGGTATCGTTAACGGCGCTTCATAAATTTTTGCCTGCTTTTGACCAAAGGCGGTTGATAAAAATGTTCCATTGAGCAATAGAGCAATTAAAAAAATTCTTCTGTAATTCATGGTAGTAGAAGGTTTTAAAATTTTAATGGTGCGATAATAAAATGGTAAATATATAAATTTACAATATTATCCGACTACGACTAAATTGTAATTCAAGTAATATCTTGTCCTAAATATTTGACTAGTAATGTTAATTTTCATAAAACCCCAAATGACCCCCTCATTTTCACAAGTATAGAATTTAATGAATAGCTTGTCATTCAATAGGATTTAAATCTT
>CAYYLT010000014.1:0-22653 GCA_964472385.1 uncultured Bacteroidales bacterium
CGAGATCGTTTCACGTGACTGGAGTTCAGACGTGTGCTCTTCCGATCTGTATGCATGGCATTTTCAACATCCCGGGATGTTGAAAATGCCATGCATACACTGACCCATCATGAGGGTATAAAATTAATCTTACTGGATATCATGATGCCGGAACTGGATGGATTTGATTTTCTTGACAAGCTTAAGGAATCTGGTATTCAGGGAGTACCGGTAATTATTGTTTCCGCAAAATCTGATCATGACAGCATTCAAAAAGCTATTGATAAGGGTGCTTTTGATTATTTGACGAAACCATTCAACATTCAGGATATACGGAATAAAGTCAGATCGGCTTTAAGGTAAATTATTGCGGAGTTTTTCCAAATCTTCCGGCGTATCTATGGGGTAATTGTCATATTTTGACCGCGCCGTCATGATTTTGTAATCATTTTCGATCCAGCGATTTTGTTCAAGAGACTCTGCCAGCTCCAGCGAAGAAGGATCCAATGCAGTTATTTCCTTTAGGATGTGGGTTCTATAAGCATATATTCCGATGTGTTTGAGAAAGGTAAAATGTTTTAACCATTCCTGGCTTTCCTTGTTGCGGATAAATGGAATGGCTGTCCGGCTAAAGTATATGGCCTGATTGTGATGGTTGGTGATAACCTTTGGAATATTTGGATTGAAAAGTTCTGACTTATTGTTAACAGGTTTGACCAGGGTGGCTATCTCGGTAGCTTCATGTTTAAAACACGACATCAATTCCTCGATCTGTCCGGGATGAATAAATGGTTCATCTCCTTGTATATTGATGATCACATCGCAGGGGATTTCTTTGCTTTGCTGAATTTTTTCATAGGCTTCTTTAACCCTGTCTGTGCCACTTTGATGTTTTTCTGATGTCATGACTACATTCCCCTGAAATTTCCGGACAGTTTTTTTTATTCTTTCATCATCCGTGGCTACATATACTACAGGCAGCACCTTCAGAGATTGTTCGTAAACTCTTTGGATCATCGTTTTATTGTGGATCATAGCAAGGGGTTTCCCCGGAAATCGGGTAGAAGCATAACGTGCAGGGATAATGGCAATAAATTTCATGCTTATTGTGTTTTGATTAGGGTTTGCTGATAAAG
This sequence comes from uncultured Bacteroidales bacterium, assembly GCA_964472385.1. GTDB lineage: Bacteria > Bacteroidota > Bacteroidia > Bacteroidales > UBA12077 > JAGXLC01. The sequence goes on from CAYYLT010000014.1 coordinate 1,116, forward strand.
TCTGACCTCTTGGAAAGTCAATATTTTGCATGCTGATTTTTTTTGGGTGATTTTAGCCTACTGACTTAATGTCAGTGAAATATATAATTATGTAAACCATTAAATAAAAGCAGGTTAAAATTAAGAAAAAAACAAATAAAATTGTAATTTTGTCATGTTACCTGAACAATAATATTGTGTAAAGTTATTTTATCATTGGTAACTGAAAATACAGGTAGGGTATGGATATTCAATCGATAAAACAAAGGTTTGGCATTATAGGCAATAGTCCGCAACTGTATCGTGCTATAGATACAGCCTTACAGGTAGCTCCTACTGATCTTTCTGTGTTAATTACCGGGGAAAGCGGAACCGGAAAGGAAGCATTTCCACAGATCACCCATCAATTCAGTTCGCGAAAGCACGGGAAATACATACCAGTCAATTGTGGCGCTATTCCTGAGGGTACTATAGACAGTGAATTGTTCGGTCATGAAAAGGGTTCTTTTACCGGTGCTTATGAGAGCCGGAAAGGTTATTTTGAAGTAGCCCATAAGGGAACCATTTTTCTGGATGAAGTCGCTGAATTGCCTTTATTTACGCAGGTAAGGCTATTGAGGGTGCTTGAAACAGGTGAGTTTTTTAAAGTTGGCTCTTCCAATGTATTGAAAACGGATGTAAGGGTTATAGCGGCTTCCAACGAAGACCTTATCAATGCGATTGAGGAAAATCGATTTCGGGAAGATCTGTATTATCGTTTGAACACGGTACCGATTATCATTCCTCCCCTTCGGGAGCGCGGAGAAGATATATTGCTTTTGTTCAAAAAGTTTGCTACAGATTTTGCCGAGCATTATCGTATGCCTCCCGTAAAACTTACCGATGAGGCCGGGGAAATTTTTGCAAATTACAGATGGCCGGGTAATGTCAGACAATTGAAAAATATTACTGAGCAGCTCTCTATTATAGAACAGCAGCGGCTGGTGGACGCAGAAACCATAAAAAAATACCTGCCTGATTACAATATTGAAAAATTACCTGCGCTTTATAAAAATGCTGATGAGAAATCTTTTTCTTCTGAGCGTGAAATATTGTATAAGATATTGTTTGACATGAAAAATGATATCAATAATTTAAAGAAACTTGTGCATGAAATTATTGATAAAGGGGCTGATGTGGACCGGATTCAAAAGGATAACAAACAGCTCATGCAGGTGCTTCATGAAAATACCGATAAATATATCGAGGGTAAAGATGTGGAAAAGAACCATGAAAAAACCGCCAGAACAGAAACTCCCCCTATTGAGGATACTGAAGAATATGTTGAGGAGTCTCTTTCTTTGCAGGATAAAGAAATGGAGCTTATCAAAAAGGCCCTGGATAAACATAAGGGTAAAAGAAAATATGCTGCACAGGATTTGGGTATCTCCGAGAGAACCCTTTACAGAAAAATTAAGGAATATGAACTGGAATGAACCTGTGAAACGTCCATGACAAAATAATCATTCATATCACAAAAGGAAATGATGATTTTTATTATGCGGTTCCATCTGACCATTAAAAAATAAAAAAATAAACAGATGAAAAAATTGATTTTTTCATTGATCATGGGGATGTTTGTTATGTGTACATCGAGCTGCACCGTCCAGTATTCCATGGGAGGTGCCAATATTAATCCCGATGTGCATACCATATCTGTGGATGATTTTCCAAGCCGGGCCCCCAGTGGACCTGCCGACCTGGGTCAATTCTTCACCAATGAGCTGAAAGATAAATTTCAGTCACAAACCCGTTTGACCGTGGTCAATGAACGAGGGGATCTGAATTTCCGGGGTCAAATTTCGGATTATGACACCCGCCCGGTTTCTGTGGGGGGGGAACAGACTGCCCAAATGACGCGTTTAACCCTCAGGGTGCATGTGGTCTTTACCAATGAAAAACATCCTGAAAATAGCTACGAATCAGATTTTTCTCATTATGAGGATTTTGATTCCGCTAAAAGCCTGTCGCAGATCGAGAATCAGCTGATTGAATCCATTAGTGAAAAATTGATAGATGATATTTTTAAAAAAGCAGTAGTGAATTGGTGAAAATATGGAACGAACGGATTTGTTAAAATACATAAGCAATTTTGAATTACTCGATGAATACAGTTTTTTAGAATTGAGGGCTTTATTGAAAAAATACCCCTATTTTCATACGGCCTATCAGTTATTGCTTTTGAACCTGAAAAATATTTCCGACCCCAGATTCAAGGAGTTTACCAGAAATTATGCCATCTATATCAAAGAGAATGCAAAATGCACAAGGCTGATCAATGAGCTGGAACTTCGTGAAAGCAGCAAGGAATCAAAAAGCAGTGAAACTGTAGATGAAAATACCAAGCCAGCCCATGTCATTAATGAACCTGTAGAACAGTCTGATCAGGTGATCAAAGAAGAGATTCCCGAAAGCAGCAAGAAGCAGAAGGAAAATAAGGATAAGAACATCCGGGCAAATTATCTTAAAAAAAGAATATCCGATACCCTCTCTGTACAGACGAATCAAGGCAATGATCAAGCTGATTTGCAAGATAATACCGGTGGAGATTTTTTTATTCTGGATAAAGCTTCCCAGGTTGAGCGTAAAATTTCTCAAAGATTTCAAAAAAACAGCGATTCTCAGGGTCAGACTCAACAGCCACAGCATGAGAAAAAGAATTCCCAGGAAGAGGCTGATAGTTTTGAGCTGGAAAACCCTGACAAGCAGTCTGGCAAAAAAGAAGTCGCTTCCCGTAGAGTACATCATATTGGCGGGCAATATTTCACAGAGAAAGATTATGTGCAGAATGCCCGGGATAAGGATTCAGAAAATGATCTTATTGGAAAATTTATCACGAAACTGCCTGAGATGGATTCCCTTCAACCCCCTCATGAAGATCAATCGCAAGATGATATTTCGGCCAATAGTACGGCAGAAACTGATGAGTTACTTTCTGAAAAGCTTGTGGAGATATATATCAGACAAGGGTATTATGAAAAAGCAATATCAGCCTGCGAAAAATTAAGTTTGAAATATCCGGAAAAAAGTCATTACTTTGCGCAGAAAATTCAAGAGATAAGAAATATTATTCAAGAACAACAAAAAGAATAGCATCATGTATTTTTTAGTGTCGGTATTAATCATTATAGTCAGTGTTTTGATGGTACTCGTTGTACTGGTTCAGAACTCTAAGGGCGGGGGATTATCCTCAACTTTTGCCGGTTCAAGCCAGGTAATGGGTGTACGTAAGACCGCGGACTTTTTGGAGAAAGCTACCTGGACATTGGCAGTTAGTCTTCTGGTTTTGAGCCTCTTGGCTAGTATGACCATACCCAGGGAGACGCAAGAAGAGCGATCCAGAATACAAGAACAGATTGATAATGCTGTGGATCCCACTCAGATGCCATCATTTCCGACTTCTACCCCTCAAAACCAGCAAGGAGGTCAGTCTCAGCCTGTACAACAGGAGTCTCAGGATCAACAAACGCCATTTCCGGCTGAAGAGTAAACAGGGTTTGCTGAAAAAGCCTTTAGTACATCAGTTACGAAGCGGCACAGCGAAGTTGTATATGAATACGGCGGCTTGAAGTCAGGGCAGTAGATGCCCAAAAATTGACGCACTTGCTAAAGGTGTATAAAAATAAAATTTTTTGAATAAGGTGTCAGCTTGTCATGATATGGGCTGACACCTTTATTATTTTCTTTGTTTTGTTGATGTGCTTTCGGTTTAACTGCCCATGCGTTTTTTTGTAAATCACTGACGATCAATATATGAAGAGTTTACTTTTTTGTCGTAAGGATGAATCTGTTTGCTTTGGCACAAAATATGTTATAGGGGATCACGAGATTAAGAAGTGTAACCCTCAAATTCATAAACCAATGAAGCAAAAACCATTAAAAGACAGAGTATTGATCGAGCCAATGGAGGCTGAAGAAAAGACAGCCAGTGGTTTAATTATTCCGGATTCAGCAAAAGAAAAGCCCCAAAAGGGTAAGGTCGTTGCCGCAGGAGAAGGTAAAAAGGATGAACCCATGACCGTTAAAGAAGGAGATATGGTTATCTATGGTAAGTATGCAGGAACTGAACTTACCATTGACGGGAATGATTACCTGATTATGCGTGAAGATGACATTTTATTGATCGAATAGCAGAAAAAATCATTAATAATCATAAAAAATTTACAAAAAATGGCAAAAGATTTAAGATTTGATATTGAAGCAAGAGATTCCCTAAAAAGAGGAATCGACAAGCTTTCCAGTGCTGTTAAAGTAACCCTTGGTCCGAAAGGAAGAAACGTAGTTATTGAGAAGAAATACGGTGCTCCACAGATAAGTAAGGATGGGGTTACGGTAGCCAAAGAGATTGAGTTCTCAGAAAAATTTGAGAATGTTGGTGCTCAAATGGTAAAGGAAGTAGCCTCAAAAACAGCTGATGATGCGGGTGATGGTACAACAACAGCAACGATCCTGGCTGAATCAATGACTACAGTGGGCATGAAAAATGTAACCGCAGGTGCCAATCCGATGGACCTCAAAAGAGGTATTGATAAAGCTATTAAAGAGGTGATCAGAAATTTGAACCAGCAGAAAAAGAGCATTCAAACCAATACGATTATTGACAAAGCCCGGGAGTTGTTTGATAAACCCGGTGAAGGGAAAGAAAAATTAGAAATAAGCGATGAGGAAAGAAGCAATATTTTGAAAGAAATTCTTGGCCAGGATGAAATTGCACAGGTAGGATCTATCTCGGCCAATAATGATATGGAACTGGGTGTAATGCTCTCTTATGCCATGTCAAAAGCTGGTGTTGAAGGTGTTATCACTGTTGAGGAAGCCAAAGGTACGGAAACTTATGTGGATGTGGTAGAAGGCATGCAGTTTGACCGTGGCTACATTTCCCCTTATTTTATTACGGATAGTGAAAAGATGCAGGCAATTTTGGATAATCCTTATATTCTTATTACCGATAAGAAAATTTCTGTGATGAAAGATTTGATGCCTATTCTGGAATCAACTGCACAAAGTGGTAAGCCATTATTGATTATTGGTGAAGATATTGAGGGTGAAGCGCTGGCTACCCTGGTGGTTAATAAGATGCGCGGATCACTGAAGGTTGGTGCAGTTAAAGCTCCGGGTTTCGGTGACAGAAGAAAAGAGATGCTGGAAGATATTGCCATCTTGACAGGCGGAACCGTTATAACAGAAGATAAAGGACTGACCCTTGAAAATGCTACCACTGAAATGCTGGGTTCGGCAGAGAAGATCACCATTGATAAGGAGAATACCACACTAGTGAATGGTAATGGTGACACAAAAAATATTCAGGCAAGAGTCAATCAGATCAAAAAGCAAATTGACAACACCACTTCCGATTACGATCGTGAAAAACTGCAGGAACGACTGGCTAAATTAGCCGGAGGAGTAGCAGTACTTTATATCGGAGCTGCCAGTGAAGTTGAAATGAAAGAAAAGAAAGACAGGGCAGAAGATGCACTTCATGCTACAAGAGCAGCCGTTGAAGAAGGCATCGTGCCTGGTGGTGGTGTAGCTTATATTAGGACAATTAAGGCACTTGATGATTATAAAGGTGAGAATCAGGATGAAAATACGGGTGTGGCTATTGTTAAACGGGCCATTGAAGAACCGCTTCGCCAGATTGCCGAGAATGCCGGTGCAGAAGGGTCAATTGTCGTTAATGAGGTTAAAGCAGGAAAAGATGATTATGGCTACAATGCTCGCAACGGTGAATATACAAACCTCTTTTCCGCAGGTGTCATTGATCCTACAAAAGTTGCAAGGATTGCACTGGAAAATGCTGGCTCTATCGCTGGTATGTTCCTGACTACCGAATGTGTATTGGTTGAAGAGGAAGAAGAAGAACCAGCCCAGGGTGGCGCAGGCGGCGCTGGCATGGGCGGCGGTATGCCAGGAATGATGTAATTATCATACCAACATATTTAGGTTTAGGCTTTGCTGAAAAGCACAAACTTAAATCAAAAGGATAAACATATATACCGTTTCCAATAATGCAAGGTTTTTAGGGATGTTTGCTAAAAACCTTGCATTTTTCAAGTGAATATTTTTTGTTAGCCTTTAGCACATCATCTACTTCGTTGGCTTCAGCTCGCCGTATTCATATACAGCTTCGCTGTGCCACTCCGTAACTGATGTATTAAAGACTTTTCAGCAAACCCTATTCAGCTCGCTTTATAAAAAAATCCCCTTCACATTGTGAACGGGATTTTTTTATTTATATGCCCGGAGTGCTGAAATTCAATAATTTCAAATGCTAATTGTCTGTATTTTAACCATATCAGTTGTTTTTCCGGCAGTAAAGGTTGTTTTTCTTTATATGGATCAGTCATCCACCTTGATATGTCCCCAGTTCTCACCGGAGCGAATCCGGTTCAATTGGGTATGGGTGATCCCAAATTCCTTGGCCAGTTTATACAGCTTATTTTTACCGCGTTTGAGTTTCTTTTTCAGACGTATGACATCTGTTTCCGTTAATTTGGAGTAATTGATCGTACCTCGCTTATAGTTTGGGTTGATTTTCTGATGTTCAAACATCGTTTCTTTGGTAACCCATTTGAGGTTTTTGTAATAATTATTCTGTTTGTCAAAATCAAGATGGATAACATGCTGCTGCAAGGGACTTTCTTTTTCCAGGAAGTTCTCGGCCACCAGTTTATGGGCATACTTGGTGGTTCGTTTACCGGTATCGAGTTTGATATTTAAAACTTTATATCCTTTAAGCGAAGCTCCGTTGATGATGTTACCCTCTTTTTTATTAACCTTGAAGCTTTTAATCCTTCCATAATTGGATATTGCATATTTTTCATCCTCTGAAATGCCCTCAAAATTCACAGGTGCCCATTTCTCATCCCAATAAGAAGCGCTCATTATGCGTGTATGTTTATATTGTTTTACATGTTAGCTTTAGATTAACAAAGTAACGGGTTAGTTTGAAATATTATTATTTATTTTGGATAAATTGTTTATAAAACCTGTTTTATAGCTTTTCTTTAATGATATGGGTCATAGCCTTTAATTGGTCGGGATATTGTTCCAGGATATTGCCAACCACCACCATGTCTGCACCCGATTGACAAATTCTTTGTACCTCTCCTGCACTTTTTATACCACCACCTACAATAAGGGGTATACCAATTTGTGACTTAACCTGGCGTATGACGTCCGAATATAAAGTTTGATTTGCCCCACTCCCCGATTCAAGATAGATGAGCTGGTGGCCCAACAGTTCACCGGCAATGGCTGTGGAGGATATAATATCAGACTTTTCGGCAGGTATGGGTTTTGTATTGCTAATGTATTCAACTGACGATGTTTTAGCCCCGTCGATCAGGATGTAACCGGTGGGAATAACTTCCAGGTCACTCTTTTTCAGCATGTTGGCTGCCAGCACATGATTGCCTATGAGCAATTCGGGATTTCTTCCGGAGATGAGTGAGAGAAAGAATATCCCGTCTGCCTCCGGCGAGATTTGCATCAGACTTCCGGGAAATAAAATAATGGGGATATTGGTATGATCTCTGATAATACGGATTGTTTGATTCAGGGTGTTGCTCAGCAAACTGCCTCCAACCAGTATGAAGTCAACTCCTGATTGATCAGCTTGTTTGGTAATATGAATCAGCCTGTTTTGATCATAATTCTCCGGATCAATGAGCAGTGAAAAAAGCTTTTTTTTATTGATGTTTTCCTGTATCTTTTGATATATCATGTTTTGACTTTATTTTGGGTTTGCTGAAAATGATCAATGTCTGTATCCTGCTGGTTACAAGTATTTATTGTATTTTTCAGCCATCCCTATTTAAGACACCAAACCACCGGATAATTATCAATCAGAAAGTAATTTAGCTGATGCCGCTGTTCCGTAAACGGATATTGAATGCTCCCATACATTTTCCCCTCTTTATGAGGGTAAAACGGTTCAATGGTAATGTGTTGCTTCATACTCATCCCCTGTGTGTCGCATAATTTGTAAAGAGCTTCTTTGGCACACCAGTGCAAATATAAATGATATATTCCGTGAGCGGGAATAATTTGATTTATTTCCTGTTCTTTTAAAAATTTGAATGCAATGTGTTCAATTTTTGGCTGCATTTTTTCGATGTCTATTCCCACATGTTGATTTCTGCACAACAGTATGGCTGAATATTCATCGGAATGCGAAATGCTGATATGATGCGAGGCATCTGCTAAATAGGGCCGGTTGTTAACGTTGTAAAGGATTTTATTGTGCTTTTGGGTCAGTTTATATAGCAATACACGCACGCTGAGCCATTCAAGCTTTCTTTTGGGATTGAGAAAAGCCCGCATGGTTTGATAATCTTGCTGGTCGAGCTTAAGCCTGGAGAGGAGTTCTTCATATGTTTCCGTGATATGCCATACACCTAATTTGCAGTGTGCATTGACCTGCTTCTCGATGACAATTCCCATATATCCCCTAATTTTTCCAGTGCAGGGTTTCTACCAAATGTTGCATGTCCTGCTTTACAAATTGAATGACCGGGGCCAGGGAGTCTTTATTGGGCACCGTTCTGAAATATAAAGATCCCCTTAGGAAGTGGTTTATGCTATCCGTAACAAAAAACTGGGCAGGAGAAGCAACATTTCCCTTAAGCTCGTAAAATATTCCATAAACATTCCTTGTTTCATCCCGGTAAAATTTTTCTTTAATGGCCTCAGCTTTTACAGTATGTTTGTAAGCAAGGGTCCGTGCATCTTCTACATATTTTTTCAGGTTGTTGTTCATTGTTTTGTAGCTGATATGGATATCACTGTTAAATTGGGGGTAATGAATATTGATCCAACAATCCCTGCCAATATTTCGCGGGTCCCTTATGATTTTTGAATAAACCGGATATTCAAACGTATACGGACAGTTGAGCTGCAGTTGTTTGTGTTCTTTTTTGGGTAAATCGATCCTGAAATACCCTTTGGGTTTGGGTGCGGAATGATCATTCCTTTTACATTCCTGGAAAAGAAAAGAAGTCATCACAATCACTATCCCTGTCAGCATGTAATATGGTTTTCTGTTGCCCCGCATATGCCTTATTCAATTTAATCTATTATCACCTTTACTTTTTTAATGCGTCTTTTATCCGATGATTCTACTTTAAAAGTGAGGTTTTTAAATTTGATCTCCTCGTTTTTCTTTGGTATTTCGCCCTTCATCTCCAGAATGATCCCTGCAATGGTATCGGCATCGCCCTTAATTTCTTCAAAAAATTCATCATTAAGATTGAGTATTTTACAGAAATCGTTCAGTAAGGTTTTGCCTTCAAAAATAAAGGTATGGGGGTCTATCCTTGAATAATACATTTCATCTGTATCGGACTCATCTTCAATTTCACCAACAATTTCCTCCAGTATGTCTTCAAGCGTAACAATGCCATAGGTACCCCCGTATTCATCAATAACTATGGCCATGTGGATTTTATTATCCTGGAATTCTTTTAACAAACCATTGATTTTTTTGGTTTCCGGCACAAAATAAGGCGGTCGGATCAGTTGTTGCCATTCAAAATCCTCTTTGTTATTGAGATAGGGCAGGAGATCCTTAATGTAAAGAATGCCCCTGACATTATCAAAGCTGTCCTCGTATATGGGTATACGCGTGTGGCCCGATTCTATAATGGTTTGCATCAATTGTTGGAATTCTATTTGAATATCAACAGCCACAACATCGATACGTGATTTCATAATTTCTTTGGCATCGATGTTGCCAAACTTGATGATTCCCTTCAATATATTTTTATCCTCCTGAATTTCATTGGAAGACAGGTTAAGTGCATCTGATATTTCATCCAGGGTGAGGTTTCTTCTTTTCAATAGTTTTTTTCTGATCAGGGTGGTTGAATCTACCAGGTAACAGCTAATCGGGTACAATATCTTGTGAATGATATGAAATGGCCGGGCAGAGATTCTGGCAAAATGGATATTATTGGCAGGAGGAATGATTTTAACCACTAAATCCCGAAAAACAAAAATCACAAGGATTACCAATGCCAGATGAAACAAAAAGAGAGAGGAAGAGTAATTTCGCTGGACCAGAATCTCATTCAGGGCGAAACTCAGCGAAAGCAATATACCCAAATACAATAAATTCTTTAATATCAGTATGGAAGCCTTAAGTATTTGCGGAGATTCCAGTAGTTTGGTAAGGATGTTATTCCTCGGATCAGGGTTTGCTTTTAGTTCTTTGAGCCGGTTGGGTATGATCGAAAATATAGCATCTTCACCTCTGGAGACAAAAGAAAGAAGTATCAGAAGAGCAAAGCATACCATCAATAATATAATATCATTCCCTTGTAAGCTTTGTAAAGCCACAAGGGAATTCATATTAAGGCAAATGCATAAAAACGGGTCAATTGTATCCAAAGTCGGTTATCAACTTTAATGTATAACCTGTATTCATGATACAGGCTAGAAGGGTAAATCATCCTCTTCGTTGGGAATGCCGGTAGCACTTTCCGGTTCAGTAACTTCATTGCTTTGTGCCTGGGAAGTTTCACTGGTTTTGGCACTACCCAGCATCTGCATGTTGTTACCGACAATTTCGGTTGTATACCGCTTGTTGCCCTCCTTATCTTCCCAGGAACGCGTTCTGATCCGTCCTTCAATGAAAAGCGGATCTCCTTTTTTAACATATTTTTCAGCTACCTCAGCTTGACCCTTGAAAAGGACAATGTTGTGCCATTCCGTGTTGGTCACTTTGTTGTTTTCCTTGTTTCTATAAGTCTCACTTGTAGCCAGGGGGAAGTTGGCAATGACCATCCCGTTGTCCAGATGCTTTACTTCGGGATCTTTGCCTACGTTCCCAATCAGGATTACTTTGTTAATACCTTTTCCTAGTCCCATAATTGCAAATTTTAATGGTTGTTTAATATTAACGTAAAGTTACAAATTTTTCCATATTGCCAAAGTATTTTATCAAATTTTTCAAGAAAAATTCACTTTAATTTGGTTTTTCCGATTGTTCTTCCAAATATTTTTCTATTAACCGTGGAATGGCTAATTGATGAATGTTTGCTTCATCCACCCGGATGCAATGATTCAGGTGCAATGCTTCTGCACGGGGAATTTCTACCTCAATGAATTGTGCAATGATCTTTTGATGGGTTAGTAAATGGGTGTAGGTTCGCGATATATTCTTGATGGTATGGGTTGAACCATGAAAAATCTGTTCCCATTCCAGTAAATGGGTTAATTCATGAATTTTAATTGCATTGTCTGCCTCAATCAGGGGAAATTGATACAAAGAATTCCAAATATCTTTGCGGGATCTCTTTTCCAGAAAGATATGGTTGTTGTGTTTGATTTTTAAATAATAAAAGTATCGAAGCTTTTGGGAACGCTGCTTTATTTTTACCGGCAGGTCATGAACCTTGTTGTGCTGGTAGGCATAACAAGGTTTATTTAGCGGACAAATGGAGCATTCCGGGTTTCGCGGTGCACACTGTATTGCACCAAATTCGATCATGGCTTGATTGTGCAGGGCAGGATACTCCGATGAAAGCAGTTTTTCTGCTTGTTTTTTGATGATTTTCCTGCCTTCCCCTGAGTTTACAGCCATTTCCAATCCTGTAAGCCTGGCGATAACCCGTTGAACATTTCCGTCCACAACTGCCACGGACTCCCCAAATGCAAAGGAGGCTATGGCGGATGCGGTATAATCCCCAACACCCTTTAGGCGCAAAAGCTCCTTGTAATTATCTGGGAATAAACCATTAAGGTTGAGTTTGATGTATTGGGCTGTCTGGTGGAGGTTTCTCGCTCTGGTATAATACCCCAGTCCCTGCCATACTTTTAACACATCATCCAGTGCAGCTTGCGCCAGTGAGCATAAATCGGGATATTGCCTGATGAATTGCCGGTAATACGCCAAACCCTGATTAACCCTTGTTTGTTGCAGAATGATCTCAGAGACCCATATCTTATAAGGATCTTTGGTATTTCGCCATGGTAAATCTCTTTTATGAATTTTATACCAGCTAATTAATCTATGGCTGAAGGTCATGTTTATTGATAAAGAGTATATTAAATTATTAAAATTTTCAAATTTAACATAAATTGATTTCTTTAATAAAAAGAAATAATTTATATTTGCATCCAACATTTCAGTAATTATTGTAAAATATTGGTAATTAAATTTTTTGAACAATGACAAAAGCAGATATTGTAAACGAAATTTCAAAAACAACTGGTATTGAAAAGGTAACTGTTCAAAAAACAGTTGAAGCTTTCATGGAAACCGTTAAAGACTCCCTGGTTAGTAACCAAAACGTTTATCTGAGAGGTTTTGGAAGTTTTATCGTTAAAAAGCGAGCTCAAAAGAAAGCGAGGAACATTTCTAAAAACACGACAATTGTTATTCCCGAACATTTTATTCCTTCCTTCAGACCATCTAAGAAATTTGCCAGTAAGGTAAAGGAAAATGTTAAAGCATGAAGTCAAAGTAAACAAAACTCAACCAAATAATTCAAGTGCTTATGCCCAGTGGTAATAAAAGGAAGAGACACAAGATGGCTACTCATAAGCGGAAAAAACGCTTAAGGAAGAACAGACATAAGAAGAAGAAATAATTATTGTAGGATGATTTAAGTTAAACCTGAAAGGGTATATGCCTCTTTTGGGTTTAACTTTTATTTGTAGTAATATGGGAGACGTGTTGTGAGTTCAGAGTTAGTTATCGATTTTACTTCCAAGGAGATTGTAATAGCACTGCTCGAGAATAAACAGTTAGTTGAACTCAATAGAGAGAAACGTAATCCAAAATTTGCAGTTGGTGATATATATGTTGGGCGGGTAAAAAGAATTATACCCGGCTTAAATGCTGCATTTGTGGATGTTGGCTATTCCCGGGATGCTTTTCTGCATTATCTGGATCTGGGCCCCCAGTTCAGATCCCTGGATAAATTTTTTAAGTCTTCATTTTCCAAAAAAAATAGGGCTCCAACCCTGCAACGAATGAAGTTGGAGCCGGATATTAATAAAAATGGTAAGATTTCCGATGTACTTTCTTCGGGGCAACACATTATTGTTCAAATCGCCAAAGAGCCCATTTCCACCAAAGGTCCCAGATTGACTTCTGAAATATCCATTGCCGGGAGAAATCTGGTTTTAATGCCTTTTTCCGACAAGGTATCCATCTCACAAAAAATAGAATCGGCAGACGAACGAAAAAGGCTTAAGCGCCTGATCAATAGCATCAAGCCCAAAAACTATGGTGTGATCATCCGGACGGTCGCCGAAGGGAAAAAAGTAGCTTTGCTGGACCAGGAGCTCCGTTCACTGGTGAAAAAATGGGAAGCTGCCTTTGCCCAAATTAATCAGGCAACTTTCCCTAAGCTGATATTGAGTGAGTTGGATCGTACCTCCGCGCTTTTAAGGGATCTGCTCAATGTTTCTTTTTCCAATATATACGTTAATGAACCTTCTTTCTACCATGAGTTAAGGGAATATATTAATACCATCGCTCCGGAGAAAAAAGGCATTGTTAAACTCTATGAAGGCCCAAATCTTATCTTTGATCAATTTGGCATATCCAAGCAGATCAAAGCATTATTTGGACGCACGGTATCTTTTAGAAACGGAGCTTATTTGATTATTGAACATACCGAAGCCCTGCATGCCATTGACGTGAATAGCGGCAACCGTTCTAAGCTCGGTCAGGATCAGGAAACCAATGCACTCAAGGTTAATATGGCGGCTGCACCGGAAATTGCGCGTCAGCTTAGACTTAGAGATATGGGGGGTATCATTGTGGTCGACTTCATTGATATGAATAACAATGAAAATAAGCAGAAGCTTTATGAAACCATGAAGGAGGAAATGAAGGCAGACAGAACCAAACACAACATCCTTCCCCTTACCAAGTTTGGACTGATGCAGATCACCCGCCAAAGGGTTCGCCCCGAAATGAATATCCAAACGACCGAAAAATGTCCCACATGTCAGGGAAAAGGCGAAATACGCCCGGCCATCCTGCTGGTGGATGGAATAGAAAATTACCTCAAATTCCTCGTTCATGATCTTGGATATCGCCGCTTGATACTTAAAGCTCACCCATTCATCGCCGGTTACCTTAAAAGCGGATTCCCTTCGGTTAAATGGAAATGGCAAATCAAATATAAAATCCTGCTGAAGATTAAAGCTTCCGAAACTTATGATTTTCTTCATTATAACTTTTTTTCCAGCAAAAATGAAGAAATTTCTCAATCCGAATAAGATCACTGATTTTCCGCATACTCAGGCGTGCTCAAATTGATGCATTTAACTTTAAACATATATCGATGTTTGTTGTTAAAAAGGTTCATGCTAGTTTTGCTTTTTAACTTTTATTTTTACATGGAAAATGTATTTAACGCACAGCGCTGATTATAAGGAGTATAAAAATAAATTGTATATCTGAAACGCATTAATATGAAACATACCTTCTTTTTGATATGGCTATTTGCCCTTTCTTTGCATGGATTTGCCCAAATGGTTAATCCGGTTAACTGGGATTACACGGTTCAAAAAAGTGATGAAGGCAAAGCATACCTGGTTTTCCATGCAGATATTGATCCGGGTTGGCATTTATATTCCCAGCATTTCCCCTCTGGTGGTCCCATAAGGACTACCTTTAACTTTGATTCCACGAAAAATTATGACCTTGTGGGAGAGCCCAGTGAGCACCCCGAACCGGAGGAAGAATATGATGAGACCTTTGGTATCAACGTCAAGCATTTTAGCAAAAAGGCAACATTTAAGCAACCGGTTAAGGTATTAACCGATCAAGCATTTCAAATATCCGGGAATATTGAATATCAGGTATGTCAGGAAGAAAAATGTGTATATTTTAATCCGGATTTTTCCTTTCAAATACCGGGTGGTCTGATGGCTTCCGTGGTAAAGGACAGTCAGAGCGATGAGAAGTTGATTGAAAAGCAAACGGATGACAGGGAACAATCAGAAGCTAAACCATCAGATAGCTCAAAACAAGCCGATGCAGATACTGCTGAGGTGCAGCGAGATGCCAGTTTATCCCCGGCTGAAAGTCAGGTTGGATCCAGAGATATGTCAGATAACAGATCATTGTTGGGATTTTTTTTAATATCAATGGTCTTTGGTTTGGCTGGTATTCTTACTCCCTGTGTTTTTCCCATGATCCCTATGACCGTCTCTTTCTTTATGCAGGGTACCAAAAGCCGGTTTAACGGTATCATTAAAGCACTGATCTTTGGCCTGTCTGTTATTGTTCTTTATTCCAGTGTCGGTATTATTGTATCCCTGACAAGTGCCGGTGCGGATTTTACTACTGTGCTGGGTACACATTGGATTCCCAATTTGATATTCTTTCTTTTGTTTCTCACTTTCGCTGCATCGTTTTTCGGGCTTTTTGAAATCGTTTTACCGTCTGGTTTGGCCAATAAAGCAGATAAACAGGTGGATAAAGGTGGCTTTGTTGCTTCCTTTTTTATGGCACTGACGCTGGTGATCGTTTCTTTTTCCTGTACTGGTCCGATTGTTGGAGCCTTGCTCGTGAAAGCCGTTGGTGGAAGTGTAATCGAACCTACCGTAGGTATGTTTGGTTTTGCCCTTGGTTTTGGCCTGCCCTTTACCTTATTGGCTATATTCCCGGGATGGCTCAAAAATATGCCCAAATCAGGGGGCTGGATGAATTCCGTTAAAGTGGTGCTGGCATTCATTATTCTGGCTTTTGCTTTTAAGTTCCTGTCTAATATTGATCAGAACTATCACCTCAATATACTCAGCAGAGATCTTTATCTGGCTATCTGGATTACCATTTTTGCTCTTATGGGATTATACCTGTTGGGTAAAATAAAGCTTCCGCATGACAGCAATCTGAATCATATCTCTGTTTTCCGCCTTATTATTGCTATTGCTTCCCTTTCTTTTGCCATCTACCTTGTTCCAGGCCTATTTGGGGCGAACCTGAGTTCTATATCCGGCTTATTACCCCCTCCTTCAGCACAGAAATTTGATCTCACCGCTGTTTCCACATCACAACCTCCATCGGCATCGGCTGGAAATACCATGTGTGAAGATCCAAAATACGCTGATTTTCTCCATTTACCCTATAATATCCAAGGGTATTTTGCCTATGAGCAAGGGATGAATTGTGCAAAAGAACTGAATAAGCCTGCTTTAGTCTACTTTACCGGCCATTCATGCAGCAATTGTAAAAAGATGCAGGCAAAAGTGTGGTCAGATCCTGAAGTACAACAAAAACTCAATCAGGATTATGTGCTTATCGCCCTTTATATCGATGACCGTACAAAGCTTCCTGAATCAGAGTGGGCCAGATCTGAATATGATGGTAAAATTAAAAAATCAATAGGTAAGAAAAACCTGGCATTTGAAATCGATCGATTTGGCGTGAATACACAGCCCTATTACAGGGTTCTTAGTCCGGATGGTCAGGTAATCGGAGAATCATTTGGCTATACCACAAATACCCGAAAATTTGTTGACTGGCTCGACCGGGGTGTTGAATTGCACGAAAAATAAAC
Organism: uncultured Bacteroidales bacterium; assembly: GCA_964472385.1. Classification (GTDB taxonomy): domain Bacteria; phylum Bacteroidota; class Bacteroidia; order Bacteroidales; family UBA12077; genus JAGXLC01. The sequence continues at coordinate 17,660 of CAYYLT010000014.1, forward strand.
TATCCTTTATGGGCTTGAAACATTCATTCGGATTTTTGTATGTTCATTTTCCATCTTCATGGGTTGCAGTTGTGGCTTAATTCTTATATATTAGCCAAAAACTCATAACACATCATGCGTCGATCACGTCGAATACTAATATTAGCCGGGGGTTTCCTTCTGGTCATAATGCTGGTAGGCACCTATTTCGTATGGAAAATCGGACATGAAGCGCTTCCTGATTATGAGCAAGATCTGACCCTCGAAAGCATTGAGCATAAAGTAGAGGTATATCGTGATCAACAAGCCGTGCCCCATATTTATGCGCAAACGGAAGCGGATCTTTATGCCACAGTGGGGTATTTGATGGCACAGGACAGGCTGTGGCAGATGGATCTGCTGCGAAGGGTAACACAAGGAAGGTTATCCGAGATTTTTGGAAGAGATATGGTGGAAAACGACTTGCTGATGCGCTCGCTTCGTATACCTGAAAAGTCACAAAAGGTTTTAGACCGCTCCGGGGAAAGGATAATATCAGCGCTGAAGGCCTTTACAACAGGTGTTAATGAATATCTTACCAGCCATAAAGATAAACTTCCCCCTGAATTTAAAATACTTGGGTATAAGCCCGAAATGTGGAAACCGCTCCATTCTGTTAACCTGATAGGATATATGTCATGGAATTTGACCCCTGTATGGGAATCCGAGATAATCCTCCAAAAGATTGCAGATAAAGTATCAAAGAAGCATCAAAAATTATTGATTCCGGTTACGGAAGAGCAACAATCCACAGTCTTTCCGGATTTTGATTCTGATTCATCAGCTCTGGAGGCTCTGACCGGCTTGCTGAATTTATCGAGGGAGCTGGAATCCAAGGGACTGAAGGTATTTGCAGGAAGCAACAACTGGGCTGTATCTGGCAAAAAAAGCCAAACCGGAAGTCCTTTGCTGGCAAATGACATGCACCTGGGGCTTTTTACACCGGGCATTTGGTATCAGATGCATCAGGTGGTCGAAGGGAAAGTGAATGTTTCCGGAGTAGTACTTCCCGGACAGCCTCTGGTTATTTCCGGGCACAATGATACCATCGCCTGGGGCCTGACCAATGTGATGCTGGATGATATTGATTTTTACAGAGAAAAAATTAACCCTGAAGATTCCAATAAATACAGGTTTAATGATGCCTGGAAAGAGATGGAAGTGGAACAGGAGATCGTCCGGGTCAAAAATGAGGAGCCTGTCAAAAGAAATCTGCGTTATACCCACAGAGGACCTGTCATAGCAAGATTTAAAGATCTTTCCGATGCCGTGATCTCGATGAAATGGGTCGGGAATCTTTACAGCAATGAACTGCGCACCATTTACCTGTTGAATTATGCTGCGAACTGGCAGGACTTTAAAGATGCGGTTCGTTCCTTTAAGGCCATCAGCCAAAATATAGCATATGCCGATATTCATGGCAATATTGGTCTTTACTGTTGCGCAGGTATCCCGATACGAAGAGCTCCGGGGCATGTGATTTATCCGGGAGAAACAGATTACTACGACTGGAAAGGGTTGGTGCCTTTTGATGAACTGCCCTATACTTATAATCCTGAGTGCGGTTATGTTTCCTCCGCAAACAATAAAACCGTAAGCTCTGATTATCCCTATCATATAAGCCACTGGTTCGATCTGGCGCCGCGTATCAACCGCATCAATCAAATGCTTGAATCCCGGGATAAATTGTCTGTGCAGGATTTTATGGATATCCAGACGGATCACAAATCTTTGCTGGTGGTTGGATTTATTCCGGATATATTGCACCATGCCGGGAAGATTGAAAATGCCTCCTTCCAGGTCAAACAGGCCATTGACATTTTGGATAACTGGCAGGGGAGTTATGATAAAACCAGCTCAGCAGCTGTTATTTTTGAGAATTTTTATGTGACATTTGTGAAAAACCTGATCCGGGATGAACTTGGTAAGGAGCTTTACCGCGAATATTTAGGCAGCAAGATACTGGTCAGGAACCTGATGAAGAATGTATGGAAAAACCGCGAAACGCCCTGGTGCGACGATGTAAATACTACCGGCCGAAAAGAAAACTTTGGCCATATTGTCAGGCGCAGTTTTATTGAAACCATCGATACGCTAACCAAGTCATTGGGTAATGATCCTAAAGCCTGGGAATGGGGTGATCTGCATACACTAACGCTGAAGCATCCTATTGGGGGTGAGGTTCCGGTTTTAGACCGGCTGTTTGATTTAAATCGTGGGCCCTATGAAACAGGAGGCAGCTTTCATACGGTTTGTGTTTATAGTTATCCGTTTACCGATCCGTTTAATGTCGACCATGGCGCTTCACACCGACATGTTTATTCCACCGCCGACTGGAATCAATCCCAAATAGTTATTCCAACAGGTGTATCCGGCATACCTGCAAGCCGGCATTATTGTGATCAGACAGATACCTATATCCATTTGCAATACCACAAGGAAGATTTTTCAAAAGCTCATGTGATGATAAATGCCAGGTATCATATGACCATCTCAGGCAAAAAATGAGTTTCCTTTTTTTTCACAAGGTAAAATATGGAAAGGTATATTCGCCTTCCTGGTAAAGGTTTGTTGCTGTCTTCGGCAAAAATTATGAAACAGGGTTTAAGCGTTTTGCACCGGTATTTTGCGGTCTACCTTTTTGATAAGGCCTTGAAGCACCTTTCCGGGACCAACCTCTGTGAATGACTCAGCACCGTCGGCAATCATATGCTTTATGGTTTGGGTCCATTTTACTGGTGATGTAAGTTGTTTGATCAGGTTTTCCTTTATGAAATCCGGTTTATCAGACGGAGATGCAGTGGCATTTTGATATATCTGGCAAACAGGTTTATTAAATGTCGTTTCGTGGATAGCCTTCTCCAGTTCCTTTTTCGCCGGCTCCATGAGTGGTGAGTGAAATGCACCTCCCACTTTTAGCTTAACCGCCCTCTTAGCCCCTTTTTCCTGAAAGGCAGCCACTGCCTGATCTACACCTTTAATGGATCCTGAGATCACAACCTGTCCCGGGCTGTTATAATTGGCCGGTACGAGAATTTCGTCAATGTCCTGGCATACTTGCTCAACCGTTTCGTCATCCAGTCCCATGATCGCCGCCATGGTTGAGGGATTAGCTTCGCAGGCTTTTTGCATGGCCTCTGCCCGCTTGGAAACCAACCGCAAACCATCTTCAAAAGAAAGACAACCATTGGCTACCAGGGCGGAAAATTCTCCCAGCGAATGACCTGCTACCATATCCGGTTGAAAGCTTTTTAAAGTCTTTGCCAGAATGACCGAATGCAAAAAGATGGCCGGCTGGGTAACCTTCGTTTGTTTGAGGTCTTCTTCCGGGCCTTCAAACATGAGCTCAGTGATCCTGAACTCCAACATTTCATTCGCCTGCTCAAAAAGTTCTTTCCCAATCTCATGGTTCTCATATAGCGCTTTCCCCATTCCGGGGTACTGGGCACCTTGACCTGGAAATACATATGCTTTCATATCACTCATTTTTGATATTTCGTCAGCCTGATCCCGGCCTTTTTTACAATACATAGGGTTTGCTGAAAAGTACGAAAAAACCTTAAAATCAACAGGATATATATGTATATTGTTTCCAAAATGCAAGGTTTTTCGTAAATATCCGTAAAAATCCTTGCATTTTTTACGGATATTTTTTTTGTTAGCCTTTAGCACATCATTTACTTCGTTGGCTTCAGCTCGCAGTATTCATATACAGCTTCGCTTTGCCGCCTCGTAGCTGATGCACTAAAGACTTTTTCAGCAAACCCTACATAGCCTGAAACACCGCCGCACATTTTGATCAATTGGCCCGGCCCTGTTGATGCCTGTTTCCCGGAATTGGCCAGCGAGCTGTTATGCGGACGAAAATAATGAAATTTATGATAATTCCAATGTATCCGCTACCTTGTTGTCTTTCAGTTGAAATAAAATACATGGAGTTTAACGGACAAAAATCCATTTGCTTTCGGTAGACATGGAAGGGGTGAATGCATATCCCTGCCAGTCAAAACCTTTGATATCCCGTGGGTCATCAATGCGGTTTTGGATAATATATTGGGTCATCATACCACGGGCTATTTTGGCATATACCGCTATAGTCTTGTATTGGTTTCCTTTTTCCTCTCTGAAAACGGGCGTCACAATATCCGCTTTGAGCTGCCCGGGCTTGATGGATTTAAAATACTCATTAGATGCCAAATTGACCACTACTTTTTGATCGTGAGATGAAAGGGCTTTATTCAATGCTTTGGTTATCTTGTTATTCCAGAATTCATAAAGATCTTTACCGTGGGGATTGATTAATTTCGTTCCCATTTCCAGGCGGTACGGCATGATCAGGTCCCGGGGCCTCAATATTCCATATAAACCGGAAAGGATACGCAGGTGATCCTGGGCGAATGTTATATCCTCCTGGCTGAAATCATGGGCTTTTAACCCCTGGTAAGCCTGGCCTTTAAATGCAAACAAAGCTTGTGAAGCGTTTTGGGGAGTAAAAGGGGTATCCCATCTTATATACCTTTCATAATTCATTGTGGCAATATCATGGCTGATTTGCATCAATTGGCTTAGCTCTTCGGGTGAATGTTTTTGCAGTTCTTCAACCAGGATTTTTGAATCCTCAATAAGCTGGGGTAGGGTGTAATGATCGTTACCATATGGCACTTGATCATTCATTTTTTTTGCTGGCGACAGTATGGTTATCATATTTTTTGAGGGTTAGGCTCCCTTATACACCATAAGGGTAAATTTTTTAAAATTAATTATTTTATATTGACATTGTGTATAGGATAAATGAAAAAAAGCCTGGCTTTTAAGGAGACTGTATTATTCATATCCTGCCTTATTCAACCTGTATGATGCATAACACAATGATTGATATTCACCGATCCTGTATTATTCATAAAAAATGGAAAAGCAGTTATAAACAAAAGAATGTTAATGCTTTACTTATTATGCTCAAAAGTTTTAATTTTTAA
>CAYYLT010000015.1:0-22433 GCA_964472385.1 uncultured Bacteroidales bacterium
CGAATATTTTTGTGTTTATAAATTTTTATCCATTTTTTATGAATAATACAGGTTAGGAATGAAAACCGATAAAGTGCAGGCACTTCGCACCAATATACATCAGGATATCATTGAGCGGTGCAGGCGGGGAGAGCAAAAAGCACAGTTCCGGATATACAAGCTGTACTATAAAGCCATGTATAATACCAGTTACAGGATAGTGAACGACCGGATGGAGGCTGAAGATGTTATGCAGGAAGCTTTTTTAAAGGCTTTTGACAAGATTCACACTTATAGTGGCACTGTCAGTTTCGGCGCCTGGCTGAAAAAAATTGTCATCAATCATTCACTGGATGAACTTAAAAAGAAAAAAGTTGACATTGACCTTATGGAAGAAACTGACCTGCCAGCAGGCAGTGAAGAAGAAACCGGGGACGAAAAGAACGCGAACCAGATAAACGAAAAAATTGAAACCATACATAAAGCAATCAATGCATTGCCGGATGGATACAGAATTGTGTTGACCCTCTATTTACTGGAGGGTTATGATCACGAAGAGATCGCAGAGATCCTGGATATGTCCAGCTCAACATCAAGATCTCAATATACGAGGGCTAAAAACAAATTAAAACAACAATTGACCAAAAAACAGTAAAGATGAAAAACCTGGAAAATTTCATCAGACAAAACAGAACGCAATTTGATACAGAGGAACCGCCAAAAGGGCATTACAATAGATTCTGGCAAAAAATCCGCGATAATCGACGAACCAGTCACTACACTTCGTGGAAGTTTATGCTTAAAGCTGCGGTCGTCTCTATTCTTGTAATCATCTCAGGACTTTGGGTGTATGAGCGTACCCAGGAAAACCGGTCGCCTGAACACATTGCGCTGGAAAGCATATCACCGGAAATAAAAGAAGCTCATACATATTACACCTTAGAGATGGAAAAAAAGTATGCTCAGATCAAACAATTTGATTTTCACAATAAAAACCAGAAAAAATTACTGATTAATGAACTTCAAGATATGGATTCCATCTATATTAATATCAAAGAGGATTTGAGAATGAATCCCCACGACCCCAGGGTAATCAATGCATTAATCAGACATTACCAAATGAAACTGGAAGTTATGAATCATATAGTAAGACAGTTGCAAGAGATCCAAAAACAAACCCAATCTGAAAAAAGAAAGGAAACCAGCCATGAAAACATTTAAATTAAGTTTTGCTACCATTCTGGCAGCATGTGCAATTTTTACATCATTAAATCTGTATGCTGCACAGGGTGAATATGCCAAAAATAAACACCAGGAATATGAAGTTAACCAACAAACCCTTTTTAAACTGATCAACAAGTACGGCGATATAAATATTACTAACTGGGAGAAAGACAAGCTATCCATTGATGTGCAAATTACAGTGGAGCACAGAAATGAAGATAAGGCCCGTGAATTGTTGGACTATATAATGGTTACTTTTGCAAAGGAAGGCAATACCATTCAAGCCAAAACCGATTTTGACAAACGCTTTAATAAATCCGGGGGATTTCTTGATTTTGGAGACGATCCGAAGGAATTCAGCATCAACTACAATGTCAAAATGCCCCAATATCTGAATCTTGAACTTGAAAACAAGTATGGTGATGTTTTCATCAATGAGATAACCGGAAGAGCTGATATTGCTGTTAAATATGGAAACTTCAAAGCAAACAGGATTTTAAGGGATAATTCCAAGCCCTTGAGCCGGGTATATCTGGCTTACTCCAATGGTAATATCAAGGAAGTCAACTGGTTGAAATTATCATTGAAGTATACACCCAATAATTGTGAGATAGAAAAAGCCAAGGCGCTGATAGCTATGACTAAATATTCAAAGCTTTATGTAAAGCAAGCCAGTTCAATAGTTTGTGAATCAAAATACGACAACTATCACCTGGGTACATTGGAAAACCTTGTTTGCGAAGCAAAATATACTGATTTAAAAGTAAAACAAATCAATAAGCAATTGGATCTGATCAGTCAATACGGGGATATTGACATTGATTATGTGCCTAAAGATTTTGAAACCATTAAGGTTAACAACAAATATGGACAAGTTGATATTGGTGTGGATGACCAGGCAAGTTATCAGATAGATGGAGCAGCCGCGTATGCAAACATAAAATATCCGGACAATGGGAAAATCAGGAAGACGGAAAAAAATACCGAAATGAGAATATCCGGAACGGTAGGCAAGCTTGAAAATCCTTCCTCTCAAGTTCGCATTACCACAAAGTATGGAAGTGTGGAGCTTGAGTAATAAAGATGCCGGAGAATTTATCCCTCGGCTTATTTTACGGTATAGAAATAAATGCCAGCAATTTACCGCTGTAAAACCTGGCATTTATTCATCTTTCAATTTTAGTTATTACATAACCACTAAAATTGATATAAATCTTTCATCTTTTGGAATATTTCGGTATTGTCATAAATACCGCGGAAATTTTCTGACCCCGGACCAAAAGCAAAAACGGGTACCATGACGGCCGTATGGCTTTTTGAAGCAAAGGCTGCCTCTAAAGTATGATTATTTAAATTCCCGTTGTTCAGTGACATACCTCCGCACTCATGATCAGCAGTAACAATCACAAGGGTCCGGCTGTTTGCTTTAGCAAACTCCATGGCCACCTCTACGGCATTGTTAAAATCCAGTAGCTCGCTTATCAGATAGTCCTGATCATTATCATGCCCGCCCCAATCGATCTGCGATGCTTCTACCATAAGGAAAAATCCGTTGGAATTATTATCCAGGATATCCAGAGCAGTTTGGGTTGCCTGGGGAAGCATATCTCCCCTGCCTTCTGCATAAGGCGGATTATGCTCTTCAGCCGTTAAACCTGCCAATTTTCCCTTTGTGAAATCTTTAATGCTATCCATATCCGAAAGTACCTGATATTTTTTATCTTTCAATGCCTGAATCAGATTGCGGCCATCTTCCCGGTTATCAAAATGTTTTCGGCCTCCACCGATAAAAACATCAATATCCGTAGCCAGAAAATCGGTTGCAATCCCTGGATAATCATTCCTGTCGGGGTTATGGGCTATAAAAGAAGCAGGTGTGGCATGAAGTATACTGCTGGTGCTAATCAAACCGGTGGCCAGATTATTTAATTCTGCCAATTCCAAAATAGTTGTAAGCTTCGCTCCATCAGGTGCCAATGAAATATAGCCGTTATTGGTTTTCTCTCCTGTAGCTAAGGCCGTGCCACTAGCGCCGGAATCGGTAATATAATTGTCTTTGGAAGAAGTTTTTTGAAAACCGATATCCCGGAATTGCTCAAAAACCAGGGGTTGCTGACTTACAGTCATCCCCGCATAGATCTGAGAGACACCCATGCCATCACCGATCATCAAAACAATATTTTTGGGTTTTGGGTTTTCAACGTGTTGATTGGTTGATTGATCCGATGTATTTTGATTTTGGCATGAATAGGTTCCAAAAATCAAAATCAATAACAGTAAGAGATAAGCATGCATTTTTTTCATCTGTTTAAAATTTTTGAGCATCATAAGTAAAGCATTTATATTCTTTTGTTTATAACTGTTTTTCCATTTTTTATGAATAATGCAGGATAGAAATCCCCCATCATTGGCCCGTCCCAAAAATAAATCAATATAACAAAATATTTGTTTTATGGATATTATTTCTTTGTTAACATAAAGTGAATAAACGTTGTTCATGCAATAATGGCAGCTATTCCTGCATGCGCATAATATGGGGTAAAGGAGGTTTTGACTTTCAGCGGTCAGAAAAGATCCACTGATATATTTTGAATAAAAGCTGTGTATGTCGTTTCATTATCGACCTGGGCCATGGAAAGAAACATAATTACAGGAATTTCTTCACCACTGGCATTGATAACATTAACTTCTCTGCGTTCACCGATGATCTTGTCTTTTTTCTTATCCAGCAGGCGTTCAATAAACTCATCCTGTTTATTGGATTTTCCGGGAAACAGTTTATTGATATTTTTACCTATGATCATGGGCTTTTCAGTTTGCCAGAGTTCTTCAGCAGCTTTATTAAAAAATTTAACCACGCCTTCCTGATCAATGGTAAATATGGCATCAGAAGCTCCCTCCAGGGTTCGTTCATTTCGCAGTTTCTCTTTCTCCATATCTTTAAACCCCTGTTTGACCTCTTCCCTTGTCTCCTCCAGTTTTCTGGTCAGATCAGACTGTGCCTGTTTAAGCTGTTTTTCTTGTTTTTTAAGCAATTCTGCCTGTTTGGATGTTTCAATCTCCATTTTCCGGCTCTTGGTAATGTCATGACCCACATATATAATCTTAGAAATCTCGCTATAAATATCTTTTACGGGAGATAATGTAACGTGTACCCATACTTCCTTGCCATTCTTAGTTTGATGCCTCATTTGACCTTCAAAGATTTCTCCCTGAGAAACTTTATTCCAGATTTTCTTAAGATCACCCAGGTCAGCATGGGGAACAAAATCAAATATTGAGCTGTTGCTAAGTTCAGCATAAGAATACTCCATCAGACCCACAATATTGTCATTAACATCCAGGATATCCCCGGAAGGGAGCAGTTCGACTTTTTGAGCTCCTTGATTCAATGCTTGTATTTGTCCTTCATAATCAAGGCTTTGCTTTTTCTGTTCCGTGGTATCGAGCCCCAGATAAAGAATTTTTTCCACGGTACCATCCTCTTTTCTCATGCAGGTGTAGGTTGACATGGTCCACAGATCCCGTTCCTGCTTGGTAATATGCTTCATATAATCCTCAAAATGCTTTCCGCCCTCGGCCAGGCTTTCCCATAGTTCATTAAACCAAACCCTGTCCTTGGGATCAATAAACTCAGAGATATGCTTGCCTTCAACTTCTTTATTGCTTTCATAGCCCAATTTATCGATAAATTTGGTATTGGCATACAATAAGTAACCGGCGGGATCATATTCGGCATGGATCATGGTATGACTAACCGCATTTGAAAAAATAATAAACCGCTCGCTTTGCCGTGCTGCTTCCTCCTGGGTAGCCTTCAGTTCTTCCATGTTCTGGCGCATCTGCTCCTCCTGGTAAGCCAGCTCTTCTGCCTGTTTCTGGGACTCTTCCAGAAGTCTTGAGGTCTTGGAGGTGATCTTAACATTAGAAATGGTTGAGGCAACACTCTCTGCAACTTTCTCAACAAAATCAATTACGTACTGTTCCATACCATGAAAAGATGCCAGTTCAAGAGCGCCATGTACCTGCTCATTAACTTTCAGGGGTATAATCAGAACAGCATCCGGAGTAGACTGGCCCAAACCGGAGGTGATATTTACATATTCCTCTGGTACTTCGGTGATATAGGTAATTTCCTTCTCTAAAACTGTAGCGCCTAATAAACCTTCACCAAGCTCAACCCGCTTATTCGGAAACTTCCTCCGGTCATAAGCATAACAGGCTGTCATCTCCAGGTGCTTGTCCTCTTGTTCTTCGCCATTCAAAATAAATATTGCACCCTGGATTGCTCCGATATATTTCACCAGATTGCTGATGATGCGGTAGGATAATTCCTCCATATTGTCGGTATCCTGTCGCAGGATCTCACCAAATTTGGCCAGGCCTTCGGAGGTCCAATGACGCTGACGGTCTTCCTTCTTTCGCTTTTCTTCCTCTTCCTTATTTGTGCCTAATTCGTCCCGTAAAGTCAATACAGCATTTCCCAGCATATCGTTATCGTCCTGTAATTCATATGACGCATCGGTATTGCCTTTCCTTAGTTCTTCTACTATGTTATAAAGCTTATAAATTTTGGCATGCTCCTTATTGAGGGATTCATTTAGTTCACGGGTAATATCGGTATACCTCTTGCTCAGCAGATAAGCGTATAGGGCAAGTACAAATGGAGAGAGATCCAGAATGATATAAACCGGGTTACGGCTGTGAATCTCCCACATCTGGTTTAACGTTAGATCTCTGACAATCAAATCTAAGAATAGGACAAACAAAACAGTAGCCAAACCTACAACAAAACCACCTATCGTATATTTCAATACCGCATTGTTATCTTTGTGTATATCCATTATAAGAAATATCAGTTTAAATACGGGATCCAATAAAACCCAACGTCTTATCCTTGCTCAGCTAGTTGATTGCACGCTCTGATCACAGTGTACGAATTGTGATAAGAATGGTTAAAGATAGAGATATTTTAGCAGAATGCAAACCCATTGCCTGTTATTCATATGATCCCCACCCATAGGGTAAGTCGAAAATCCAGGTTAATGTCGAAAATTTGTTTCGATGTATTTTGCCATATCCGCCAGGGACAAAATTTTATTCACTGCATTCAACTCCACTGCTTCTTTGGGCATACCATAAACTACGCTGGATTTTTCGTCCTGGGCTATGGTTCTGGCACCTGCTTCTTTCATTTCAAGCATGCCCTCAGCCCCGTCCCTGCCCATACCGGTAAGGATGATACCTACTGCATTTCTGCCTGCATATCTGGCTACCGAGCGAAAAAGCACATCAACCGAAGGTCTGTGACGATTAACCAGCGGACCCTCTTTCACTTCAACATAGTATCGTGCTCCGCTGCGTTTAAGCAGGGTATGATAGTTACCGGGAGCAATAAGCACATGACCCCTGATAACTGAATCACCGTGGGTAGCTTCCTTCACGCTTACACGGCATGTATCGTTCAAACGCTCGGCAAACGAGCGGGTGAATTGTTCGGGCATGTGCTGGACAATTACAATTCCCGGTGTATCGACATGTAATTCCTTAAGCAAGGCAGCGATCGCTTCCGTACCTCCTGTTGATGCACCAATGGCTACAACCATCTCGGTGGTTTCAACCATACTTTTACCGCTGGATTTAGAGATAACAGCATCTGCTGAATACTTGGGTTCTACATGGATACTGGGAGGGGAAATCGATCGCCTTTTTAATGCCGATAAAGCAGCTGCTTTAATCGTATCGCAAATTCTGATCTTTGATTCCTGAATAAATGCTTTTGTATCCAGCCTTGGTTTGGTAATGATCTCAACAGCGCCAAATTCAAGAGCCTTGATAGCCGTTCGGGTTCCTTTTTTGGTAAGACTGGAAATGATCACAACGGGCATGGGATGTTGAGACATAATTTTTCTGAGAAAAGTTATCCCGTCCATACGTGGCATCTCAATGTCCAGGGTAATCACATCCGGCACTTCTTTTTTGATCTTTCCGGCAGCCATGTAGGGATCCGCTGCTGTACCCATGACTTCCAGGTCGGAATCCGAATTAATAATATCTTCCAGTGTTTGCCTTACCACAGCAGAATCATCGACAACAAGAACCCGAATTTTATTTTTCATAAATAATGCGTATTACAAGATTTATTTTCGGCATGGGACAACAATCATGCTGGTATATACCCCGTAACAGTATAATCCCGAAATTTTATTTTACTTCCTGACGTTTAACATAGCGCTGTTTAACCTGACCAGTATAGGTGTCAAAAATCAACTTCCGCCCCATTTTACCTCCTGTACTTGCTCCGATAACCGGAATATTATATTCTGCCAGCATATCATAGGCCATTTTGATATTGCGTTTTCCAATATTGAAATAGGTATCGCGAACCTCAATAACCTCGCCCCCTCCAAAAACCTTGGCTTTTAGATTGGCCTGCCTGCTTCCGTAATGTTTCATTTTTCCCACAAGTTTTTCAATGGCTATATTCCCATATTTGGGTGAAGCCAGCCCTTCTCCATTCCATAAGGGAAGCATGTAGTGTGTCATACCTCCGCTATTCATGGTTGGATCATATAAACAAACCGCAACGCAGGACCCAAGTATGGTATTGATCACGTAGGGCTCTCTCGAGGCAAACAAAGCTGCCGGATATAAAAAATGTGTGTTGTTCTGGTTCATGTGTACCAAACATTAAAAAACCTGGTCTTCCCCTTCTTCGTCCATTAAATCATCTTTCCCAAAAAACGTTTCATTGTCATCAAAAGCAAAGCCGCTAATGTTGTTCTGCATTTCAGGTATAGATATGGTAAATTCCGATCCTTTGCCCAGTTCTGTCTGAATATCTATATCTCCTTCCAACAAATCAATTAAAGCTTTATTGATCGAAAGCCCCAGCCCATGTCCACGGTAAACCGAATTTATCCCTGAATCCAGCTTCTTGAAACGGTCGAAGATAATTTGCTGATTTTCATCAGAAATACCTGTACCAAAATCCTTAACGGCAATGAATAATTTCCCCTGAGACTCCCAGGCACTGACGATAATACTTTTGCTTTCATCGCTGTATTTAACCGCATTGCTCAAAAAATTGGAAACAACCAGCTTTACTTTCTCCGGATCTGTTTTGAAATAATACACATTACCTTTTCGAGGCTCGATATCAAAAGTAAACTCCAGTTTCATTTGCTTTTTATCCAGTTCATATCTGAACGAATCAATGATACTTTCCAGCAATTTGCGCACATCCACATTCAACACTTCAGGATAGATCTCCCCTGCTTCCAGCTTGGCAGCAACAAAAATATTTCGAAGCTGAAAATCAAGATTAAAAGCTTCATAATAGATCATTGACACCATCGATTTAACCTGTTTCCAGTCAGGTTCCTTAAGCGACATGATATTTTTGGCCAAACCCATAATGGAAGAGAAAGGGTTGATGATTTCGTTGGTGATATTCGAGATAAAATGAGATTTAAGTGCCTCGGAATCTTCCAGTTTTTTATTGACTACTTTCAGTTCTTCATTGAGTTTTTTGACTTCCAAAAGCGATTTCTTATTCTGATCAAAACGTTTTTGGAGCTCATCCATCAATTCCCGGTCGGTTAGATCTTTCATAATAAAACAGTTTATTGTCGTTTGAAGATGGTAGGTTGAACCTGAGTCAGGGGTACATCCATTCCCACGATAGACTCAGAATGACCAATAAAAAAATAACCACCCTTCCTGAGTTTAAGAACCAGTTTGTTGATGACTTCCTCCTGGATCTCCCGGTTAAAATAAATCAGCACATTGCGGCAAAAGATCACGTCAAATGTATCATTGAGTTTATAGGTATCATCCATGAAGTTCAATCTTTTAAAAGATGCTTTATTTCTAAGCTCTGGTACGATACGGATTAATTTTTTGCTTTGGTCTTTGCTTTTTAGAAGGTATTTTTTTTTCAAATCAAGGGGCACACGGTTCACCTTCTCTTCCTTGTATATAGCATTAACCGCTTTTTGTAAAATATCGGTTGAAATATCCGTACCCAGAATACTATAATCAAGACCCGGATGATTTTTCTTGAACTCGGCAATTGTCATGGCAATGGTGTATACTTCCTCGCCACTGGAACAACCCGCACTCCATACATTAACCGGTCTGTTCAGGGTAAATTGTTCGACATATTCGGGTAAAAATTTTTTTTCAAGAAACTCAAAATGAACAGGCTCTCTGAAAAAATCCGTTTTGTTGGTACTAACCACATCCAGCATATGGATCAGCTCATTTTGTATGCCATCTTCGCTGAAGATAAAATCAATATACTGTTTAAAGCTATTCATGTTGAGGTGACGCAGTCGCTTTTGCAAACGGCTCTGCAGCATCACCTTTTTTACTTCCGGCAGCTTAATACCTGCATGTTCGGTAATAAAATTACTGAGTTTATGAAACTCCCCGTTGGTCATTTTAATATTATAAACAGCATTGAAATTTGTCTTTTCCATAATTACTTAATGTTTCTCCATAAAGTCATATATATTGGTTGGTGTCTTGTTTAAAATATCATCATCATACAACAACAGGCATTTTAGCCCGTATTATACATGCTTGGCATCAAATAGAGATTAGTTGGTTTGTAAGGGGTTAGCCATATTGTCTTTAGCATTTTCAAACTGAGCAGCAAACTTATCGATCATTTTATTGCTGTCTAACACCAATGCCACTGTTCCATCCCCTAAAATGGTAGCTCCGGATATCATATCCTGCTCTTTGTACATTTTACCTAGCGATTTAAGAACCGCCTGGTACTCTCCGATCACATTATCCACCACAAGGCCGATCCGATTGTTATCGTATCTTACCACCACAATCTCCTTTCTATCGCTTCCGCCGTCCGGTAATTTAAACTCGCTACGCAGATTAAAGAAAGGAACCTGCTCTCCGTCCAAAACGACAAGGTTATTGAAAGATTTGGATACCTCACTGTTATTCACGGCATAAATCTTATCAACGGCTGAAAGGGGTACAATATACTTATTATCTGCAATATTAACCAGCAAACCATCGATTATGGAGAGGGTCAGGGGCAATTTGACAGTAAGGGTTGTTCCTGCATTAACAGCAGAATCGACTTCAACCTCTCCACGGATCTCATCGAGGTTTCTCTTAACCACATCCATGCCTACCCCTCTTCCTGAAACATCAGTAACTTGCTCGGAGGTGGAAAATCCCGGATTAAAGATGAGATCAAACACCTCTTTTTTCGACAAAGTAGCATCAGGTGTGATCAATCCGCGTTCAACAGCTTTGTTTTTAATGACTTCAGGGTCTATTCCTTTTCCATCGTCATGTACCTGAATATGCACGCTTGCACCTGAATAATAGGCTTTAAACTGAATAGTTCCCTCTTCAGGTTTCCCAAGTTTCTTACGTTCTTCCGGAGTCTCAATGCCATGATCAATGCAATTGCGAATGATATGCAGCATGGGATCGGTAAGCGTTTCAATAATATTTTTGTCCAGTTCAGTATCTGTTCCTTCGGCCGTAAATTTTACCTTTTTGTTTAAGGAATTTGACAGATCCCTGACGAGGCGCTGAAAACGTGTCAACATGGTTTCCACGGGTACCAAGGCTACATCAAATGCATTATCGCGCAACTGTCGGGTAAGCTTCTGCACATCTTCTGCAATACTCTCCAGTTCGCTATCATTCAGTTGTTCGGCCCTCAAGCTCAACCTTGCCTGGGTAGTGACCAGTTCACTTACCAGATTCATCATATGATCTATCTTTTCAGAACCCACACGTATGCTTGAGATGGTAGTTTCCCGGGATGACTGTCCATTACCTCCTTTCTTTTCATTTTCTTCCGTTGGCCTGTCAACATCCATATGCTCCAACAGTTTTTTGAAACCATCGTAGCCCAGATCCTGCTCAGTAGCAAATTGGTGGTCCAATTTCTCCTTAAGCTGGTCATGATCAAAAAGGTTGCTTTCACTCAACAAACGAATTTCAATTTCCGACTGATCCTCAACAAAAATGAATACATCATGAATGGCTCCCTCATCTTCAGCCGTAGCCAGGATTATTTCCCAGTACGTATAGCATTTAACCGGATCCAAAGCTTTAAGCCCAGGTATGCGGTGTAAATAAGGAATGATTTTGCATTGCCCCAGGGAATGCATCTCATCAAGCAGAAAAAGAGGGTTGGTACCGTCATCAAAAATATCCTCCGAAGGATCAAAATAGATGTAATAGGTTTTCAGATTAGGCTTATCATTTTCGGAATGGGTATGCTGATCCTGAATCGGCTCATCTTTTTTTTCACTTCCCAGAAACTTCATGACCTGAACCGTCAGATTCTTATGGTTGGTCTCTGTGTGAGGCGAAAGCTCTTCCGTTTCCTTCAGGAGGATTTTGAGATGATCAACACATTCCAGTGTAAGGTCAAGCAATCCCTGATTGATTTTCACCCGGCCATCCCTTATGTTTTCCCATAAGGTTTCCAGATGGTGCGTAAATTCACTCAACTTGGAAAAACCAAACATAGCTCCACCACCCTTCAATGAATGCATTGCGCGAAAAACACGCTCAACCAGACCTTTTTCATCAGGATTATTTTCCAGTTTTAAAAGCGCTTGTTCCAGGTCTGATATATTATCAGTGGCCTCTTCGATAAATTTTTCTGTAAATCGATCCATTATCGCATAACTTTTTGAAGTGCCGCCAAAAGCTTTGCCGGAACAAAAGGTTTGACAATCCAGCCAGTAGCCCCTGCATCTTTGGCCTCTTTTTTCTTGGTAGCTTGAGATTCAGTGGTTAGAAATAAAATGGGGATTCGCCTGTATTGCTCCTTATTGCGTATCTCCTTAATTAATTCAATACCATCCATTTCGGGCATATGCAAATCTGTAATAACCAAATCTATGGGATCTCCGTTAAAGAATTTCAAAGCATCTTTTCCATCATTTCCCACTTTTACTTCATAACCCTCATTCTGAAGTGTAAAAGAAACCACTTCCCTTATACTCTCCGAATCATCAACTACAAGGATATTTTTACCCATAATGTTATGATTTTTTGAAATTAAGTTCGTAATATAGGATCAAAGCCCGTATTTTCAACCAGCTTCCGGGTTTCATCCGCCAATTCAGCTGAAATGGAAATCTTTTTTTGATATTCCTCAGCGGTCTTTTTTAATGATTCAATAAGCTGAATAAAACTGAGATCCAGGTTTTCAACTTCCCGGATAGAGACATCCAGCTCATTGTACTTTTCAATGGCCTCCATGAAGGACTCTCTGATCTCCAGAACTGTATAAATTGTCAGTTCCTTCTCTACTGTCATTTTGGCCTTTTTCTCTCCTTTTTTTCCTGAAGGAGTAATCGTTACATGCTTACTTGCTTTCATAATATGCTAATTTTTGTTGTTGTATACGTCATTAAAACAATTCCAGGTCACCCCCTTCTTCCCCGACCTCAATATCTGCTTCTATACCATTGGTGATGTGACTATGAATGGTATACTCGGTATTCATGGTATAATATTCCTTTAATTTTTCAAGATTTTCCATTTTTCCCTCAGTTTCGTCATCTTCGGAATTTCTCTTTAAATTAAAATTCAAAGCATTAAGTGCATCAATGATCGACCCGATCTCTTTTTCAAAATAATCGTAATACTTGATCTCATTCACACTTTTTTGAACATCCTGAAATACTTTATCACTCAGTACATTGTTTTCACTTAATTTGCTAACAATGATCTCTTCCATTTCACTGAGATTACTAAGATAACTGGCGATTTTTCCGGGAAAATCCTGACATTGATCTTCTTGCGACCGGGAAAGCGTTTGACTCACATTGTGCTTAAGCTGCTCTCTTTGTTTTCTGTATGCTTCAAACAAATCATCCATGATATTGCCATTGCCTTTCAAATCGTCAAAAACTTGTGTCATTTGACGCAAAATTTTCATATTGGTTCCACTTTTCCCGTTATGTGTAGAAATATCCTCTATTTTGATTTTCATATCTTCCATGAGTGGATTAATCTGATCATACCGGGTAATAATCTGATCAAGATAGCCTATGATATCATCCACATTTTTTTGGAAGTTAGCTGTAAACTTGCAAAAGTAATGTATCTGATCTTCAGCCCGCATGAGATTGCTTTTCAGAGAATTAAAAAATACCTTCTGCTTTTCAGCGTCAAAAGAGGTATACTCAGCACATTGCTTAGAAACCAGGGTCAAATGCTCACCTATCTCCAGAAACTTATCTGAAATACGCTCAATGGCCGTTTGATATTCCTTATTGGTATGCATAAGCTGTGCAGCTTGTAATCCGGAGATATCCCGCAATCGGATAAAATATTTGGCCTTTTCATGCAAACCAGCTTTATTCTCCCCGTTAAACTTACCCAATTCATCCAGTAAAGCTTTGTGGGTTTGCTGTATATGTTCCATTTTCTGCTTTATGATATCCTGATACTGCAAATTGGTAATAATTTTATTGATGCTGTCGGAGGTAGCATCTGTACTGGCTTTTATCTCCGGCAACTTTTCCTTTGCGGAATGATAGTGTTTGGAATATACCTCAATCTCGTCTTTTAACAATTCCAATATGGTATCAATATCCATTTTTTCAGCATTAAAATGCTCTGATAACAAAAACTTATCCTTGATAAGCTGTTTCAGCCTGGCAAATGTCTTTTCAATTTGGGTAACATGATCACTGAGCTTACTGCAAATCACATGAATACCAGGAGATTTATGATCATCAGATAAAGATGCATTCAGCTCAAGATTGGATTCCAAAAATTTCAGGCTGGTAAGGTTTTGTTTGAAATTTTTGATCGGGAAAAAGCTTTGCCGCAAACGGGAAAGCAATTGATTGATCAGTTGGCTGACCAAATTAACATTATCATTAAAATGGTCACTTTTTGATTTTAATTCATGATAGAACTCATTAATGTCTTCAATTAATCGGTTATTGTCATGGCCTGTAATATAATCAAATAAAAAGGAAGCGTTCTGAGCAATCTGACTGGCCTGCTGATGAAACATCTTGAAATCTTTATTAAGCTTCAAAAAATCCTCAGAGGAAACCTGATGAAGCGATACGATTTTTTTATCCACTTCAGAAAAGAGCTGAGAGATCTCTTCCATGGAGTAAGTTTCAAGAAGTGCGTTGAGGTTAATATTTTCTTTCGGATTATGCTCCATAATATCTAATAATTAAGAATTTGTTTTACGCTTAACAAAAGTGATGAGATATTAACAGGCTTATGAATGACATCAAGCGCCCCCATCTCTTTTGCTTTTTCGTTATTCTCCCGGTTTGAATAGGCAGTAACAATTAATACTGCATAAGGTAAAGAGCTAGAGCCATTGCTCAAACGTCTCAAAAAATCAAATCCATCTATTTCAGGCATAAACAAATCAAGTAAGATCAAATCGGGTTTATGTTTCTTGATATAATCAATCGCTTTCCGTGAATTATCCATCAGGATTACATCATAACCCTCATCTTCAAGTACTGCCTGTAATAGCAACTGATTTGTTTCGGAATCATCGATCACCAGTATTTTTTTCTTTTCCAACTGCCCCATCTTTGTAATATAAAAATCTTTTGTTAAATTGCACTGTTTTTCAGTCGTTCAGAACCTATTATGTGATGCAAAAGCAAAAATACAATTTTGTATACGGTGAAAACAATGAAATGCCAGTGATATGGATTATTGAAGAAGATGATATGTATTCCTGCATATAGATGATACAGATCACCGAATCTATTGAACCATATTCAAGTATATAATGTGTTTACGACATATGATCTGATATGAGGGAGATATTTTTCATTCCATAAAAGCTTTGGATTAATGAAATTGCAAAGACCTATAGACAATAATACAGACAATAAGATCAGTAGTACCCTTCCGTTTGAAGAATTGCTCAACGAAACAGAGATTGAAGAGATCAGGAATCAGAGTAATGTTGTGAATTATCTGGACAATGATATCATCTTTAAGCAAAACACCCGTACCTCTCATGTAATGTACATCATATCAGGATTGATCAAACTATACAGGGAAAGCCGGAACAACAAGACAAAAATCATCAAACTGGGTATTCCTGGCGAGTTTATCGGACTGAATTCCATCTTTGGTGAGGATACGTACAGTTATTCGGCAGCAGCACTAGAAAAAACCATGATATATATCATTGACAGGCACATGTTTGAACAGATTATCCGGCATAACGGTCATTATTCGCATGAACTTCTGAAAACCATATCATCTGAAAACCTGACCATCTTTAAACGGTTGATCAGTCAATCACAAAAACAACTGCCCGGCAGAATTGCCGACATCATTTTATACTTTTCCGAAACAATCTACCAATCGCAGGATTTTACATTTCCGCTTACCCGGACTGAACTGGCCGAACTGGCAGGTACTACCAAGGAAAGCCTAATCAGAACCCTTACCGAATTCAAAAATGACAAGATTATCAAACTGGAAGGCAAAAAGGTACACATCATCAGTTATGATATCATCAAAACCTTGAGCAGACTGGGTTGATCAGTTTTTAAGCTTTAAAAATGAAGTTTTTTGTGAATAATTCGCGTCTGTCTATAAAGTTCACATTCAAGGCATGTAAAATATCTAAACCGCAGAATAATAGTGTATTTGAGAGCTTAGCGAAGCGATCTCATGAGCCTTGCGAATCATTTAGCCTGTATTATTCATAAAAAATGGAAAAACATTTATAAATAGAAGAATATTAATGCTTTACTTATGATGCTCAAAAATTTTAATTTTTAAACATTTGTTCCGGATTTTATTAGGATATGTACATAAAGTCAGATACTGGTTAAATAGTTAAAGAGTATATTTATCTTAAGTATGACTTTATATCATAAAAGGAAAGCAAATGCCAAGCAATCAATACACGCTCCTGATCGTAGATGATATCATCATGAACCGTATACTGCTCAAAGAGATCACTTCGGAATTTGTCCGGAATATCCGGGAAGCTGAAAACGGTGAGCAAGCCATAGAAATACTCAAGAAGGAAAAGATCGATCTCATCTTTATGGATATCGAGATGCCTGTAATGAACGGATTAGAAACTACCCGCTACATAAGAAATAATATGGAGCCCCCCAAGTGCGGGACTCCCATCATTGCCCTGACAGCTTATAATCCTGCCGATTTTTTTGATAACTTCAAAAAAGCCGGGTTTGATGAGCTGCTTACCAAACCCTATTCCATAGAAAAAGTTATCAATGTGTTGTCGTCGGTTGACTTTGTCTGAACAGGCCATTGCGCTGAAGGTAAGGCATCCACGTTCATCTCCGCTCCGGTCGGGGGTTATTTGACTTCATACTGTTTTTCCGAGAAAAGATTTACGAGCTCAAATGCCTTTTTTCGCAAACCAAACAGAGGATATTGGTTGGAAAGAATAATCACATCGATTTTTTCTCTGGGTATGCGCAAAACAATATGGCTGCTTCCCTGACCTATACCGCCGGCAAAAAAGTATTTCCTCCCTTGATTGAAACCCCTTTGCCAGCCATAACCGGGAAAGTGTTTTTGCCCCATTACAAAATGCATCTTTTTGATTTGGCTGAGCGTAGACTGACTGATTAACGTTTCATTATCCCAGGCTTTCAGCCATTTCTTCATATCATTCAGGCTGGAAAAAATACCGGTAGCACCTTCATAATAATCTTTGGGAAACCCGGGAACAGGTTGGTAAACATCCTGGTTCTTACGCATATAACCGGTTGCTTTATGGGAAATTTTTTTGGTGAACCAACCCCTCTGTTGTACCCTGCTTTGCTCCATGCCCAAAGGTTCAAAAATACGCTTATCTATGAATTTCCTGTAATCCTTTCCAGATACAATTTCTACATACGAAGCCAACAATGCATCATTCACTGGATTTTGAACCGATCTTTTTCCGGGTTCAAACTGCAATTGCTGATACTGTTTCAAATAGGCTTTCAAATCTCCGATATCCTTGATTTCCCAATAAAGTTGCCGGACTGATAGGGAAGGAAGACCTGAATTCTGCCTTAACAAGTGGCCAATGGTAATCTGATTGCAATATGCCGGTAAATCCTGCCATATATCGACAATTTTGGCATCAGGCGATGCCTTTCCGGCTTCCATCAGCATCAAAACCGCCATGTTTGTAAATTGCCTGGTAAGCGAAGCCAGATGGTAATTGGTTTTTTCCGTCGCCTCTATCTTTTCTCCAATGTTCGAAAACCCGTAGCTTTTAGAAAACTTTGCTTCATTGTTTTTAAGGATCATTACGCCCACAGCAGGGGTATGATTGCCAACAAATTCTCCCAGAATGGAGTCGACCTGGTAAGCGCGATGGTTTTGAGAATAGCAATTTGAAGTTATGCCAAAAAACAGGAAGCTCAGAAATACAACCGCTCTACACAAAATCAGGTCCGATAAACATTGTTTCATATAGCAAGAGGTTATGGATTATTACATCAATAAAGCTTATAGCAGGATGCTTTTCACTCTTCAGGGGAATGGTTTTTACAATAGGTGTCTATCATTTTTTCCGCAGGCTGAAAACCCAAATCAAGTGCCTGGAAAAAATCCTGACAACCTTTATCAAATTGATTCAGAGCCACCTTTGATACACCCCGGTTATAATAAGCCATGGCATATGTAGTATCATAAGAAATGGCTTTGGAAAAGTCAGCAATGGCTTCTTTATGTTTCTTCCGGATACCTTTAACAACGCCCCTGTAATAATAAGCCTGATGGTAAGAAGGATTGAGATCAATGGCTTTTGAATAGTAACGAATAGCGCTGGATTGGTCATTCAGGTTAGCGCATGCCATACCCAGGAGAAAATAAGCTTTGTCATAGGTGTCATTAAGTGCTGTAGCTTTTTCAAGGTTTGACCGTGCCCTTTGAAATTCATTAAGGTGCATCCTGGCCAATCCCAGGTTAAACCAAACCTTTGAATTATCAGGTTCTTGGGCAGCGACAAAAGAAAAATCTTTAGCGGCTTGCTTATAATTTTGCAATTCTGAGTAGGCATGGCCTCGATAATAATGGGCATCGCGATGATCATCTTTGTATTCCAGTACTTTATTAAAATCCTTAATGGCTTCCTGATAGTTATTCAGCAGAAAATGCAAATATCCTCTTTGGTAATACAACCTCCTGCTGCCCCCCTCAAGTTCTATAATTCTAGTATAATCACCAATAGCCTGTTCATAATTTTGAATATCCGACAGGGCTTTAACTCTCTGTTGGTAGACATCCAGGCTGCTCACACCCAATTTTAGTGCCTGCGCGTAGTCATTCACTGCCGCTTTCTTCTTCCCAATCTTGCGAAAACAAACCCCTCTATGGAAAAAAGCATCCGCATGGGTATGATCCAAATTGATAACATCTGTAAAGTCGTCGATAGCTGCTCGATAGGCAGATCTATTCATATACAGCAGTCCTCTTTGATGATAGGCTTCCTTCAATTGGGGGTTATGAATAGTGGCAGAAGTCAAATCATTCAGCGATTTGTCAATACTATCCATCGCAAGATAGGTCATTGCCCGATAAAGGTAAGTGCGTGCATTGGTAGAGTCAATGCCGAGCGACAGATCATAATTATGCACAGCTTTATCATGCTCACCCAGGGAATCCAGTGCGAGGGCTTTACCCTGGTAGTACTGTGCCCTACTGTCATCCAGCCAGATAGCACGATCGTATTTGTCAACAGCCTGCCGGAACATAGATGAATCGTAAAATTCAACAGCCTGTTCATAAGTAACCCGGGCAATTTTGGGCTTGAATATAAAAAATAATCCCACCAGGAAAATAAGGATAATCAGCGGATAATACCATCGTCTCATAGGAATGCCGTTATATTGAAGTTATATGTGGTTCAAAGATAAAAAAAACTGATAAATAAATTTACAGGAAAAGGAATGCAGGTTTCATTCTGGCTATCCGGTAAAACAGGAGCCGCTTAGGGATTAAAATCTTCTTAACCAGCGGTATCTGCCCCGGGAGTCACCGAATCGGATGCCCACCATGATCTCATGCGAACCGTAGGTTAGATGTTGAATAGCTTTAAGGGAGTAGTCATATGCATAGCCAAAATAGATCTTACCGATTTTCACCCCCACCATTGAAATGAGCGCACTACCGGTGCGATAGGAAAGTCCCATCCAGTAATCATTCTGGTAAAAAGCTTTAAAATTAATATCCGCTTGAATATTTGCTCTTTCGGTAGATCGGATCAGCAGTGAAGGTTCAATAGCAAATCCGGAAATTCCCAGTTCATAGCGGTATCCGCTCATCAAATAGTAATGGCGAAGCAGGCGATAGTTGCCATAAGACTGGTCAGAGCCAAACTTAAGCACCGATTGGAACAGATTCATTCCGGAAAGTCCCACATAAAAATTATTATACACGTAATAGATTCCGGCGGTAGCATCTGGAATAAACAAGGTATTCCTTCTACCATATATCAGTGGATCAGGAATACCCAGATCCTCATCGGGAAGAATAAGCTGATCATCATCAACATTAAACTGGTAGACCGTACCGGAAACACCAAATGATAGCTGGGATCGATCTATAGGTATATGGTAAGCATAGGTGCCCTGTACACCGGTACGGTTGATAGCACCGTTCTTATCGTTAAAGACGTATCCACCCAAACCTACCCGACCACTGGGTTTTTTTCTTCTTCTGTTTCTGTTTATCAGGCGCATTTTCGAGAGATGGCTGGTTTGTAAAACCCTGGTCTGTGCACAAATAGCTTGTGTTGACGGGGTTTCAGCATCTCCAAATCCCAACCATTGCTGGCGGGCTGTCAGGTTATAGGAAGTATATCCCTGACTTCCGGCATAAGCAGGATTAAGCAAGTATTTATTCATCATATACTGGCTGTATAAGGGTACCTGCTGAGCATTTAACACAGCGGGGCCAGCAACAAGTAATAGAACCATCCCCAAAAACAGACACTTCCGTTTCATAATGACATTCTTTTTTGTATTCCCACCATCATGCTATCGAATAATTGATATTGAGCCGTGAAGCGATTCTTCTCCATTACCCAGCTTGATGACATAGTAGTATGAATCCATGGGCAGCTTCTTACCATTCCGATCCGTTCCATCCCAATAATCGGATTCATCATAACCTTTGGCTTTGTAAACAGTATTACCCCAGCGGTCAAAAATCTGAACCACACAATTGGGATAAAGCGATAAACCAGGTATTTTCCACTTGTCATTGATTTCGTCTCCATTGGGTGTGATTGCATTGGGTATTTTCAAACCGCCAAAGACGGTAACAGCAATGGTATCACTACCATAACATCCATACGCATTGGAAACCGTAACCCAAAAATCTTTGCTTTTAGCACCTGTCGTAGCCCTGGCTACATCGGTATCTTCAACATCAATCCTGCCGGACATTTCCCCGGTATTCCACTCATACGAACTCCACATACCGGCATCAAGGGTGATAAAATCCACCACTCCCGCGGCAAACGCCAGGCTATCGTCATCGATATAAACTTCATCCGGATAAGCTGTTTGTACATCAATGTTGACATCCGGATTGTCATGTACTGTCAGGTTTACGGAATCCCTGTCCGAACAGCCATAGGCATCATTAACCTCTACCCAATAGGTAGCTGCTGAATCAGCTATATAAGATGACTGCGTGCTGCCATCCTGCCAGCGGTATTCTTCATAATTGGGACCAGGAGACAATGCCAGTGATTCTCCTTCACAGATCTCTTTGTTCATTCCCAAATCAGCAAAAGCACGACGAATTTCCACAACAAACTCCCTTTCAGGCCCTTCGCAATTCCCAACTGCACTGATCTCCCGAACTGTAATACGTCCTTCATCCACATCTTTATTCCAATGAACAACAATGCTATCGCCAAACCTGTCTTCAATAGTACCACCCTCAACATGCCAGTCAAAAATGCTTTGGAAAGGATACTTAGATTGAACAAAGGCCGTACCATAATCACCGTCACAGACAATCGTATCCTGTGCCATCACTTTGTTTGAAAACATTGCTGCAAGAAAAAGGAAAAAGAGGATATGTGAAATTCTTTTCAACTTAACAAGAATTTATATCAGAATTAACAGATCAGGCAAAAAAAATTATCATTCATCTGTCATTATCATTACCCAATAAGTAACCAAAAAAAAAGAAAGAAAAGTATAAAGCTAAACCTTCCATCCGCAGAAGGCTTAGCAAAAAATGTTATAAATCAAAATCTCTGGGCACGTATTGTATCGGCTCGGTATCAGGTGTAGGATAAACTGTCACAGTGATCATATCGGCATCAGCATCTCCTCCGGATGTAAAATACCAGGTATAATTATCGATACCGCTATAAGAACCCCATGTGGTATGGTCAGGGAGTGTTTTGGCCTGGTTGCCAGTACTGGGATCCCCTGTGGTAGCCAGATTCAAATAATCTGATTTCCTTGATATGTGGTTGGTAACACCATTGGCGAGGGTAGCATCCACGGTTGATCCAAAATCAAAACGGTATTCGGTAATCCTTTTATCGCCGCTACCATCTGTACCACAAGTAAAAGGATAATTCCTCAGCAGTACAATATTGGAGCCATCAACTGTGTCTACCTGAATGATGGTATCGATATGCGTATAGACAGGGCTACTACCATCGCTAATCTCAGTAACACCATCCCCTTCATAAAGTCTTTTGTCAATATCAAGCAGAAACTCATAATTGCTCTCTCCGCCGATACCGTCAGCACCGAGAGAAGCGATGGTTACATGGTCGGGTCCTTCGCAGATATCAAGATCCAAGGTGCCGTCATCCACAGTAATGGATGGAGCTGGTATAACCTCAACGGTTTGCGCAGAAGGAGTAGGATCAACACAGCCGGCCGAGCTCTCCTCAAAAACTTCAATGGTGACTGCACCCGTTCCGGTGAAAGTAACGGTATTGTAAGGTGCATCAGCACCACTGACTGCCGGGTCATTAAAACTCGCCCCGCCGCTTGCTACACTCCAGTTAAAAATGGAATTCACATTGTTTGTTGCATTGTCTGATCCCGGATCATATTGACCGGAAATACCGTTCAAAATGGGATCGGGTTCAACATAGTAAGGCAACGTAGTGTTGACGGTTACCGAATCGGTACCCCCGGTACCCGTCATATCCAACAGATCGGAAGAGCGTCGTGTAGGGAAAGAGTGTAGATCTCGGTGGTCGC
>CAYYLT010000016.1:0-22386 GCA_964472385.1 uncultured Bacteroidales bacterium
GCCAAAATTTTTGACATTTTTTTAACGACAAAAATTAAACAGATGAAAAAAACAATTACAATTATTTTAACCGTCAGCTTGCTTATACCGGTTTTATACAACTGCAGTCCCAAAAGGGAGGTAAGAAGAATTGGCAACGACCAGCAGATTGACCTGAGCGGACGATGGAACGACACGGATTCCAGAATGGTTGCCGCTGCAATTGTTGATCAGGTATTAGATGGAAGGTGGCTTGATGATCATCAGACGCAAAATAATGGTGCCCGGCCAATACTCATCGTGGGACTGGTCAGAAACAAAAGTCATGAGCACATTAGCGCTGAAACCTTTATCAAAGATGTTGAAAAGGCCATTATCAAAGACGGTTCTGCAAGATTGGTGCAGGCCGGAAATAAAAGAGAAGACTTAAGACAAGAAAGGGCTGATCAACAAGACTTTGCTTCTTCTCAAACAGCCAAACAATGGGGACTGGAGCTGGGAGCGGACTTTATGCTGCAAGGAACCATCAACAGCATTGTTGATAGTTACAGGGATGAAAAAGTAGTGTATTATCAGATCGATATGGAGCTGTCTAACCTGCAAACCAATGAAATCGTTTGGATGGGCGATAAGAAAATCAGAAAATATATTACCGATTGATATAATCTGAAATTGATCTCACATCCATGCTGATTTTTAGGCAAAGAAAAACAATTTTTCTGTATATCCTGTTTGGATTAATAGCAGGGGGCTGTGCTACATATTACCAACAAAGCCAGGAGTTTCAACAATATATAACCTCCGGGAATTTCCAGCAAGCAGACCGGTGGCTCCAGAAGCATCAGCAAGAAAAAAAGGGGAAAAATAAGCTCCTGTTTTTCCTGAATCATGGTTATGTTACCTGGATGCTCAATGATTATCATGAAAGTAACAGGTATTTTTCCGAAGCGGACCGAATTATAGAGGATTATCTGAAAAATTATGGACTTGAAGCGCTTTCTCTGGTAACC
This sequence comes from uncultured Bacteroidales bacterium, assembly GCA_964472385.1. Classification (GTDB taxonomy): domain Bacteria; phylum Bacteroidota; class Bacteroidia; order Bacteroidales; family UBA12077; genus JAGXLC01. The sequence goes on from CAYYLT010000016.1 coordinate 990, forward strand.
AATCCCAATGTCAAACCTTACAAACCAGAAGATTTTGAAGCAGTGATGCTCCATTACTTCACTGCACTCAATTACATTCATCTACAGGAATATGAGGATGCTCTTGTGGAGTGCAGAAGAATCAATATTAGGCTGAATCAACTGAATGACAAACACAAAGACCATAAAAACCGCTATCAGCGGGATGCTTTTGCCCACAATCTGATGGGCATGATATATGAAGCCAATCAAGACTATAACAACGCATTCATTGCTTACCGGAATGCCCTGAAAGTATATAAGGAAGACTATCAAAAATATTTTAACCTGAAAGTACCCCAACAGCTCAAAAAAGACATCCTCCGAACGGCTTATCTTACCGGATTCAACGATGAGGTCAGATACTATGAAAGACAGTTTAATATGAAATTTTCATACCAGCCCAGAGAAAACGGTGAGGTGATTTTCTTCTGGCTGAATGGATTTGGCCCCGTTAAAGATGAATGGGTTATTCAGTTTACCAAAGTTCCGAACCCCAAAAGGAATTATATTACCGTGCAAAGTCAGGAGCTGGATGTGTCATTTCCCATATATATAGGAGATAAAAGCAGAAAAGAACGTGAAGCTTTCGCCAACCTGAGGTTTTTTCGTTTAGCTTTCCCCAAGTATGTAGAGAGAAAACCGGTTTATCAGAAAGCCGCTGTTTTTTGTCAAAACAAAAAGTATAACCTGGAAATAGTACAGAATATCAACGAAATAGCATTTAAGACACTAAGAGACAGAATGCTAAGGGAATTAGGCAATGCCATTCTCAGGCTTACCACTAAAAAAGCGCTGGAAGCATTGGCTGATGAGGAAGATGAAAATCTTGGCACCATTGTCAACATTATCAATACACTGACAGAAAAGGCGGATACCAGAAACTGGCAAACCCTTCCCTACTCCATCCATTATACACGCATACCACTGGAGAAAGGAAAGAATAACCTGATTATGAAAACATACTCCCGCAATGGTCATAAAACGAAAGCTTTCCATTTTAAGGGACAAAAAAACAAACTCTTTTTTGCCGCCAAACATTCGACCTCATCGTATACTCCAAACATAAGATGATGCCAGCCTTTGGATGAATAATACAGGTTATTTTTCAGATTTTTCCGCTTAAAATCTTTTTGCAATTATTAAGGAATATTAACAAGCATAAACTCGTTTAGCCTGTATGATTCATACAAAATGAGTAAATTATACCTTTTTTTCGTTTCCATTCTCATGCTAACCTGGGATGTACAGGGCCAGGAGAAGCTCATACAAGCCCCGCTAGATAGCTTATTCCATGAACATGTGCAATCCAGGAATTCAAAGGATCAATTCCAAAAAAGGGCCATGACTCATACTCCGCCCCCGCATACCTTCAGTTTCGAAAATTTTTATGCCACTAGACTGAAAAAATCGGCTCAACAGCTTCCTGATACCTATGATCTGCGAAACCAGGGTTACGTGACTTCTGTCAAGGACCAGGGGAGCTATTCGACCTGTTGGGCATTCAGTACACTTGGTGCTGTTGAATCGAGATGGAAAATGCTTGATGACCGTAATTACGACCTTTCAGAAAAAAACATGGTTGATTGTAACGGATATGAGCTGAACACGGCAGATGGTGGAAATGCTTATATAGCTACTGCTTACCTGAGCCGGTTCAAAGGTCCCGTCAGAGAGGTATTTGATCCTTATAACACGTTAGGTGAAGAATCACGATGTATGATAAATAAAACTCCTGTCAATTTTGTCCCTGAAGCCCGTTTTCTTCCGAAAGACATAGATGAAGTGAAGCGAGCTATTATAAATTATGGTGCTGTTGCCAATTCAATGCATGCAAGGCAAGGTTCGGCAGATTATAACCCCATTGACCATACCTGGTACTACAATGGTGAAGAACAAGCAAATCATGGAATTCTTATCGTTGGTTGGGATGATCATAAGATCATAACAGGTGGATCGGATACATCAGAAATAAAAGGTGCCTGGATCGTTAAAAACAGCTGGGGTACCCAATGGGGTGAGAATGGTTACTTTTACCTTGCCTACCAGGACAGCAAAGTACTTTCCAACAGTGTTTTTTTCCCGGTAAAATGGAGCGCCCAAAGAATCGATTCGCTTCATTATTATGATAAACTGGGGATGGTAACGGCTGTTAACTTTAATGACTCGGATAAATTATACGGACTGACCAGGTTCAAAGCACAACCTGGAGAAAAAGTTGCAAAAATCGGCACATATGTTAACCATTACGGTAGCTCCATTGATATTACACTTTACGATGATTTCGACCCAAAAACCGGTCAACTGGGTAATCCTGTGGATGCTCTCCGCAATGAGGACATATTGTACCCGGGATACTATACTTTTGATATTCAGGGTTCCGTATCAGAAGATTTCTATGTAAAGATAAAGTATAATACCAGCGGAGGCCAGTATCCTTTGCCGGTCGAGACGAAAATCAATGGTTATGCCAATCCCTCCATTCAAGCTTCAGGTACAAACTGGTTCAGCACCGACGGAAAGCAATGGAAACCCCTGGGGAATGATATAAAGGGTAAATCATATGATCTATGCATCAGAGCCTATACCAGGAAGGAAGAGCCGGCAGCCGCTTTTGAAACAAAATACAAATTCTACTGTCTCTCAGATACAATAACTTTTACAGACAAATCGAACGGCAACATTTCAGATTACGCATGGGAATTCGGAGAAGGTGCAATACCTGAGCAAGCTGCAGGAACCGGGCCACATAAAGTAACCTATTCCACTCCAGGTACCAAAACCATAAATTTAAAGGTAAAAGGAATCAATGGAAAAGATTCGGTTAGTAAAACAGATTACATCTCGGTTTCAGAAGATCTGCATATTTTCTTTGAATCATCGTTAATTGAAGCTTCTATGGGACAGGAAGTTGACCTTCAGGTAAATGGCCGGGCACAACATTATCAGTGGTCGGGGGCAAAAGGATTGGTTTCTTATGCCGGCCCAACCGCCGTGGTCACCGAAGACCTCGACTACCCGGATACCCTTCAGTTTTACGTAAAAGGCTCAACAGGTCAATGCAGTGATAACGATTCCATTCTGGTAGCATTTGCACCCGGACCTCCCAACGATGACATCTGTGATGCGTATCAATTATCATTAGGATCAAACGGGCCTTATACAAATTTTCATGCTACAGTGCAAAACAATGAACCAATGCCCGACACCAGCGGAAGCAATGCCTGTGAAGATCCAATGAAATGGTGCAAAGAAGGTGGTCTGCAACATACCGTTTGGTTCCAGTTTACCATGCCTTTTGAAAATATCCCGGTTTCTTTTATTACTTCAGGTATGGATACACAAATTGCCCTTTATGAAGCCTCTGAATGCAACCATGTACTTAGCGATAATTTCAAGATGCTCGCGGCAAATGATGATTTTTTCGGTGAAAACAAAAAATTTGCCGCTGCTTTGATGGATGTGAAGGATCTGAAGAAAGGATCTACCTACTGGCTTCAACTGGATGGCAGTTACGGAGGTGTGGAAGGAAATTTTAACATCGAAGTATCCTATCCGGCACAAACCTCACTGCCGCCAGTTAGATCGCCAAATGATGTCATGATCTTTCCCAATCCTACTGACGGCAAGTTTTATCTTACACTTAAAAATTATCAGTCCCGGTATATTCATGTGAAAATTTTCTCTATGGAAGGAATGCCCGTTTACCATAAAAAAATACGGATCAGTAAGGGCAAAAATCAACATGTTATAGATATGTCCGGTCATCAGCCGGGAGTATACTTCCTAAACATGTATGCAAAAAATCAGGTTTATAAGCAAAAACTGATCATCTATTAGGGTTTGTGGAAGCACAACATAATAAAAGGCTGTAACTATAATAAATAGTATACAGCCTTGGAAATATAACACTAAACATAGAATTCTCAGTTCTATTAACGCATATGATGTCCTTTAGGTTTCAACTTTTTTATAGGAATCAATAATTTCTTTAACTCCATCAGGAGCTACCCTGCCGTAGGTTTTATCACCAACCAGTACTACAGGAGCCAGCCCGCAAGCCCCAACACAGCGCAGGCAATTTAAACTGAATTTTCCGTCTTCTGTGGTCTCTCCCACTTCTATACCCAATTGCCTTTTGACTTCCTGAAGCACATTGTCTGCTCCCCTAACATAGCAAGCAGTTCCGGTACATATGGAAATGGGATATTCCCCCTGCGGGATCATGGTAAAAAAGGAGTAAAAGGTAACCACGCCATATACCTTCGCTACGGAAATCCCAAGTTCGTGGGCTACAGCTTCCTGAACTTCGGCAGGCAAATAACCAAAATACTCCTGGGTTTGCTGCAATACATTGATCAGTTCTCCCGGGGCGTTATCATGTGCTTCACAGATCTCTTTTATTTTATTAAGATCCTGTTCCTTTATTTTGACTTTTATTCTTGACATAAATTGTTCCTCCTGGAATTATGGCTATAAATCAAATTATTCAATTTCTATTTTGCGACTCAGATCAAAATACCGGGTATGTAATAGTTTATGGGCTTTTTCACCCAAGGGTTTACCCAGATATTCCTTGTAAAGCTTTTTGATTTCAGGGTTCTCATGGGATTTCCTGATGGATTTGTGCTTATCTTCCTCATATATTGCTTTCTGCCTGGCTTTCAGAATACTTGTATCATTATGATGCAAGGGCTGACCACCCCCACCAATGCATCCACCCGGGCAGGCCATGATCTCAATGGCATGAAAATCAGATTTGCCCTCCTCGATTTCTTGCAGCAATTTTCTGGCATTACCCAAACCGTGAGCGATACCTATGTTTATCTTCGTGCCGTTAAAATCCACTGAAGCCTTACGAATGCCTTCGAATCCCCTTAGCTGATCAAATTCAATATGTTCATCCAGAGACATGCCGGTATACATTTCATAAGCTGTCCGGGTAGCTGCTTCAATAACACCGCCGGTTGTTCCGAACATCACTCCGGCACCGGTGGATTCACCCATGGGGCGATCAAAATCCTCATCCGGCATATCTTTCAAATGAAAATTCGCTTCTTTGATCAAATGAGCTAACTCACGGGTGGTAATGGAAAAATCGACATCCGGATTGTTGTCGACTTTAAATTCATCCCGTTGACTTTCATATTTTTTTGCCAAACAGGGCATAATAGAAACCACTACCAGTTTTTCGCGAGGGGTATGGATCTGCTCAGCAAAATAGGTTTTCGCTATAGCGCCAAACATTTGCTGTGGAGATCGCGCAGAAGACGGAATATCTTTCATATCCGGGAAATGATGTTCAATAAAACGAACCCAGGCTGGACAACAAGAGGTAAGCATGGGGAGTTTAACTTTTTGGTCACCATCTAAATATCTGGACAAACGATCAAGCAGCTCGGTACCTTCTTCCATAATGGTCAGATCTGCCGCAAAATCGGTATCAAATACATAGTCGAAACCCAGTCTGCGAAGTGCAGAAACCATCTTTCCTGTAACGAGCGTGCCGGGTTCATAACCGAATTCTTCACCCAATGCAGCCCGGACAGCAGGTGCAGTCTGCGCGATTACTCTGGTATTGGGATCAGCAATGGCATCGATCAGATCACGGGAGTGGTCTACTTCTGTGAGTGCACCGGTAGGGCAAACGGCAACACACTGTCCACAATAGGTACATGGAGAATACTGCAGATCCATTTCAAATGCTGGAGCCACCGCTGACTGAAATCCCCGGTTAAAAGCGTATAATGCTCCAACGGTTTGAAAATCATTGCACATCTTTTCACATCTGCGGCACATGATACATTTATCCAGTTCCCTAACAATTGAAGGTGAATAATCGGTCTTATAAGTAGACATCTCCGCATATTCCGCTCCGGGAATTTCACGGATACCCAGTTTAATGGCCAGATCCTGCAATTCACAATTACCTGATTTCTTGCAGGTTAAACAATCCTTTGGATGATCGGAGAGGATAAACTCCACAACCGTTCTTCTGGCATTGATCACCCGCATGGTATGTGTTTTTACAACCATACCGTCAAAGACTTCGGTTGCACAGGCCGGAGCCAGATTTTTCCTTCCCTCAACTTCCACACTACATACCCGGCATCCTCCTGGTTTATTCTCCACACCAATATCCTCGAGATTCATGTAACACAAGACCGGGATATTAATACCAATTTGCTTAGCAGCTTTATATATCGTAGTTCCTTTGGGAATTTCAACTGGCTTATCATCTATGGTCAATCGTATTGTTTCCATCTTCAAAATCCTATTTTATGGTTATCGCATCAAATTTACAAGCCTTTATACAAGCACCGCATTTAATACATATATCCGGATCAATATAATGTACTTGTTTGCGTTCTCCTGTTATAGCTCCAACCGGGCAAACGCGTGCACAGGCCGTACATCCTACGCAATTCTCCGGTATAATCTCATATCGCATCAAATCTTTACATGAACCGGCAGGACAGCGTTTATCTTCAACGTGCGCGACATATTCATTCCAAAAATTCCGCAATGTCGATAATACAGGACTTGGGGAGGTCTGACCCAATCCGCAGAGGGATGTGTCAGCTATAACATGACACATATTCTGCAATCGTTGCAATTCTTTTTTCTCAGCCTTACCCTGTGTTATCCGTTCCAATAGCTCATGCAACCGCTTATTGCCGATCCGGCACGGGGAACATTTGCCACAGGATTCTTCGACCGTAAATTCCAGGAAAAATTTGGCTACCGATACCATGCAATCATCTTCATCCATTACAATCATGCCGCCCGATCCCATGATAGACCCTATGGCTAAGAGATTATCAAAGTCAATGGGTGTATCCAGATGGTCCTCTGTAAGGCATCCTCCTGATGGTCCGCCCGTCTGCACCGCTTTAAATTGCTTTCCTCCCTTAATACCTCCGCCAATCTCAAAAATCACTTCCCGAAGGGTCGTACCCATTGGCACTTCAATGAGACCTACATTGTTCACTTTTCCAGCCAAAGCAAAAACCTTCGTACCCTTCGATTTTTCGGTACCTATTTTATTGAACCAGTCAGCACCTTTGTTGATGATGACGGGTATGTTGGCATAAGTCTCCACATTGTTTACATTGGTCGGTTTACCCAGGTAACCCGATTCAGCAGGGAACGGAGGTTTGAAAGTAGGTTCCCCCCGGTCACCTTCCATCGAATGAATCAATGCCGTTTCTTCTCCACATACAAAAGCACCTGCACCATATCGCAATTGAACATCAAAATCAAAATCACTTTCAAAAATACCTTTACCCAATAAACCATATTCCCTGGCCTGTGCAATGGCAATCTTAAGCCTTTTGATCGCCAGCGGATATTCTGCTCTTATATAGATTAATCCCTGATCCGCACCAATGGCATATCCACAAATGGCCATTGCTTCCAGAACCGCATGCGGATCACCTTCCAATATGGAACGATCCATAAAAGCTCCAGGATCACCTTCATCCGCATTGCATACAACATATTTCTGATCCGATTGATTCTTGTTGGCAAATTCCCATTTTAAGCCGGCAGGGAATCCTCCTCCCCCTCTTCCTCTTAATCCCGATGTCTTGATCTGGTCGATCACCTCCTCCGGGGTCATGTTTTTCAGCACCGTTCCCAGGGCAAAATACCCATCCCGGCCAATATACTCATCAATGTTTTCAGGATCAATGAAACCACAATTCCGCAAAGCAATTCTGATTTGCTTTTTGTAGAAATCCATCTTTTTGGAATCATAAATCCGTTCACCTTTTTCCGGATCTTTGTAAAGCAACCGCTCTACCTGCCGTCCTTTGATAAGATGTTCCTTTACAATATCCGCTGCATCCTCTGGGGATACTTGTGTATAAAATGTATTGTCCGGTAATATTTTTACGATAGGTCCTTTTTCACAAAAACCAAAACAACCGGTCAAAATAACCTGTACTTCATCCTGCAGATCATGCTCCTGGATATTTTGCTTTAATCCTGCAGCGATACTGTCACTTGCCGAAGCCCTGCAACCTGTGCCGCCACAAACCAGCAAGTGCATTTTATATTTTGTCATGATGGTGCCTCCTTCCGATTTTTCTTTATTCCTCATCAATGGTTCTGTAGTTCTGTGGCAGGATACCATCTACCAGTTCACCGCGTTTGATATACCTTTCAATAATCTCATCCGCTTTCTTGGTATCAACATATCCGAAAACTACAGGTTCTTCTCCTGGTTTTTTCACCTCAATGGTGGGTTCAGCATAACTATAACCCATATCACCCGCCTGGGTTACTACAGCTTCAATATTACGCTTTTCCAGTGCCTCTGTAAGGAAATCCATCACTTCTTTTGCCCCTGAGGCAATGCCACTGGTTGCCATACCGACCCTTATCTGAACATACTTTTCAGGATGATCGGCACGTTCTCTCAGATCTACATGCTTTTGCAGATCTTCTTTTTTCTTTTTTAGATCTTCAAGCGATTTAATTTTTGACATAATAATTCATCTATAATATACAAGAAAAAGTTAAATTTTGTTTGCCATAGCGGACGATACAAATATAACATTAATTGTTATTTCTATAACACTGTTATTGAATTAACAAATAATTTAAAACCATTCTAAATAATTCATTGTGTACCCAAATTGCCGGCATCACGGAGTAACTTCGTGGGACTGATTTCTTAGCCTGTTCAGATTCTCCCTGATCATTTCTTCGATATACATGCTTAGTTCCGGGTGATAGATCGGCAAATAATCCAGCACCTCCTTAATTTGACGGGTATCGAGTTTATAACTCAACCCATTGATATTATGGCTGTAAATAAAATCTTTCCGGAAATTGGACACCATGATCTGATGAATGGTACCTGCCAAATCCCCAACAGCGGGGCAATCAATGTGGGATTTTACAAATGCGGCCTTTACACAAGTGCCTGTACCAGTCTGAGAATCAATCCAAAAACTACCTCCGGTGCGTTCTGCATTTTGTTTCAACAAAGAAAGCCCAAGCCCCACCTTTCTTTCCTTTCGGGTTGTAAAACAGGGATCAATGGATTTTTGTAATGTTTTTTGGTCCATACCCTGTCCGTCATCAACAATAGCAAGGGTAAAAAGCGCCTGATGATCATCCTCAAAAATGCTGATCTCTACCAGATCCGCTTTGGCTTTGAGGGAATTCTGGACGATATCTAAAATATGATAGGATAAGGTTTTCATGCCATGTCAACTTTTCTTCCGTTCACTCCGGCCAGTGCCATCTTGATATCTGCAAAATTAACATTTTCAAGATAAAACCGGGTGTGAACCTTACCAATGTCTTCCGGGTAATGGGCATCTGATCCCCGGATAATCCCATACTGTTTCAAATAGTTGTGTCGTATCATAAGGGTTTCATAATCAGCAAAAGGAGAGATCTCCACAGCATCGCATTGCAAAGTGTCCGGTATAAAACCCAGCTGGGCCAAGATACCGTTCTTCATCCGGTCGATATGGGCAGGAATAAAAATACCCCCCATCTCATGCACCTTTTTTTCCACTTCCTCCACACCTAGATCTATGGCACTTATGAGAAGTTTCTCCGGTTGACCCAAAATGTTCTCCGCTTCGTCAACCAACACCTGGTAACCGAATTTCTCAGGATCATTCCAGACATCAGCCAGATGATCACCCAGGATCTGCTCAAAGGATTTAAGCTGCTCTGCTTGCTCAAAAAATGCCAGGCAATGCACCTCTTCCCTTGTATTAATCTCCACTCCGCAAAGAATATGAATACCTTTCCGCGCCCCCGCCATTTGCATGACCTCACACTGCCGGGTAGAATTATGATCGGTAATACCCAAAATATCCAAATCCTTTTCTCTTGCTCTGGAAATAATATTTTTAGGACTCATATCCAAATCTCCGCAAGGGGACAAAACGGTATGAACATGAAGATCAGCCCTGTATAATCTCATGAGCCCTGAGTTTTTCGTAAATTTTTCCAGCGATCTCAAATGCAGTGAGCTGAGTACCCAATATCGGCACCCCTTCAGCATCACTGTGGTGTGCGGTATCTTCATCAGGCCGGTTCCCTTTGACCAGAATCACAGCAGCAAGATCCTTCAGGGAAGCAATAGCTGCTACATTCTTATGCGTTTGCAAGGTAATCCATATCTGCCCTACTTGTGCATTACCCATCACATCACTTAAAAGATCAGAGGCGTAGCCTCCTTTTACGGGTCGCTCCAGCCCCCCATTTCCACTATACAACAACAGACCCAGATCATTGACCAATTCTGAAACTTTCATATGGCAATATGTTAATGGTTATCATTCAATTTATTTTTCCCCCAGATATGTTTCATTATTTCATAGGAATCTTCTGCTTGCTGCAAACGATTATGCTCATACTTGCGCTGAATAAAAACACAATCTTTCAGATTGGCATGATGATTGACAATATCCTCTGCCAGAGCAGAACAACTGGGTGCCCCGCAAACACCGCAGTCTACACCGGGTAGGGTATCCATCAGATCTTTCACCCTGCGCATTTTCTTGATAGCGCGGGTCATATCTTCATCCAGCTTCAGAATGGAACGGGGTGTTAGGGGTTGTAGCGCTATATTTTCTAACAAATATTTCTCATACTGGATAATCGTTAAACTGCCTATTTTCCCGGTATCACGGGCATTTTTTAACTTCTTCGCCTTATTCCTTAACCGCTCAACAGTCAGAAATCGGTTGGTCGGATTAAGGATACCCCCGGCACAACTTTCATCACAAGCGCGGAGTTCCAGAAAATCGACATCATCCATTTCTCCATCCTCTACTTTCTCCAGAATCTCAATCACATGATGTATCCCGTCGATGGCGAGACACCTGCCTTCGCAGTTATCCGACTCTCCGTGGGTAAGGCTCCACTTCACACCCTCAGGTGAAAGTGCACTGGCTGAAGATGCTGAAGGGTCTTCCCTGTATTGCGGGCGGCCTTTTAAAGCGGAATAGATTTTATTATACAAATAATCCAGGTTAATCACGCCGTCAATCATCACATGGCTATCGCCCACCGGACTTTTAACTGCAGCAATTTTAGCCGCACACTGCGTCACATAAAAAATACCAATATGTTCCGGGTTCATGCCCTGATCTGCTAGTTTCTTCTTATAATAAAGGGCAGTAATATTGAGCGGCGGTTTCTGCAAAATGATGTGATCCACCAGCGAAGGAAATCTCACCTGTATGAGACGCACAGTAGCAGGACAAAAAGCAGAAATTAACGGTTTATCTTGTTTGGTATTCCGGCTGTAGGTTTTGGTACTTTTCTTCAATATCTCTGCGGCTTGCTCTACTTCCACAATCTCATTAAAACCCAATTGCTGCAATGTTTCATTGATCAGCCCTTTGTTTATGTCTTCCGGAAACTGCCCGTATAAAACCTCCGGTATAAGCAAAACGCTGTAAGTAAAGTTGTATATTTGGTTAAAATCATCCTGTTCAACTGATATGGCATGAACAGGACAAGCACGGTAACATTCACCGCAGTCCACACATCTTTCCTCAAGCAAAACAGCCTTGCCTTCACGTACTCTTAAAGCCCCGGTGGGACAAACATTCATGCAATGGGCACATCCAATACAGATTTCCCTTTGTATTTTTAAAGCATGATGAAAAGTTTGTTGTCGCATATTTACTTCAATCTTTTAACGATTTTCAAAGTTGTTCCCTCATTGACGATGCTGTTGATATGGAATTCATCCGAATTGTTTTGGATATTGGATAGTCCCATACCTGCTCCAAAGCCCATCTCCCTAACTTCATCCGAAGCAGTAGAGTATCCGTTTTCCATAGCCCTGTTAACATCTTCAATTCCCGGACCCCGGTCGGAAACATCCATATCAATCTGTCCAGGTACGATGCGCACCTTTATTATTCCCTCATAGGCATGGGCCACTATATTGACTTCTGCTTCGTATAAGGCAATAACGATCTTTTTGATCAGCCCGGGATCGATATTGATCTGTTTGAGGATTTTCTTCAGGTGACTGGAAGCAAATCCAGCCCTTGAAAAATCACCCCCGGTTATGACATATTCAAAATCCATGAATCAAAATATGGGTTTGATGCCGCCCTGATAAAGTAAACCTGATGTCTTGAATACAGAAAAAGGCGATTCAAGCAGCAAAATATCATTTTCCATGGCCACCTGCTTCATCTCTTCGCTTACTTTTTTGTTCCTGGCGAAAACAATGCAGTTTATATCTGCCATTTCAGCTGTCCGTATAACCTGAACATTTACCAATCCGGTAATGAGCAAGGTATGCTCAGACTCCAGCCTGAGCACATCACTCATCAGATCCGAAGCAAAAGCTTGATAAAGCTCCAGCTTCTGTTTGCTATTGCAAACCACTTTGGCATGAATCAATTTGACAATCTCGGATATCTTCATGGGCTGGTATAAATAATTTATGTTAATTAATTATCATTATATTTTGCAAAGATAACAATTACTGTTAATTTATTAACAATTAATTTTCATTTGTATAAAATTTAAAACCAATCTAAATAGTTTTTGTTTTAACCTGTATTATTCATAAAAAATGAAAAAACAGTTATAAACAAAAGAATATTAATACTTTACTGATGATGCTCAAAAATTTTAATTTTTAACCATTTTTTCCGGGTGCGCCAATTTTTGGGCATCTGCTAGGTTGCGAAAACCTCGAAGCAGGCGACTACGCCGTGGGCTTTCGACGCCTTGCATCTACCCAAAACCTGACGCATGAATAATACAGGTTATAGATAAACAACCAAATAGAATGAAGCGTAAAAAAAGCCTGCGCGCAAGCAGCAAAAGCCAGGCTTGGGTGTAATTCAGGTTATAAGGATTATTGGGAATAAAGAAAATTTCCATAAATTCGTAAAATATCAATTCAAAAAGCAGGCTATCATGAACATCCATGAATATCAAGCAAAACAATTGCTGCGTGAAAACAAGGTTCCCGTGCCCGAGGGAAAGATGATACGTGAGGCAGAAAAAGCCTTCGAAACCGCAAAGGAAATCCGGGAAATCACCGGCACCCATACATGGGCAGTGAAAGCACAAATCCATGCAGGAGGACGCGGAAAGGGCGGTGGTATAAAAATAGCCCAAACACCGGAAGAAGTTAAAATGCATGCGGAAAACCTCCTGGGTATGAATTTGATTACGCATCAAACCGGCAAAAAAGGGAAAAAAGTGCACAGCATACTGATTGAACAGGGTATCTACTATGAAGGAGAAAGTGATCCGGCAGAATTTTACATGGGTATCTTGCTGAACCGTAGCTCAGGTAAAAATGTCATTATGTATTCAACAGAGGGGGGCGTAGATATTGAATCAGTAGCAGAATCCTCTCCTGAGCTGATCTTTAAAGAAGAAATCCATCCAGGACTGGGCATTCAAACCTATCAGGCCCGAAAAATAGCATTTAACCTGGGCTTGAGTGGGAATGCATTCAAAGAAATGGTCCGGTTTGTCATCAATCTCTATCTTGCTTACTTGTATATCGATGCATCCCTTATGGAGATCAATCCCTTGTTTAAGACATCCGACAATAAAATTCTTGCAGCAGATGCTAAGATCAAACTGGATGATAATGCCCTTTTTCGACATAAAGCTTACCATGAGATGAGGGATACCAATGAAGAGGATCCGGCAGAAGTAGAGGCTTACCGGCACAACCTGAATTTTATCAAACTTCACGGTAATGTAGGATGCATGGTAAACGGAGCCGGCCTGGCCATGGCCACCATGGATATCATCAAATTATCAGGAGGTCATCCTGCCAATTTTCTGGATATCGGTGGGGCTGCCAATGCTTCTACCGTAGAAGCCGGTTTCAGCATTATCATGAAAGATCCCAATGTCAAAGCTATATTGATCAATATATTCGGAGGAATCGTCAGATGCGACCGCGTGGCCCAGGGGGTTGTGGATGCTTTTAAGGCACTTGGTGATATTCATGTGCCCGTTGTGGTCAGGCTACAGGGAACAAATGCTGAAAAAGCCAAAAATATCATTGATAACAGCGGATTTCAAGTTCAATCTGCCATTACCCTTCAGGAGGCTGCCGACAGGATAAAATCCCATGTAGATTCCATCGGGTAAAAGGGTACGCACAAATGTTCAATTGTTGCAACGAGCATATCCCCTGCCAAAAATTATGGCTATCACAGAACCTGGCTTGAAAAAAATCGCTTATAAAAACCAGCAATGGTATGCATTTATGGCATTGGGGTAAGCTGCTTTATTAAAAGGATTATCATAGTCTAGCCCGTAGGATCCACATTTTTACCCTTCCTTATACATAACAAAAGTAAATTGCTTATATTGAATTATGTATTTTGACATGGTGTATATTAGTGATAAAAAAAGCCTGGCTTTTAAGGGTACTGTATTATTCATGCGTCAATTTTTGGGTAGTTGCAAGGCGCCGGAAGCCCACGACTTAGGGTTTGCTGAAAACCTCTCATTTTGGAAACAACAGATATGTTTACCCTATTGATTTAAAGATTTTTTTGTGTTTTTTAGCCAACCCGGCTTCGAGGTTTTCGCTACGCAGCAGATGCCCAAAAATTCGCGCACTCGGAAAAAATGTATAAAAATAAAAAACAAAACAGATGAATCATATCATAACACAGGCTAAATACCTTCCCGGCATACAGGCAACGTCATGCATCTTGCCCCTCCACCTCCCCTTGGAAGTTCAGATCCGTCGAGCCCTATAACATATTTTTGATAGGCTGCCGGATCTGATTTTCCCCGAATAACATCCTTGGCGCGCAAAATTTCATATCCATCTTTACTCAGCTCTTCCAGGGTATAAACATTTCTGGCATACCCAATTAATTTTCCGGGCCCAACAGCAAACAAGTTGGCTCCGCTATGCCACTGCTCCCGCTCCTGAATCCAATGATCTTTATTACCGCCGCAAAAAATGGGCTTTAAAGGCATTCCCAGTTTATCAAGAACAGTAAGTATATTTTCTGTTTCTTCTATACGGCTAACCGCACCATGTTCAACAGTGATATGCAGGCTCTGATACCTGTTGGTTTTTAATATCAATGGGGCGTAAACCATGCATTCATCTCTGTCGAGAATCGAAAAGACCATATCCAGATGAATGAAAGATTCAGGATCGTGCGGCAACTCCTGTACTATAAAGTGCCTCTTCGTTACCCCCTGATCCATAAGACTTTGAATTATAAAATCGATCCCCTGAGCGTTGGTTCTTGATCCCAGCCCCAATATCCAGATATCTTCCCTGGCTACCAGCAAATCACCTCCTTCAAGTGTGGCCCTATAATTCAGATGGTTCTTTTGCAGTGGATTAACAATTGTAGCTTTAAATATTTCGTGGTATTGAAATATCGATTCCATAATGAAAGACTCCCTTTCACGAATCTTATTCGCCATGCGTGCGATCAGAACTTTGTCCGAAATAACCATTGAGGCATCCCTGGTGAAAAAGAAATTGTGCAATGGCCTTAAGCTATAGCGTTCTTTACTTAAATACTTGCTCAAAGTATCTTTCTCCTCCACCACTCCCTGAATAAGCTGCCTGGCAACCTGTTGGGGAGTAATATCCATCAAATATTCCTGAACATCAGGTCTGTTTTCAAAATGACAGATCTTTTCAACAAGCTCCTCCCGGATCTTATCCCTGGTAAGGATATCGGCCAATAAATCCTCAACCTGATAAGTATGGGTCAGCTTGTCCAATACCCCCTTAAACTGTGCATATTCTCTCCCGGCCACGGATAAATTTAAGATATCACTGTATAAAGCCCGTGTGGCGTTCTCCGGTGTCATATTTTCAACTTCCCTTCCAGGAGCATGGATGATGACACCTTGTAATTTACCGATCTCTGATCGTATGGAAATATTCATTGGTAACGCTTTATTATTCAATACAATTTAATCACAGTTAGATGCCCTGTAAATTCATGAAGTCGCAGCATACCCCAAATAATTCACAAGATTATTTTTTATTTATTTAATTGGCCTTGTGTAACTTACCATGCCAAAATAATCATTTCCTTTTGTGATATTAATGATTTTTTTGTCATGGACGGTTCATAAGCCCAAAACCCAAGGAACGATAAAGGGAACAAGCAGCGAAAGTATCATCCCACTGAAAACAGAAATGGCAACATACTCCGTACCAATGTACCTGGTTATCACAGGTAGGGTTGTATCCATTGTCGTTGCTCCTCCTGCAGAAACCGGTCCGGTTTTATCAAAATATTTAGCCAGCAGAGGTGTGAATATAAGCGTGAGCACTTCTCTCAACAAATTGGAAAGCAACGCGATAATACCCAATCCCTCACCGGCTATTTCCTTCACCAAAACTCCCGTCAGGCTATAGTAGCCAAAACCTGCACCAACTGCCCAACAAGATCGTAAACTCAAACTGCTGTCCAGCATAGCATAAACAAAAGTACCCATAAAAGTACCAAAAATAACGGAACCCGGAATAAGAAATATCCTCCAACTAACCGATCGCAGCAATTTAAGGATATTTTTGGTGGAGCCGACCCCTATTCCTACCAAAAAAAGAAGCAAATACAAAGTATACAAGGTCATTTTATTGCCAGAAATGGATTCTGGTAAAGAAGCATACAATCCAAGAAGCAGACCTATAGTAAAAAAAAGGATTATCAGTCCAGTATGTTTCATTTCTGCTGCATAAAAAGTCTGACCAAAATAAAGGTTGTCAAAATACTTCCGGCCATAGCAAATAAAGTCAGCCCAATCGACTGAATTCCTATTTGCCCAAAGCTTGTTACAACCTGCTCATTGATACCTACCGAAATACCCATAAAAAACAACAGCATAAAAACAACCGCATTTGTGAGTCCGGAGTTAATTCGTAATATTCGCGGCTTATTTCTCAAAAACCACCCGACCCATATGCCGGCCACCAAAAAAAACATACTTTGGACCATATAAGAGATGTTAACATTTTTTTTCACCAACATGCAGGAAAAATACAGGCCAAAGATAAAGAATTCACAATTTATTTATATCAATTCCAAATAATACGCTTATAATCTGAAATATACAGCAAGAAAGCCATACAAAAAGAGCATGCTGGTATAAAAAAATGGCGGATCGAATTCCGGAACAATTTAACATAATAATTCCTGGCCTCTTATCGTATGTTAATTAAACTACATTTGATAAATTTTAATACGATTTAACCTGTATTATTCATAACAAATGGAGGTCATGGTCATGAAAAATTTTATATTTTCGAATGTTTTACATGAGCTTGCTAACAACAAAGTCAGCAGAAATTATTTATTGAAAAAGCTCGACGCTTATTTGTATAATTCTATTGTGGAAAAAGATGAACGGAATTTGAATGAAGTTCAAAAAAAGAAGTACCAGTTCATGAATTCCATGCTTCAGTCTGCCGTTAGAAATGTCGAAAAAGGTTATTTTTCAAGAAATGTATTCAAACGGATCATTCATGTATTGGTTGAAAATTCGTTCCTCAATAAGCAACAATACAGCGAGAAGCTGGAAAATTTCAAAAACCATTATGGTGAATACCCCCCAAACTTTATTGTACTCTCACCCACGCAGGGATGCAATTTAAATTGCACAGGATGCTATGCCTCTTCCGATCCCCAAACAAGTTCCAAACTGCCTTATCATATAGTTGACCGCATCGTTGACGAGGTACGCAACAAGTTTCACAGCCGCTTTGTGACGATCAGCGGAGGAGAGCCTTTTATGTACCGTAGCCAGGGCAAAACGCTAATGGATATTTTTGAAAAATATGACGATGTATTCTTTCTGGTTTATACAAACGGAACCCTTATTACCCCAGAAATAGCGAATAGGTTAGGCAGAATGGGAAATGTCACACCTTCTGTATCGGTAGAAGGTTTTGAAAAAGAAACAGATGAAAGACGGGGAAAAGGAACCCACAAAAAAATATTGCAGGCATTTGAAAATCTACGAAATGCTGGAGTCCCCATTGGCATATCGGTAACCGCCACCAATGAAAATGCTGATATACTTTTGGACAATGAATTTTATGATTATTATTTCGACCGCCAGGGAGTAACTTATATGTGGCAATTCCAGTTAATGCCCATTGGAAGAAGCAGCCATGCATTCGATCTGATGGTACCACCGGAAAAACGGGTATCCCTTTACAGAAAATGGGAATACCTGATTTCTGAGAAAAAATATTGTGTAGCAGATTTCTGGAACAGTGGCGTGCTGGTGAATGGATGCATTGCCTACGGCAGAAGAGGCGGGTATTTCTACATCGACTGGAATGGAAACATCATGCCTTGTGTGTTTGTACCTTATTTTGTCGATAATATTTACGATCTCTACAATAAGGAAAAATCCCTTGTTGATGCTTTGTTCTCCGGTTTTATGAAAAAAGGAAGGGAATGGATCAGAAGATATGGTCAGGCTTATCCGAAAAATCCCAATAATTGGCTGATGCCTTGTTCTATCAGAGATCACTATGAAAATTTCCGCACAAATATTCTACCCACCCATGCTGAGGGTGAAAACAAAGAAGCTTCATTATCCCTGCGGGATGATGAATATTACAGAAGACTTATACAATATGACAAAAAACTTGAAGATTTGACGGAAGATATATGGTCAGAGGAATACCTGGAGAAAGAAAATGAAACCATAAACAAATGAACATTTGAACTGTATCTATATTATATTACACCTTTTCAACTGAAATAAAGATAAGAGACACCTTGTGAGGTGTCTCTGTTTTTTATATTATATTTGAATCATCATTAACGGCAATATTTATGAATGTTTTTGGCAATGCAATCAGAATGTCCATTTTCGGTGAATCACACGGAGAACTGGTGGGTGTAACCATTGATGGCTGCCCGGCGGGTATTGAGCTTAACCAGCAAGCATTCCATGCAGACCTTTCCAAAAGAAAAAGCGGTCAATTAGGCACTACTCCAAGAAAAGAACTGGATAAACCTGACCTGGTTAGCGGGATTTATAAAGACATAACCACCGGTGCACCGATCACCATTATTTTTAAAAACCAAAATACAAAATCAAAAGATTATTCGGACTTTTTAACTATGCCCCGGCCGGGGCATGCTGATTTCACATCGCATAAAAAATTTGGTGGATTCAATGATCACAGGGGCAGCGGTCATTTTTCAGGAAGAATTACCCTAGGCCTTGTCGCAGCAGGTGTACTGGCCAAAAAAATCATCTCTCCGGTATTGATCAAAGCTGAGCTCACCGAGGCAGGCGGGCTAAAAGATGTGGCCCAGGCTGTTCAAAACGCCCTCCAAA
The DNA here is from genome assembly GCA_964472385.1 of uncultured Bacteroidales bacterium. Classification (GTDB taxonomy): domain Bacteria; phylum Bacteroidota; class Bacteroidia; order Bacteroidales; family UBA12077; genus JAGXLC01. Next base: position 20,334 of record CAYYLT010000016.1, read on the forward strand.
ACAATGATACCATTGGCGGTATAATACAATGCAAATCTGAAAATGTCCCTGCAGGCCTGGGTGAACCTTTCTTTAATTCTGTGGAATCTATGCTCAGTCAAATCATTTTTTCTATACCAGCAATCAAGGCAATAGCATTTGGCTCCGGATTTCAAGCTGCCAGCCTGACGGGAAGCGAGCACAATGATGCTATCATTGGTAGAGATGGAAAAACAGAAACCAATCATGCCGGGGGTATTAACGGGGGTATCACCAACGGAAATGACATCCTGTTCAAGGTAGCAGTGAAACCTCCTTCCAGTACTCCTAAAATACAGCAAACGCTTAACTTCGAAACCGGGAAAATGGAAGATCTGGCGGTAAAAGGCCGGCATGATGCATGCATTGCATTGCGAATGCCTGTTATTATTGAAGCAGCTACCGCTTTTGTTCTGGCTGATCTGATGTTGCAGGAACAAAAAGTACCCCGCGTGATGAAATGAGAAAGCGCATCAAGAAGGTTGACGCAATAAGGTAATCTCCAATATATGTGCGGTATCCTGGTCAATTTTGAAACGATCATCCGGCCTGTCACCGACAATCCATACAATCTTCTCCGCACTGGCAAGTACCCAGGTGCGCTCTTTATCCAGTAATGAATATTTCCTGTCGGTAAAATAATCGCTTAGTTTCTTGTGGTGATCAAATCCAAAGGGTTTAAAATAATCTCCATCCTGCCATTTTCGCAATATTAGCGGAAACTTTACTTTTTCACAATCTACTGCTGCAATAGCTGGATCTTTAGGAATGTGGTAATGAATGGCTGATTCAATGAATTTAAATCCCAGCGATAGCGGCTCATCAATTCGCCTGGTAGACTCATCGATATAGTATCTTCGTGAATCCTCAAGCTGCTTATCCGTTACAATAAGATATTTCCGATCTATAATCAACCGGTGGGAAGAGGTGTAATAAATTTTACCGGGTTCTGCGTCCAAATTTGCAACAATCTCCAGAATGGTTTCTCTTGAAAAATTATAGTGCCTGAGGATCTCAAATAAGACGGTGCGTTTTTCATCAGTCCTGCTGAGTTTATCAACATCAATATATGCATCATAACCTTGTGTAAACAACAGTTCCGACTTTTTCTGTTCAATGGCTTGCTCATAAAAGGCATAAGCTTCCCGGAATCTTTCGGTGTTTTCCCATAGGGTATCCAGAAAACGTGGATTATAACGTTGAAATTCCGGAAGAATATGGTGCCGGATCCTGTTGCGGAGATACTTATCGGTCAGATTGGAGGAATCTTCCCTGAAATCCAGATCAAATTCACGGCTAAATTGATAAATTTCTTTTCTATCAGCAAAAAGCAGAGGTCTGACAATGTGATCATTCCTGGCTTTTATCCCGGTTATACCCTTCAAACCCGTACCTCTCGTGATATTGATAAAAAAAGTTTCTGCCAGATCATCCTTGTTATGACCCAGCGCAATAACATGATAATGGTATTGGCCCCTCAATTCATTCAGCCATCCATATCTTAACTGTCTGGCGGCTATTTGAATGGATAACTTATTTTCCGAAGCATAATTTTGTGTATCAAAGTTCCTGCTATAAAAGGGAAGCTTATGATAAGCGGCAAGTTGCCGGACAAATTGTTGTTCTTCATCTGATTCTTTGCCTCTCAGCTGGAAATTGCAATGGGCTATGCCTGTTTGATAACCGGCCTGTAAGAGCAGATGCATCATAACAACAGAATCAACCCCCCCGCTTACGGCAGCCAAAATCCGGTCATGCCTGGAAAAAAGCTGATTGGTTTGAATAAAATCTACAAATCTTTGGTACATGATCATATGGTATGCTTTGTTCGGCATGAAATTTCCGATTTGAAGATACTAACCTTTATTATTCATGCGTCAAGTTTTGGTTAGGCGCAAGGCGTCGAAAGCCGACGACGCAGCCTTCTGCTTCGAGGCTTTCGCAACGCAGCAGATGCACAAAAATTTTAAACAGATGAATACAAATAAAAATTCTTGACCATAATAAGTAATATGCTAATATTCTTTTGTTTATA
>CAYYLT010000017.1:0-21903 GCA_964472385.1 uncultured Bacteroidales bacterium
CATGCTTTATACATTGCCTTGTTGTGTAGGTTGCTGCATGCAGGTTTCATAAGGATTCCGGTGTACAGATTAGCTGGTATGGTCGGGATGTTGGAAATACTTCCTTTGGAAGACCAAAATAGAGAATACGCCTATGGTTATGGCTGAATCAGCTATATTGAAAACCGGGCGGAAAAAAATGAATTGATCTCCTGCGTTGAAAGGGAACCAGTGTGGATAAGATCCTTTCAGGACAGGAAAATAAAGCATATCGACCACTTTTCCATGGAAGAGCGGTGCATAGCCTCCTGATTTTGGCATCAATTCAGCAACCTGGTGAAAGCTGTGGTTGAAAATCATTCCATAAAATATACTGTCGATGATATTTCCAATGGCTCCGGCCATGATAAGGGAAACGCTGACAATCAGGCCGGCGGGTTTTTTCTGTTTAATCAAATTCACCAGATACCAGCCTATTCCTATTACCGCTACAATTCTGAAAAGGGTCAGAAAAATCTTTCCCTTTTTGCCCCAGAATTCTATACCAAATGCCATACCATTGTTTTCCGTGAAATGCATGATAAACCAGTCATCGAAAATTTTGAATTCCTGACCGAGCATCATGTTGGTTTTCACCCATATTTTTAATATCTGGTCAAATATCAGGACCACAAATATGATGATCAGGGCTTTGGTACTTTTAGACATGGCAAAGTCTTAATATAGAAATGGGTAATTCAAGAAAATAACGAATGACTGGCCAGATCATGGCCAACCATTCGTAGCTATTGGTTGATAGATTGTTTAACTCTGTTGCTGTTGCTTTGCTTCGATGCTTAATGTAGCATGAGGCACAGCTCTTAGTCTTTCTTTTGAGATCAGTTTACCGGTTTTTCGGCAGACACCATAGGTTTTATTTTCAATGCGGATGAGTGCTGCTTTTAAATGTTGAATAAACTTGAGTTGGCGTTGTGCCAAATTGCCGGCCTCTTCACGGGAAAGCGTTGTAGCACCTTCTTCAAGGACTTTAAACGTTGGAGAAGTATCCTCTGTGTCATTGCTTTCACTGTGGGTAATGGCAGACTTCAGAAGATCATAATCCTTTTGAGCCTTTTCCAGCTTCTGGAGTATTAATGCTTTGAATTCAGCCAGTTCATCGTCGGTATACCTTGTCTTTTCTGCCATAGGTCTAGAATTTTAGTAAAATGCTAAGATAATAATTTTGTCGTGTGTATTAATAATTATTTTTATCATGCTTGTTTCATTTTTTATGAATCATACAGGTTAGGCATAAAAAAATGAATACATTGTTATCGTTAGATGTATGTTCATGTTTTATATATTCAATAGTACAGGCTAAAGCTTTTCGATTTTGATACGCGTTTTTATACTTTGATCGATTTCAATTTCATCCGCATTGTTGTTCAGGGCTTCTACCAAATCAATTGATTTGGCAAGTGTTTGGTTACCAATATATGCTTTATGTTTTTCAATGGCCTCTGCAATCTGATCGTTATGTTGAATACGAATTTGTATCTTATCGGTTACCTTAAAGTTTTTATCCTTGCGCATATTTTGGATCCTGTTGACAAATTCCCTGGCAATACCTTCCTGTTTAAGTTCCTCTGTGATCGTGATGTCGAGGGCAACAGTCAATTCTCCGTCGCTGGTTACCAACCATCCGGGAATATCTTCGGAGCTGATTTCCAAATCATCCAAAGTTAGCTCGATGCGCTGGTTGCTTAACGCAAGCTCATATTTGCCTTCTTTTTCCATCTGCCAAATTTGTTTTTGCTCCAGGTTATCCAAAGCAGTGGAAATCTCCTTTATCAATTTGCCATATTTGGGACCCAGTTTTTTAAAATTGGGTTTGACTTTTTTTACCAGCAGGTCTGAAGTATCACTGATATATTCTACCTCTTTAACGTTCACTTCGGTCAGTACAAGGTTCCTCACCGCTTCAAACTGATTTTGAAACGTTTTATTGACTATGGGTAGCAAAATTTTGTTCAGCGGCTGGCGTACTTTAATGTTGACTTTTCTTCTCAGGGAGAGCACCATTGATGAAACGCGCTGGGCAATATCCATTCTGGTTTCCAGGTCTGTATTGATTTGGTTTTCATTATATTTGGGAAACCGGGAGAGGTGAACCGATGCTTCCCTGAAGCGATGGGTGACCCGGTTAAGATCTTTGAATAATTTATCGGCGTAAAACGGAGTGAGGGGAGCCATGAGTTGGGCTACGGTTTCCAGACATTTGTATAGCGTTTGGTAAGCAGATATTTTGTCCCGTGAATATCCACCACCCCAGAAGCGTTTTCGGTTAAGTCGAACATACCAGTTACTGAGATTTTCTGTTACAAAAAGCTGAATGGCTCTGCCTGCCCTGGTAGGTTCGTAATCTTCATAGTAACTTTCTGTTTCTTTGATCAGTGAATTGAGCAGGGAAATAATCCATTGATCTATCTCGGGCCTCTCCTTCAGCGGTATTTCCGGTTCCGAATAAGCAAACCCATCAATATTGGCATAAAGGGTAAAAAAAGCATAGGTATTGAATAGGGTACCAAAAAATTTTCTTTTCACCTCTTTAAGGCCTTCCATGTCGAATTTGAGATTATCCCAGGGTTGGGCATTGGTTGTCATATACCATCTGAGTGGGTCAGAACCATGTTCTTCAATGGCAGCAAAGGGATCGATCACATTTCCGAGTCTCTTGGACATCTTGTTTCCTTCTTTGTCCAAAACCAATCCATGGGAGATGATGTTTTTGAATGCCACTGAGTCAAAAAGCATTACGGCAATGGTGTGCAATGTAAAGAACCATCCGCGCGTTTGATCTACGCCTTCAGAGATATAATCGGCAGGGAACATATGGGTAAAATCCTCCGGATTTTCGAAAGGATAGTGGTGCTGGGCGTATGGCATGGCACCGCTGTCAAACCAGACGTCAATCAGCGCTTTCTCACGGTACATTTTTTTTCCTGAAGAAGCAACAAGCACAATATCATCGACAAAAGGCCTGTGAAGATCGAAGATATTATAGTTTTCCTTTGAACCGTCTCCTTCTTTAAATTCTTTTACCGGATTATCCGTCATAAAGCCAGCTTCGACCGCTTTGTCTATTTCTTTTTGCAATTCTGCTACCGAACCGATACAGATTTGTTCCTGGCGGTCTTCCGATGTCCATACGGGTAGTGGAGTTCCCCAGTATCGATCACGTGACAGGTTCCAGTCGACCAGGTTTTCGAGCCATTTACCAAATCTGCCCGTACCTGTCGATTCAGGCTTCCAGTTGATGGTTTTGTTGTGCTCCAGGAGCTTGTCTTTTTTGGCCGTAGTCTTGATGAACCACGAGTCCAGCGGATAGTAAAGGACAGGTTTGTCAGTTCTCCAGCAATGGGGATAAGCATGTTCATACTTTTCGATTTTGAAAGCTTTGTTTTCTTTTTTGAGCTTAACAGCAATATCCACATCTACGGAAGGATCCTCTTCCTTACTGTTGGGGTCGTAATCCTTTTTGACGTATCTCCCGCTAAATTCCTCCATCCCTTCCACAAACTTTCCGTGCCTGTCTACCAGGGTCAGTGATCCAATGCCCTGTTCATGCGAAACCTTGAAATCATCTGCACCAAAGCTGGGAGCAAGGTGAACGATACCTGTACCCTCTTCTGTGGTTACAAAATCACCGGTTACTAACTTGAAGGCATCCCCGTCGCTTGGCTGATGATAGGGCATAAGCTGCTCATATCGTATCCCTTCCAGTTCAGATCCGGGAAATTCATCCAATACTTTGTAAGGAATTTTTTTATCCCCTGGTTGATAATCTTCGAGATCCAGATCGGCATGTTTCTCCGGAAAGTATTTGTGAAGTAGATCTTTTGCCAATACCACTGCAATGGGTTGATGGGTATAGGGATTAAATGTGCTGACCTTAACATATAGAATATCCTTGCCAACACCCAGTGCTGTATTGGAAGGAAGAGTCCAGGGGGTTGTCGTCCATGCTAAAAAATAAACATCGGTATCGGTGTTCCGGAATAAAAATGCTGACTTGTCGTCCTTCTGGATTTTGAATTGGGCAACAAGGGATACATCCTTCACATTTTTGTAACATCCCGGCATGTTTAATTCATGCGTGCTTAAACCTGTTCCTGCGGCAGGCGAATATGGTTGAATGGTATAACCCTTATAAAGATATCCTTTTTCGTAGAACTTTTTCAGAAGATACCATACCGATTCAATGTATTTATTTTCGTAGGTAATATAAGCATTTTCCAGGTCAAGCCAGAATCCCATCTTTTGGGTCAGATCTTCCCACACATCTTTGTATTGCATTACCTCCTCACGGCAGGTATTGTTATATGCTTTTACGGATATTTTCTCACCGATATCATCTTTAGTGATACCCAGTTTCTTTTCAACGCCGATCTCTACGGGCAATCCATGCGTATCCCATCCTGCCTTTCTTTTCACCAAATAACCCTGCATGGTTTTATAGCGGCAAAAGATATCTTTCATCGTCCTGGATAATACATGGTGAATGCCCGGAACACCATTTGCAGATGGAGGCCCCTCATAAAAAACAAACGTTTCATTGGATTCGCGGGTCTCAATACTCCTTTGAAATGTTTTGTCTTTCTCCCACTCCCTTAATTGCTCCTTATTGACTTCAGATAGATCTAAATTTTTATATTCATTAAACTTTTTACCCATCGACATTAAGGTTTAAAGATTGAAATGCTACAAATATAGCAGTTCTGATTAAAAATGTATAATATTCCCATGATAAACACCGCTAACCCGAATTCTTTAGCCAGTATTATTCACAAAAAATGGATAAAACTTTGTAAATGTAAGAATAGTAGCATTTATATTCTTTTGTTTATAACTGTTTTTCCATTTTTTATAAATAATATAGGCTAAAGAAAAACAACAGCATTTAATATTTATTGTGCGGATTGCATTTTGTTATCATTGGGATTTCGAGCGATAACTGAATGCGCTTAAACCCGAAAGGAATTGGTCCAAAAGATGAAGGAATTTTTTCAATACATTAAAAACCAGGAAATAATAGAGTATGGCAATGGCGAACCAAATGATAAATAGATTGAATGTGAAGGTGTTGATATGGTAGCCCTTGATGTTTTTATAAGGAGCATAAAAATGCGCTCTTCCTATATCCGATAAAGGATCCATAAAGATAGGATCTTTTTTCCGGATGATTTCGTTTGGGGTTTCATACATTTTTTTCACCTCGTTTGTGTTTCTTAGAATAGTTGCCAATCGCTGGTTATGGTGATGCTGTTTTAATGTTCTGATCCATTCCCTGCCATTTTGCTCGATTAGCGCGTCATAGCGGGCATTTCTTTTTTCAGATTCGCGCTTCCCCAAATCCAGGTAATAGAGGTTGAGATACACCAAATAATCTTTCAGGCTCTCTACAATCTCCCTGTCCAGCGCTTTTGCATTTAACTCACTGATAAACTCAAAGGGGGGTTTGTTGGCATCTTCCTGCAATTTGATCAGCTCATTTTTTATGATGCGTAAATCCTGCCCGGACTGTTGGTTTGATGGATCACTTGATAAATTTCTCCAGGCCATATCCAGTTTGGCCTCGAGTTCGGGGATCAGAAAGGAGGTTTTGTATTCGGCATTGCTGATGCTTTTATCATAAGCAAAAAAATGCTTTTCAAAGTTGTTGTCTTTAAATTGTTTGACGGCCATAGCCTCATATGACCAGCGGGTAACCATTAAATTGCCGATCACAGGGACGAACTTTTTGGAGGTGATATTTTTATGGAGGTCATCAAATGGAATCATTGCCCCACCCAGCAATAAATGGGGAACAAGGATCAGTGGTATAAGAATGTAAATGGTGATAACAGAATTCAGGCCAGAAGAAATGTTCAGGCCAATCATATTACCAAAACAGGATGTTGAGAAAAGAATGAACCAAAAAGGAATGAGCATGCTGCGGATTTCCAATATCTCGTTACTGATTAACACAAATGTAAAGGTTTGGATAGCCGAGAGGGCAAACAGGTATAGAATTTTCGAATTCAGATAACTGGTCCAGCTCAGATTGAGAAAACTTTCCCTTTCCAGGATTTTCCGGTCTTTAATGATTTCTTCTGCGCTTATTGTCAGTCCCATAAATAAGGCCACAATAATGCCCATGAATAGGAATACCGGCAAATTTTTATTCTGGGCGAGGATGTATCCATCGGCAGTAATAAATTTACTGAAATAGCTTAATATTATAGCGAGAACAGGAGCTTCGGTAATGTTAAGCAGAATATATTGTAAATTGGAGCTTTTGCTCATAAGGTTTCGCATGCTGAATACCCTAAATTGCATAAAGGGTGGAGGGATATTGAATTGTATATCGGGCAGGTTCCCCTCGGTTTCATTTCTTTCGATGGTGGATTCGATATTTTCCCGGTATCGCTTAAACCAGGTTTCAGGCTGTGTTTTCCTTGATTTCAATGGTTTTCCAAAATCGTCCACTTCCCTGGCTTCAATGATTTTTAAAATCTTTTCAGGATTTACGTTGCCGCAATGGGGGCATTCGCTTTCGGCAGCGTTGACCTGGGAGGCTACGGTTTTGAAATATACGACGGCATCGATTGGATTTCCTTGATAAACAGGGTATCCGCCTCGATCGAGCACCCACATCTTGTCAAATAATTTGTATATTTGCGATGAAGGTTGATGAATGTTAACAATGAGCAGCTTCCCGCTAAAAGCCTGGTTTTTGAGTAAGAACATGACGTTTTCAGAGTCCATGGAGGACAAACCGGTGGTGGGTTCATCAATAAAAAGGATGTAGGGCTCCCGCATCAGTTCCAGCCCGATATTTAGTCGTTTTCGCTGACCTCCGCTGATAAATTTGTTTAGTGGAGATCCGACCTTGAGTTCTTTGATGTCTGTTAGCTCAAGCGTTTCAAGTGTATCCAAAACTTTCTTGCGTATCTGACTCTCGCTGAAGCCCTTAAAGCATAACCGGGCATTGTAGTAAAGGTTTTGATATACAGAAAGTTCTTCAATCAGTAGGTCCTGTTGGGGGACATATCCAATCAACCCTTTGAATTCTTTACGGTTGCTGTGTATATCGTAACCGTTCACGATAATTTTGCCCCCATTGAGTGGAATATTACCATTCAGCACATTGAGCAGGGTTGACTTGCCTGCTCCGCTTCCCCCCATGATCCCAATCAATTGACCCGCTTCTTCCGAGATATTGAAGTTTTTAACACCATGTTTGCTGTTTTTGAACGTGAAGTGGATATCATAAGTATTGAAGGTAATTTTGGTTTTAAGCCTGTCCTCCAAAAATTTGGAAATAACATCATGGAAATAGATCGGATGGATATTCGGCCCTTTTATGATGGACCCGCTTTTAAAAAAATAAGGATGTTCCGGCTCTATATCATGCCCTTCTATAAAAAGGTTTAGCTGGCCTGAATACCGGAATACAAAAGCATTAATGCTTTCCAGGTATAAAAACAGCAGTTGGCCATAAAGGTTTTCTTTATAGATATGTTTAAAAGGATAAGCATGAATGTCCCGGGTTTTTTTCTTCATGATCCATGACATGCTTTCCGACCACTCCCTGCGCTTATTGTCGACAATTAGTACCTTTTCTTTTTCAAGGTTATCGGGTTTGCCTTCAAAGATGAAGGATGTGCAGTTATTGTATTCCGAATCACTGATGTTGAATGTTTCTGCGACGGTGCGTATGAATTTGAGCTCACCTTCACTGATCAGGGAATCTGAATCGATAAATTCAAGCAATTGAATAAAAACGACGATGCGTTCTGTTCTTAAAAGTTCCTTCTTGATCTGCCGGCATACATTGGTTATCTGGAAGGCGATCAATGAATAACTTTCTACGGGTATATCCGAATCTTCCGTTAATTCTCGCTGGTAGAACTCAAAGTAATTGTCAAAAATACGAAGATATTCCTCCAGTAATTCTTCGTTCAAATATCGTTTCAGATATTCGCGAACAATCTCTTTTTCAGCCTGAGTTAGCTTTTTTTCCCTTATATTTGCCACAATAGCAAATAAATGTATCAGGGCATTAAGAATTGATTCGCTCATGACCAAGCCTTAATTGAAACAAACAAAAGATGTATGAAAGTTAATTAAAAACGGGGTGGCATGAAAATATGACACCCCTTTTATTCGTGCCGGGTTGATAAGACCCCACCATTTGGAAGCCATTCTAATCCGGAAAATCCTTTTGGGTCAATGGAAAACAAAGATCTGTTCGCCAGGCGGACAATCGGGTGTTATTCAATCCGCAAATCATGAAGGTTTAATGATCATGATATGATTTTATTCCTGATCTGAGCTGATAAATTTTGCAATTTGACCACCTGTTTTTCGGTAAAGTCTCCGGAACCTTTGTTTTTATAAATATCATGAATGGGTCTTAGCTCATTGATGACTTCTTGCAGGCGTTCATTACCTGAATGCGGTTTAAGAATGTTCAGTAACTTATTCAGGGAAGATTCCTGCTGTTGGATCAAATCTACAATTTGCTTGTTGTGATAGGTATTTTCGGAAATATGTGTTGTAATGTACATGGCTTCAATCCAACTACCTGCAACAATCAGAAGCGCCAATTCTTCTTTCCCTTGATTGTAAAGGAATTTATAAGTATTGTAAAAAGAGTTGGTTAACATATCTACCAGTTGATCTTTTTTATCGAAATTCTCTTTAACCTTCTGAACAAATTCGGGAGAATAAGCGCCGGAAATACCCAGCTCACTGACCAATTGCTTATTGGCATCCATATAATCCATGATGTATTGTTTCATGTTATATGTTGTGGTATAACTCAGGTCAGCACTGTAAACGCCTAAATTCAGCGCTTGCTTGTTTTCGGTGACATATTGGTCAACGCGGTCAACATCATTGGTTAAGCTGATGATGAAACTTGCGCCGATATTGTTCAGCGTTTTTGTAATGTCAAATGTAGAGGGTAAAGGATAAACAACTTCGCTTACCTTTTCCTTTATTTCTGATTTGGAGATTTTGTCCTGCTCTGTCGTCTGCTCCTGACCGGTTTCTTTTTTGGCTTTTTTACATCCCTGAAAGGAAAAAGCAATGGCCATGATCAAAATAGCCATTAGTCCCATTAAAGAATATGACTTAAGTGTGTTCATTGGAAATATGTTTATAGGGTTTTACGACAAATTTAACGCTGTTCAAATTAAAGATATTTTTATGAAAAAGCCTAATAACAAGCCAGGTTTTTCATCAGAAAAATATTATCCGAATCTTTTGGCAAGATATCCGAAGAAAAGCGTTGAAAAGAAGGTAAATGAACTATATACCATTGCTACTATGGCCATCTCTCTGTGGCCCAGAAGCGCTCTTGCCACGCAGATGGCGTGGGCGCTGTTTTGCAATCCAACCTGAATGCGGATGGTATAATTGTTTCGGTTATCCAGTCCAAGTTTCCGGGAAAAAAATATCCGGTAACCATGGCGAAGAAATTAAGCGCTAAGGCGTAAGGAAATAAATACCCGTATTTGCTGATAACCTGAGCGGTATGTTTTTCTTCAAGAAAAAAAAGGGCTCCGAATACCATGAAGCGCAAGAGGGACATAATAATCCTGAGAGGTCTTTCTAGCCTGTGGGCCAGTCGCATGTTGCTATTCCGTATGTAAACCCCTGCTTCGGGGTTTTCGCCACGCAGCAGATGCCCAAAAATGGGCGCACCCGGAAAAAATGTTTAAAAGTTAAAATTTTTGAGCATCATAAGTAAAGCATCAATATTCTTTTTTTATGAATGTTTTTCCATTTTTTATGAATAATACAGGCTATACCAATCATGATGACCATTAAGGCCCCGGTCAGGAAGTACGAAGTAAATATGGCTGATGTTGTCACAGACAATATTCAGATGTTGATTGAACCGCTGAATGAACAATAAAAGGCCACCATGGAAAAAGGTTTTTCGGATAATGTGAAGGAAGATTAATTATCTATGGCATAACCTTCGTCACGAAGCCTTTCTACTTCTTGACGGGTCATCACTTTGATCATCCCTCTGGAAAGTCCATGGATTTCTATACCATGATTTTTGTAGATGGAAAGGGTGCGGATAATTTCAGCGGTGATGATCTGTCCGGGCACCAGAATTGGGATTCCCGGAGGATAGGGGGTTACCATCCGAGCAGATATTCGATCCAGGCTGTCTTCCAGGGAGAGTTCATCCGTTTTGGCATAAAAACTTAAGCGGGGGCGAAAATGAATGGGAGATACGGATAACCTGAATTTTTTTAATATCTGGTCGGTGGTATTGCTTTTGCGGTTGCCCGTACGTTTTTCAATGTTTTCAAGGGCCAGATATAGCCGGTTTATCCTGGAAAAGGTAGCGCCAATGGTCAGCAGAATGGTGATGGTGTTGAACGTGGTTTTTTCAATTTGGATATTGTGCTTGGCTAGCAGGATATGCTCAATCTCTTTACTGGTATAACCTGATTTGCTGACATCGATGGTTATTTTGGTGGGATCGAGGCGAATGTTGTCGTTTTTGATCTCTTCGCTGATCATATCATCCAGATTCAACACGCGGAATTTTTTGAGGGCATTGACGGAATCGCGCAGCAAAGCCGATAAATCCAGCACATTCTTTAACAGGGTATATCCTTCCATCACCATTTGTTTTCTGGCTACATCAAGGGAGGCAATCATCGGATATTGCGGGGAAGTGGACGTGAGCATGTTGAAATTTTCCATGAAAAAATCCTGCATGTCCTCAAAATCGGGATCGTTCACATGGATCATCGAAGCCTGGGAGAAAGCGCTCATCGTTTTATGCGTTGATTGGGTGGCATAGTCAGCACCGGCAGTCATGGCTGAAGGATAAAACTCACGGTGAAAATTGGCATAACCGTACCATGCTTCATCCACAATGACTTTAATATCCCTTTTGTGTGCTTCCCGAACAATCGTTTCGATGTCGTAGATCAAACCATCATAAGTGCAGTTGGTTATGATCAGGGCCTTGGGCTTTTTCTTTGCGGCCAGGGCTTCATCCATAGCCTCAGTAATTCGTTTTTGGGGTATAGGCCCAAAAATTCCGTAATCATTGTTAATCGAAGGCATCAGGTATATGGGTTCCGCTCCGGAAATGATCACTCCATAATGCACTGATTTGTGGCAATTGCGATCCAATAAGATGGTATCCCCCGGTTTAACCAGGGTTTGAATGAGTATTTTGTTGGCTGTGGAGGTGCCATTGGTGGAGAAAAAAGTATAACGCGCATTAAATGCCCGGGCAGCCATTTCCTGAGCTTCCTGTATCACTCCCTTGGGGTTTAGCAGGGAATCCAGCTCGGGGACGGAAACCGAAATATCCGAGGCAAAAAGATTTTCACCGAAAAAATCATAAAAATCCCTGATGTACAATGAATTTTTTGCTGAGTTGCCTGAGGCATGACCCGGTGTATGCCAGGAATCCTTGGCTTTATGCGCATATCTGACCAGCGTTTCAAAAACCGGTGCACGCTGTTTTTCCTCTATCTCCGCCTGGATCTTTCTGACCATATCATCATAAACAGGCTCCCCTTTGAAAAAGTATCCGTTGATGATCCCGCCGCTCGTCAGCTTTTTGCTTTCCTTAATACCAGTGTATAGGAATAAACTAACTTCAGGACGTACTTCCATAAAAAACCTGAAGATGTCCATACCATTCGTTTTTCTGGAAGAGCCTTCGGAATAGGGTAACTCCCATTCCGATAAAACGACATGGATCGCTCCATCTTTCCCGAGCATCTCACAGGCTTCACTGAAACTAAGGCATCCTTTGGCGGTTATACCCCTTTTCCTCAGCTCATCCAAAGCCGTTTGCAAGGATTCGGCGTTATTGTCTGCCAGCAACACAGCATAGTACATCTTTTACAACTCCTGTTTTTTCCTTACCAATATACAAAACTATAAAACCTTTTTGATGATGCATAACCTTTAGCATGAATAGGCTGGCCGAGAGGCTTTAACGTGCATCTGATTTTAGGGACAAAAACTATGCACACTTACCTGTCTGCTAAAACAAACAAAACGCTCATATTCTAGGGTTTACAAAAGCTTGTTTTTTTTGATCCTACAGGCAAAAGACAAAAAAAGTGTATTGACGTATTCATGTTGTGGTATTATTTTTGTATTTTAACCTGTTGTAGTATTTGTGTATGGATGCTCTCGCTGGGATTTACTGGAATTATGATTTTATTTAAGTGTTCAATAGTTCAGGTTAGCCATTGCCATTTCAATGCTATACCATAAGCTTATCTAATCATTTTCTGCATCTTTATTAAATGCCTGACACAACCACTATCTTGATCGCAGACTCCGATGAAATCAGCGCACTTTATCTGGAGGAAGCAATATATTTATTCTTGCCTGAATCGTTCCGGTACAGCGTTTTTAAAACGGAAAACGGGTATAGTGCATTGAAGGCTTGCAGTCAACATACTGTTGGTCTGATATTTATCGATCTTTGGCTGGAGGATTGTGACGGTTTGAATATCTGTAAGTGCATCAAAAGGATTTATCCGCAGGTTCCCCTTATCATTCAAACGGCTACTTTTGGTGGTGAGAACAGAAAATTTCAATGTGAAAAGCTTTGTGATCAATGTTTGATTAAGCCTATAAGCCTGAATGAATTGCAAAAGACCCTGTCGGTATTTGGACATAAGGTATGAATAAGCATGGTTGAATCAGTGGAACAAATGATTTTAATGCTAACCCGAATTATTCATAAATCATTCTGAAACTATTGAAATACCTGGTTTTTGCTTCATTCATTTACGCAAAAAGCGGGCTTTTTTTACCCATGTACGCAATGTCAATACAGATAATTAAATTTAAGAGGTTTATTTTTGTTGTGTAGCTGAGCGGTTAACTATAAATTAAAATGGATACCGTGGAAAACAATCGCAACAATAAATATCAAAACCATCGCAATATGGTGATATCCTATCTTTCCCTGAGAAAGGCCATAGGCATTCTGGGGATAGCTTTGCCGATCGTTATGGCAGCAGGTTACTGGATTGCCGGAGGAGAAGGTATTCGGAGCTCCATCAGCAGCTATTATCACACCGGTATGCGTGATCTGTTCGTGGGGGTACTGTGCGCTGTGGCGCTGTTCCTGTTTTCCTATACAGGATATGATAAAAAGGATAACATAGCCGGCGACCTGGCAGCGATATTCGCTATAGGGGTGGCTTTTTTCCCTACATCCGGCGGACTAGCCGGCACGATCCATCTTATATCTGCCGCACTGTTTTTCCTGTTGCTCGCTTTTTATTCCCTGTTTCTTTTTACAAAGGGCCATCCCAACCCCACCCCACAAAAGATCAAAAGAAACAGGCTCTACCGGATCTGCGGTTATGTCATCCTGGGTGCCATGCTGATTATGCTGCTTTATACCCTCTTACCAGCATTAAACCATGCCCTTACCCGCCTCAAACCGGTCTTTTGGTTGGAAACAATAGCACTGTGGGCATTCGGTATATCCTGGCTGACGAAAGGAGCTGTGCTATTCAGGGATGCCAGAACGGCAAGGGGATGACAAGCATGCGAACATCCTATTGACCCCTGCTCATCTATCAAGCGCAATGCAGCAAGAGGGATGGGGGTAGCAGAACCGAAATCTCCTGTGGATATATGGGGTGGGTATTATTATAAACCCATGAATTTGAATATTTCCGACGGCTTGACCTTGTCAAATTTAAGGTGAAACCGGATCTTTTCACCGTAGCGGTTGTTGATATGATTGCCGGTTTTTTCCAGGTTGTGGCTGGCAAAGACGGGGAAGTAAAGGTCTAAAAATCCCATAAAAGAGAACTTTACACCCGACTCCAGTGCCCAGTCCGTATTGCTGATATCGGGTGTAACCGGTTTGGATCTGCCGAAAGTTCCCATATTGCCATATAGTTCTACCGGCAGATCACTGATAACAGGGAGGCTGGAAGTGATATTCAGGGTTACCAGCCAGTCTTTCGTTATCCCAACGGGGGTATAAAGTGCAAAAGCACCATCATCCGGGTAAAATTGTTGGGTCAGCAACTGGTTGTCCAGATCATCGGCAGGATCTTCAAATCGACCCAGAAAGGTTTGATCGAAGGTATAATCATCGGGGCCGGAACCTCCGCTCAGGTGAAAAGCGTAAGACCAGGGAAGGTCAGCGGTCTGATACAAAAAAGTACCTCCAAACAATCGAAAGGTTAATCCTTTATCTTTATAGTAAGAAAGTTTGTAGCGGGCTTCCAGTGCTGTTTTAACAAAATCACCGGATAGTTCTATGTGGGCTTTAAACCTGTGGGGATTGATTTTTTTACGCGTCCTGTCATGCAGCAGGCTGATCTTGTGGTAAAATGCTGAGCCGGGGTTCTTCTCACCGGCAAGTATTTCAGGCAAAAGCGTAGCGTAGGTGCCTGAATATCTGATTTCGCTGATCACGCGCATTCGGTGATCGGGTTTTTTGAAGGTCCATATGGCTTCCGATTGGATCCGGTTAAAAAAGTGGCTTGCCTCCTCACTATAGCCAAAGCGTTTGCCGGAGAGCTTCACCTGTATTTGCCGGAAAGTTTTGTCGGGAAAAATATGGTAGGCCACCTCACCCAATCCTGAAAGGTTTTTGTTGGCCGTACTGTACATGGGCGCCAGGTAAGCATCGAACCGATCCGGAGGGAGGGGGGCATCGTAGAGCAATCCGCCCAGCATGGTGTTATCGTAATGATTCCATCCGATTGACGGGAAATAATGGATCTGGGTGTAATCGGGATTATTGAACAATCCGAAAAACTGCAGCTTAAGGGGTTCAAAGGTTTTGAACAAGCCTTTTGTTTTCAGGGTGTTGTTATGCCGGTACAATTCCAGCATATTTTTGTTGGGATCGATTTTGTAAAGATCTGCATCAAGGTTGGGGATATCGAGCCATTGTGATCCATGGAAACCGCTATACCATCGGGAGAAACGCTGTTCCTGGTTCCGGTATCCTGCAATCTTTAATGGTGCTTCGATATCACCCTGGTTGGTGATCAAAAGCCTGTTATCCTTTGCTTTTTTAATGGCATAGTCGATTTTGCCTGTCGATTGAAGCACATCATCAAAAAACCAGCTCAGATCCTTGTTGCTATGCTTTTTAAAAACATTTTCCAGGTCTCCCGGATAAGGATGTTTGAACTTCCATTGCTGGAAGAAATCCTGCATAATGGTATTGAACTGTTCTTCGCCCAGGAAATGCATCAGGTGTTGAAAGGCAAGGCCGGTTTTTGAATAGGATATGGCGGCATAGTTGGTTTGAGAGAATTCAGCACTGGAAGTGTTGATGGGCTGATCCAGATTTTGCCGGGCAACCAAAAGATAGGACAGATCATGAATGAATTGGAAATGAAGATGGTCTGCACCGAGAAATGTGGCAAGGCCTTTATTGATCCCCAGCATTTCATGAAGCTTATTTTTGTTTTGATATTTATTTTGCATATAGCGGATCTCACTGAAAGTGTTGATGCCTTCATCCAGGTAAGGATATCTTCTTTCATTGAAGCCCAGCATGCCATAAAACCAGTTATGGCCTACTTCATGCATGATAACATGTTCAAGCATTTCCGGTTGCTGGGTATGTCCGATCACGGTAATCGTCGGATATTCCATGCCATTTCCCCTTGAACCCGGGGGACCAAGGACCGCGGAACAGTTATCATATGCATAATCCCCATACCATTGGGAATAGTAAGTTAGGGCATCGTTGATATAATTGGTACTGTTCCGCCACAGTTCAGCCTGATCGTTGGTGAAATAGCTCCAGGTAGTTACATGCCTTCCCGAGTGAGGCAGTTTTACGGAATCTTTTATCACATGGTACCTTTTGTCAGCGAACCAGGCAAAATCATGCGTGCTATCGAGGGTATAGCGCAGGGTTTTGTTTTGCTCCGCCGATATCGGAATTTCCATATTGCCACGATCAAAAGAAAATTTGCCTTTGGATTCGATAGCCCGGTTATTCAACCATTCCACTTCACTTTTGGTTTGTAGCTGACCACTGGCAGCTACCACATAATTTTCAGGAAGGGTGATGTTCACTTCGAAGCTGCCAAACTCCGAATAAAATTCGCCCATATCCCTGTAGGGCATCGGGTGCCATCCGTATCGGTCATAAACAGCGGGTTTGGGATACCACTGGGTGATCTTGTAGCTTTGTTCAATATGGCCAAACCGGGAGGTGACCCCCAGGGGTATTTTGACCCGGAAAGGGGTGGTAATGGTAATGGTTTCTCCAGGCTGAATAGGATTGTTGAGGTTTATCCGGCATATATCCGGATGGCCGGAATGGTAATCCCAGGAAACGTTTTTACCGTTGACCCGGAAGTGCAGTGAATCGATGAATCCCTGCTGATCGTTGTGATCAAATAAATGGTGTTTGCCTTCACTTTTAAATTGCTCTTCAGCCAGGGTGGATTGGTTGGTTTTGTAAGCATTTGGCCACAAATGGAAATAAATGAATTTCAGATCATCAGGAGAATTGTTGGTATATGCGATGGTTTCAAATCCCGTAAGGATATGATGCTTATCATTAAGCGCCACGTCAATCCGGTAATTGACCTCCTGCTGGAAATATTCCTGGGCATTGACAGAAAAGGATAAAAATGCCATTATGATCAAAAGGGGCAATGTCTGATAGCAATGAATACGAAGCATAGGTTTTTCTGGTTAGCGATTCGGCCATGCCGGCAGGCCAAAGATATTGAAAGCAGGTTACAGGCGTATGCTTATTCCAACTATATTTTCATGGCTTATCACTATCCTTTGTTTTCCGGGTTAAATAAAACCTCATGCTAATCATCCCCATGATATCACAAAGCCGATAATCAATGAGGAAATGGTATATGCAGCATATACCGCTTATTTTGCCGAAAAAACCTTTTTAAGGATTTTTTCAACGGTTGTTCCGGCCCATTGTGCAGGATCTCTGCGAATATCTTTTTCTTCCTGACCCACTTTATAAAAAAGTCCATCCAGGGCTTCCCGGGTAACATATACATCCAGTTGGGTTTCCACTGTCTCCCAACCAAGGGTTTGTGCAGCCGTATTATAGGTGTCTGTAAGATCCTCCCAGATTTCTTTGGTCGATAAATTTCCCACCAGGTCTTTTTCCAGCGATGTGTTGATTTTGGGCTGAAAAGCGTTAAAAAGATCCTGTTGTGCGGTGGCAATCAGATAATGGGTAGCTGCGGTAGAGTCGAATGCTTCTTGCTGGCTAGCGCCTTGTGCAGGATTTTTACCGTTTAATATATCCCAGCCATCGGATATAGAAAGGCTTACAATGGCATCTTTTAGAATAGGGGCTGCATCGGATGCTGCATGCTCTGCCGCACGGTTTATGCTAAGCACGGCATCCTCCAACAGATCATCAATTCCAAGGGTCTGTACCAGGCTGTGATCCATATGGTCATAAATAACCTGGGCTTCATCAGGTAACAAGATCTTAATGGCTTCGTCTTTATAATAACCATTGACCTGCGAAGTAACAGAAACCGCAGTATCAGTTCCCACGTGCAAGGCTGTTTTCAGCCCTTCGATCACTTCCGATTCGGTGAGCCCGTTTTCCTCGCCTCCTAATATATTCTCCAGCTCTTCGCAGGAAAAAAAAGACAAGCCAATAAACAGGACGAGCAAGTATCCAATTCTCTTCATGGTGCTGTTTTTGGTTATATTACTTAAAAAAGGGGGAAAAGTTACATCTTATGCTACCCTCATATGGTTCCTGTAAGTATGCTGATAAAAAGCTACCAGCCTGGCATTTGAAAACATCAATCACCCCATTTTCCTGTTTTGAGGTTTACTGGTACCCCGGCCCGCAGAACCATTCGTTTCCGATTTCCTCGACATGATTGTCTTGTAAAGGTTAAACCACAGCTTTTCTGATCTTTTCTGCTATTGTTTCAAATTCCTCTTCCGAGAGCTTCAGCTTGGGTTGTGTAAAACTGGCATCGGTTTCCTTGTTCAGCGGGATGAGGTGAATATGGGCATGGGGTACTTCCATTCCCAGAACCACCACCCCTACGCGTTTGCATTCAATTGTCCTATCAATGGCATGGGCTACCTTTTTGGCAAAGATCAGCATATCCCCCATGGTTTGGTCATCAAGGTCGAAGAGATAGTCAACCTCAACCTTGGGTACTACCAGGGTATGGCCCTTTTTCAAAGGATTGATATCCAAAAAAGCAAAATAGTTTTCATCCTCCGCTATCTTATAGGAAGGAATCTCACCAGTGATGATTTTCGAAAAAATTGTTGCCATGAGCGCAAAGGTTTGGTTAATTTCTATCCATAAGTCAGGGTTCTTGAAATATTTGCTATAGCTTAATTTCAAGTATTTCGAATGGTATAAGGCCATTGGGTACCTGAATCTCTACAATATCTCCAACTTTGGCCCCCAATAAGCCTTTGGCAATAGGGCTGTTGACCGATATTTTTTTCTCCTTCATATCAGCCTCTGTTTCCGAGACGATGGAGTATTCCATGGTTGCCCCGTTCTTGATATTTTTGATTTTTACTTTGTTAAGTATTTGAACCGTGTTGGTATCAATCCTGGATTCATCCAGGATCCTTGCATTGGCAATGGTATTTTTTAGCTGGTGAATCTTATTCTCAAGCATCCCCTGTGCCTCTTTGGCTGCATCATACTCTGCATTCTCCGAAAGGTCTCCTTTATCCCTGGCTTCAGCAATTTGCTTCTTAATTTTTGGCCGTTCAACAGTCTCAAGTTGCTTTAGCTCTTCCTGTAATTTTTTCAAACCTTTCTCTGTAACGTAAGACACTTTAGTCATGGTTCTTTCATTTAAATTTTCATAAAAATAACAAAAAAAGTTAACCGCCCGTTTGCGGAAAACTTTTTCAATCACAAAGATATACAAAATTTTGCTTTAAATGCAACAATCGGTACGCACCTGTATTATTCATGCATACAGGTCAGGTTCTTTAAGACCGACGCTTTAACACTTGCCAGGCTTTTATGGTTATACGCTAAACCGAATTATGCTTATCGCAGCACCGCTGCCCACAAAATGAATTGTTTCACGCAAAGTCCGCTGGTGATTTTATGTTTAAAATGAAACGACCATGAACTTTATTAATCATAAATCACTCACAGGCAAGCGATTAAAAAAAGTTCATCGGGCGTTCCTGAATGTGCCAAAATTTTTGGCATTTTTTTTCACGACAAAAATTTCAAACAGATGAATAACACAGATTAGATTTTGCGCAACAACGAAGAAGTTGGACTTTATAACAAACACGCAATAGCTACAATAAATCAAAAGTACTTCCGGTTGATGATCTCGGAATAGACAATGGCCTTTTTGGCATCAAATTTTCCTTTGACTTCTTGTATTTTTGTCTTTTTACGGACTGTTTTTTTTGGAGTGGTTCCAATTGCCTGTGCCATAGAACCTGCTTTATCCTTTTCAATGCCCGGTGATGGTTTGTTCACGCTTTGTTCTTCTTCTTCAGTTCCTTCGCGTTTTTCATTGTTGTTCAATACCCGTCCTTTTTCATCCTCATATTTCTGCTTTAAACCGAAAAATTCCGAATCATCTTCATTGGATATGGAATCCAATCCTTCAATGGGCTCCTGCTCCATGCCGGATTCATACGACATATTATCCAACGTATCTGAGGTATTTTTATTATTCTTTTTTTGCTTTCTTGTTGAAACAATCCCGGAGATGATCAGAGAAGCAATCAATATGAGAATACCTATGATATTGTCCATGATCTTATGTTTTTGGGTTTATTTAAAAAGCCCCTTTTCGGGTTGACGGAACCGAGCCATCCAATAGGCTATCCAGTGTCTTATCTGTTCTAATATACCGGCTCTGCCCGATTTTAAATATCTATCACGCCATTCCGCAGCTTTTTTGGCATTATAATCCATCCGCTTTTGGGTGCTTTCGGCCTGTTTTTCGTAATGTTTTTTGCGCAGCTCAGCCCTGCTTACCTCGTCATTTTTCTGCTGCTTGTTATCGATTCTTTTTGTAACTTTGTCCGGTCGTTTATGCATCTGGGCTGAACGAACAGACTGGCACCCAGTATAAATTTGAGAAAACAGCATAAAGATTAAAATCAGGCTGCAATTTCCAATTATCTTTCGGTCATGCGTACTGTTGATTTTAAACGAGGTCATCAAACTTCAAATATAAACATTTTTCTGAAGATTATCTTATTCATGCTATTGTTTATTCGTTGTGAAGATGACACAAAACCTTTTCCTTATGTATACGTCAATGCACGTTTTTACCTGGATACCCAGCTGGATGGTTTGCAGGAGGGGGAATTCATTTTAATCGATGAAAAGGAGGGATACGGATATGGCGGATTGATCATATATCGCAGTAGCAGCAGGTCTTATCAGGCATTTGACAGGGCATGTACTTATAATCCTCAGAAAAAATGCATTTTGGAAAGGGATGAGGAATATGAGAACATGGGACTGGTGACTTGCCCTTGTTGCGGTTCAATTTTCAGGGTATGGGATGATGGCATTGTATTTAACGGACCCGCTACACGACGGTTGAAACAATATTCCGCTTTTCTGCTCTCTCCCAATGAGCTGAAGGTTACCAATCCGTAGATGCTTTTCCGGGCAGTATTTTCAGAATTTGTGTTTTATCCTTATGTAACTGGCTGACCAACGCATCCACAGACTCAAATTTTTTTTCATCTCTGATCCGTTCCAGGAAATGAATGATGATTTTCATGTTGTAAATATTTTGGTCAAAGTCAAAAATATGGGTTTCAATGGTTTTCTTATACCCGTGCGCACTGATGGTCGGCCGGTAGCCAATATTGAGCATTCCATTGAGCTTTTTCCCTTCCAGTGTCATTTGGATGGCATATACGCCTTTACGGGGAATTAGCTTATAGGTTTCGACAGGTTCGATATTGGCAGTCGGAAAACCAATTTCTTTACCTATATGGCGGCCAGCGACAACCCGCCCTATAATGAAATAATGATAACCCAGATACGCGTTTGCCTCCAGAATATTGCCTTCAAAAAGGGAATTTCTGATCACGGTGGAACTGATCTGCGTTTTGTCATCAGCTGTTTTTGCCTCGAGACGTTCCACCTGAAAATTGTATTGCCGGGAATATTTTTTCAGATCCTGAAAGTCCCCTTTGCCTCTTTTCCCAAAGTGATGATCGTACCCGATCAGTAAATAACGTACCCCAATCTTGTTAACAAGGATATGCTTAATGAATTCGAGGGCTGTCAACTCACTGGTTTCCCGATTAAATGGTATAATGACAAGATGATCGATTTTTTGCATCTCCAGGAGCAACTTTTTTTCTTCCAGGGTATTTAGCAAATGAAGATTATCGATGTCTTTTTTCAGCACCAGCCTGGGGTGTGGCCACAGGGTGACTACTACAGATTCACCATTGATCTCCTGCGCTTTCTTTTTCAGAAGGTCGATGATAGCCCTGTGACCACGGTGTACACCATCGAAAACCCCAATGGAAACCACCGGATTTTTTGCATGAAAATCATTGAGTTCGGTATGTATCTTCACGGTATGGCAAAATTTGATTTTGACACACAAAATTATAAAAATGAAACAAGCATGATAAAAATAATTATTAACACGCACAAGACAATAGGATTATTTTTACTTATTATGCGGTTCCATCTGACCATTAGAAAAGAAAAAGATAACCAGATGAAACCTTCATGCACCATACTTACACAACAAGAACATCTATAAACATGAAGGTTTCATGGTGGGGAAGCACAATAGCCGAACCTTGAAATATCATCTAATTTAAGCACAAGCCCTTAACCTGCATTATTTATGCGTCAAGTTTTGGGTAGATGCAAGGCGTCGAAAGCCCACGACGTAGTCGCCT
>CAYYLT010000018.1:0-15477 GCA_964472385.1 uncultured Bacteroidales bacterium
TTCGCTTTGCCGCCTCGTAGCTGATGCACTAAAGACTTTTTCAGCAAACCCTATCCATAAAGTCAGATAAGCGTTAAAGAGTCTCGTATAGCATGTTCGCTGGCTTGGTGGTTACTTATAACGGATCCAGCGTTATTCCGGGCAGGTATTAATATTATCCAATTTATAAATATTAAGACATCATTTTCGTAATATGGGACATCCCAGGATACTTATTGGAATGGCAAGTTGTGGCATGGCTGCCGGAGCTCAACAGGTTTATGATAAATTGGCAGAGCTTCGCCGGGCTGATCACCTGGAAGTACAGATAAAAAAGACCGGTTGCAATGGAATGTGCTACCGGGAACCATTGGCTGAGGTTATTGATGATTCAGGTTCATATCTCTATGGATCGGTAGATGAGCAAATGGCTGTAGAGATTATGGACAAGCATATAGGGAATGGTGAACCCATCAGGGAATACATCGTTAAAAGCGATATGTTTAACAATGAGGATGATTCCTTCTGGAAGGGACAGGTTAAAATTGCCCTGAGAAACTGTGGTGTCATTGATCCGGAGAATATCAGGGAATATGAGCAGCGGGAAGGATATGCCGCTTTACGCATGATATTGAATACCGGTGTATCATCAGGGGATATCATCCAGGCCATTTACGACTCAGGCTTAAGGGGCAGGGGTGGTGGAGGTTTTCCTACGGGTTTGAAATGGAGGTTAGCTCACAATCATACCGGTAAAAACCGCTATATTCTCTGCAATGCGGACGAGGGTGACCCGGGGGCATTTATGGACCGGTCACTTTTGGAGGGTGATCCCCATGGTGTCATAGAGGGATTGATCATAGGCGCTTATGCTATTGGGGCTTCGGAAGGGATAATCTACTGTCGTGCGGAATATCCATTGGCAATCAAAAGGTTGAACATTGCGCTTGAACAAGCCCGGAAACGAGGCTATTTGGGGAAAGATATTCTGGGTTGCCAGGGTTTTGATTTTGATCTCTATGTTAAGGAAGGTGCAGGTGCTTTTGTCTGCGGAGAAGAAACGGCATTGATTGCTTCTGTCGAAGGGAAAAGGGGGATGCCTGTAAAACGACCTCCTTATCCTGCTGAGAAAGGTTTATGGGGGCAGCCCACCAATATCAATAATGTCGAGACCTATGCCAATGTGCCGGAAATCATTCGAAACGGAGCAGACTATTTTAACCGTTATGGAACAGAAAACAGCAAGGGTACCAAGGTTTTTGCCTTAACGGGAAAGATCAGACATGGAGGATCTGTGGAAGTGCCCATGGGTATGACCATTCATGATATCATTTTTAAGCTTGGTGGAGGGATACAGGATGACAAAGCATTTAAGGCAGTACAGCTTGGTGGTCCTTCAGGTGGTTGCATTCCTGCCTACCTGAGTGACACCATCATCGATTATGATTCGGTCACCGCAACCGGCGCCATTATGGGTTCGGGAGGTATGGTTGTGTTAGATGAAACAACCTGTATGGTTGATATGGCAAAGTTTTTTCTGGATTTTACAAAAAAAGAGTCATGCGGTAAATGTACTTTCTGCCGGATAGGGACCAAACGGATGCTTGAAATTCTCACACGAATCACCCAGGGTGAAGGTAAAGAAGGAGATATTGAAACACTCGAGGAGCTGGCTTACAGCATAAAAGAAAATTCACTTTGCGGTTTAGGCCAGACAGCTCCCAATCCCGTATTAACAACCATTAAGTATTTCAGGGATGAATATGAAGCCCATATTGATCAGAAAAAATGCCCGGCTAAAAGCTGTAAGTATCTGTTAACTTATATGATAGATCCTGATAAGTGTACAGGTTGTATGGTATGTGCCAGAAATTGTCCGGTTGATGCTATTAAAGGCAATAGGAAGGAAGTTCATATGATAGATCAGGAGCAATGCATTAAATGTGGTTTGTGTTATACCAAATGTAGGTTTGATGCGGTTATCCGCTCTTAGCCATTTTAATATTATGCCTAAAAAAGAGAGAACAATGCATCAAAAACTCAATATTATCATCAATGGAAAAACGGCAGAAGGTTATGCAGGAGAGACTATCCTGGATGTAACGAAAAGACATCATATAGATATTCCTACCCTTTGTCACGATCCTCGTTTAAAGCCCTATTCCTCATGTTTCGTTTGTGTTGTGGAGGTAGAAGATGCACGAACCCTTCAACCGGCCTGCTCTACTACCATATTTGAAGGGATGAAAATACATACCCATACGGAAAAAGTTCGAAAAGCCCGGAAAACTGCTTTAGACCTGTTGGTCAGTAATCATTTTGCTGATTGCGTAGCACCCTGTAAAGAAACCTGCCCGGCAGGTGTAGATGTTCAGGGATATATCTCGCTTATTGAAAAAGCGCTGTATAAAGAAGCGATCGGATTGATCAAGCAGACGAATCCATTACCTGCTGTTTGTGGTAGAGTTTGTGTAAGGCCCTGTGAAGCGGCCTGCAGAAGAAATTTCCTGGATGAAGGCAGCGGTGTGGGTATTGATTATCTAAAACGATTTGCTGCTGATAAAGATCTGTTTGAAGGGCATGATCATTATGTACCTGAAGTTTATCCTTCAACCGGCAAGAAGGTCGCCATCATTGGAGCCGGTCCCGGTGGATTGAGTGCAGCCTATTTTCTGCAGCAAAAAGGACATCAATGTGATATTTATGAAGCTGCTCCCAAACCGGGCGGATGGCTAAGATATGGTATACCTGAGTACAGATTGCCTAATGAGGTGCTCGATAAGGAAATACAAACCATCACTGAGTTGGGGGTCCAGATTTATTGCCGGAATAAACTTGGTGATAACCTGACTTATCCCGACCTGCAGCATCAATACAATGCGGTAATATTAACCATTGGTTCTCAAAAAGGTACATCCTTGAGCGCAGAAGGTGAAGATGCAGAAAATGTGTTGTCGGGGATCGAATTTTTGCGGAATATGGCATTAACCGGTAAACAACCTGATTTTACCGGAAAGACTGTTGGGGTGGTCGGCGGAGGAAATACCGCCATGGACTGTTGTCGTACTGCACGACGTTGTGGCGCGGAAAAGGTTTATGTCATATACCGAAGGGCAGAAGAGCAGATGCCTGCCAATCCGATTGAAATCCATGAATCGAAACGTGAGGGCATTGAATATTTGCTGTTGACCAATCCCGTTAAAGTAAACAAAGATCAGAATGGAAAGCTTAAGTCTTTGACGCTCATAAAAATGGAGCTTGGTGAAGCTGATGCTTCCGGGCGCAGACGTCCAATACCCATTGATGGATCGGAGTTCGAAATGGAATTGGATTATTTGCTAACAGCCATTGGACAAAAAACGGAAGTGGACTTCGTTAATCACATTAACCAGCATGAAGTTAAGGGACATTTAGAACTTAACCGCTGGGGAGACATTAGTGCTGACACAAATACGCTGCAAACAGGAATTGATCATATTTTCGCAGCCGGTGATGGTGTTACCGGTCCGGCAACAATTATTGAAGCCATTGCTCAGGCTCAAATTGCCTCTGAAAGTTGCCACCGATATTTAAGCGGTAAGTCCTTGCAGGTTAAAAGACAGGAATTTATCAGCCGGAAAGATCATTTCAGGACACTTGCCCGTGAAGATTTCGCAGAACGGTATAAACAACAATTTAGAGAAGAAATGCCTACCGTGTCCCCAAAGGAGCGAATGAATTTTCAGGAGGTGGAGCTGGGATATCCCGATGCGCATAAGGCTGACAAAGAAACCGGACGGTGTATGGAATGTGGATGCAGTGAATACTATACCTGCGATTTAAAACGCTATGCAACTGAATATGAATCCAGCCAGGAAAGGTTCAAGGGAGATTTTATGGAATATTCGGTGGATTTTTCCCATCCATTTATCGAAATAGATAATAATAAATGCATATTGTGTGCCCGCTGTATCAGGATTTGTCATGAGGTAGTAGGTGCCAATGCACTGGGATTGGTAAACCGTGGTTTTGAAACCTATATGGCACCAAGTATGGAAGTCTCCCTAACCCAAACCAACTGCGAATCCTGCGGGCTTTGCATTTCTGCATGTCCCACCGGGGCCATTACTGAAAATACCCCCTTTAAACCCGCGCCGGTAGAATGGAAGACATTAAAAACCCTGTGCAATTATTGCAGCGTGGGATGTGAAATTAATATCCATCATATTGG
The DNA here is from genome assembly GCA_964472385.1 of uncultured Bacteroidales bacterium. Lineage (GTDB taxonomy): Bacteria > Bacteroidota > Bacteroidia > Bacteroidales > UBA12077 > JAGXLC01. The sequence continues at coordinate 4,190 of CAYYLT010000018.1, forward strand.
AGGATTTGTACACAGGGTAACCGGAAGCCATGGTGATGTCAATACCGATGCTAACTTATGTAAATATCCGAAATTCGGATATCATTATATAAATGATTCAAACCGGTTAAATACTCCTCTTCTTAAAATAAACGGATCTTTTGAGCCCATTAGCTTTGATCAGGCCTATGAGATTATTTTGGAGAAGATCCGGCATTCCAATCCAAATAGTACAGCATTTTATGCAGGTTCTCGCTTGTCGAATGAAGAGCTGTACCTGATTCAGAAATTTGCCCGCATTGGGGTTGGAACCAATAACATAAATAGTTTTTATTATCTTACTGCTTTTGAGCGGAATAAATTGAACACCAGATTACAGGTTTCCTTCCGGGGGCTTTCTGAGGCCAGCCGGATTTATCTGCTGGGTTCCGAACTCAATAATGAAAATGGCGTGGTAGGTTTTATGGTTAATCAGGCCAGCATAACCCGCGATATTCCGGTTGATCAAATAACGGTGCGGGAAGTATCAAGTATGCGATATAAAGTAGATCATCAAATCGGGGTTAATTCCTATTATCATTTTGTAAAAGCAGTAAACCATTATATGCTCTCACATGATCTGCAGCATGATGATTTCATCAAAACTCAAACAAAAGATTTTGAGTCTTATAAGACGGGATTGCTCAAGGAAAATTTTGATCTTCTTATTGAGCAGGCAGGTGTTCTTAAAGAACAAATTATTGATTTTGCCGAAACTTATATCAAAGAAAACAATCCCGTCCTTCTTTTTGCCGAGCGCAATGTTTCTCCGTCAACCGCCAGCGAGATACAACATCTTATCTTGATTACGGAAAAGATCCCTGAAGCAGGCGGGGGCATTATTGCTTTAAAAGAGAAAAACAATGCCCAGGGAATTATTGATATGGGTATTCATCCCACATCAGGCCCCGGCAACCGTTCTCTTAAAGATACATCCTTTTTAGATGAACTCAAAACCACCTGGAATGTTGATGCATTGCCTGGAATTAGTGAAAAAGAACACCTTAACATGCTGGATGAAGGCTTACTGACTACGATGTTTGTTTTCGGTGAAGATCCAGTAGGCTGTGCGATTAATAAGCAACGAATTGGAAAATGGTTTGATGATGCTGATTTTGTTATGGTTCAGGATTATTTTTTAACCGAAACCGCAGAAAAAGCAAGCTTGGTTTTACCAGCAACCCTGCCGGTTGAATCTTCCGGGTCATTTACCAATACCCAACGAAATATACAAGGATTTGACAAACAGGTTGATTCCTGTATTGAAAAGGAAAATTACCGTCAATTACTGGATTTATTAAGTCTGGTTGAAAAGCATGATCTTCATTCCCTGGAAGAGGTCAGAGATGAATCCGGTTACTTTTTACCGGGAGAAGATTTTGACACCTATGTATTTCAGTATACCCGTGATGATTCTGTTGATTTTCGTTTGTTTGACCATGGTTGTGATATTGTGGTCAAGTATTTTGATGACCAATTCAACAACGCTTTTTCGTATAACAAATCTATAACAAATGCACAGACCTATGAACGCATTCAAAACAGTTGATGACATTTTAAACTTTGCCATGGAATCTGAGCAGGAAGCCGTGGATTTTTATAATGATCTTGCTGAACATGCCGGCAATAAAGATATGCGTAGCATCTTTACGCAGTTTGCCCAGGAGGAAGTCAGCCATAAGGCAAAAATTATGAAGATAAAAGAAGAAGGCACTTATGAGATAGCTCCTGAAAAGTTAAAAGATCTGAAAGTCAGCGATTATATGGTCAATATCAAGCCGAAACCGGATATGAACTACCATGATGCCCTGATTTTAGCCATGAACAAAGAGAAGGCAGCTTTCAGGCTTTATATGGATCTTTCGGAAAAAACAGATAATGCCTCCATGCAAAAAATGTTTTTGATGCTTGCCCAGGAGGAGTCCAAGCATAAATTGCGGTTTGAACTGGAATATGATGAATACGTACTAAGAGAAAATTAGCCCGGCAATTTCCAACAGGTCAGTCAAAATCATATAAGACTAACAGGGGTCTGTCCTTAGCCTGTATTATGCATATAAAATGCAAACACATTTTATAAACAAAAGAATATTCTCGTTTTACTTATTATGTTCAAATATTGGCGCATGAATAATACAGGTTAAAGCCTGATGCTTGTTGATGCTGGTTCTTTTATCTGCTTTTAATGAAGGATTTCTTTTATTTTGTGTTGACCTTTATTACTTTTGCCATGAAACTAAAAATTCAGAATAAAAGTTGAATACAATCAAATTATACCTGGTCATTTTTATACTGATGCTTGTTTCCGCTTTACCGGCTTTTTCTCAGGAAGACACAGTAAGTGTTAACCGGTCTGAGGATAAGGTTATTATCGGAGGAAAGCTTTATTATGTTCATATTGTTAAAAAAGGCCAAACCCTGTATTCTATTAGCAATGCATACAATATCAGCAAACAGGAAATAGCGAAGGAGAACCCTGATGTTTTGCTGGGTTTAAAAGCTGGTCAGGCATTGAAGATACCTTTCACCGTAAGGGATAACATTCAGGAAGATCGCGTGCAAGATACGGGTCTTTATCATTATTACCGTGTAAAAAGAGGGGAAACCCTTTATTCATTGTCAAAAAGATATCAGGTAACGGAAGCAGCAATAAAAAAATATAATCCCGTTTTGTTCAGGGAAGAATTAAAAGCCCGTCAATTGATCAGAATTCCCAAGCATATAAAAAAACAAAGAGATAAAGATAAAGGCAGGGCCAAAACCATTAGCAAAGGGGATTACATTTTTCACCGGGTAAAAAAGGAGGAAACGCTTTGGCGGCTTTCCAAGGAGTATGGAGTAGAGATCAAAGCTATCATACGCGCAAATGATAGTCTGAGGGATCAAGAGCTGCAGACGGGCAGCGTCATCAGAATACCTCACAAAAAGGATAAAAAAACAGCCGTATTTAAAGCCTCTTCGCGTAAGGAAACACCAGATACCTACGATACAATACCCTCATATTATCAGAATTATGGTGGTTATGCCTTCTCTTGCGATACGTCCGATTTTTTCAAAAGACACGTTATGGATGTTGCTATTTTCCTTCCTTTCTATCTGGAAGAAAATCAGGAAAAGTTTTACATAGACAGTTCTGAAACCAATGAACAGGGAGAAAAGATTTATCGAAAAGTTAAAAGAAACCCTTACTATATATACAATCCTTCGGAAGATTTTATCAAATTCTATGAAGGTATTCTCCTTGCTCTGGATTCTTTGGCTGATAAGGGGATATCCATTCGGCTTAAAACGTTTGATACGGCTAATGATCCCCAAAAGCTGAATCGCATTATAGGCAATAAACGGCTTGAGGATTTTGATCTGATTATTGGTCCTGTATATGAGGATTGTTTTTCGATTATGGCTGATTTTGCCCAAAAACATCAGATACCCATTATTTCTCCTTTACTGAAAAACCGTCAGCTTCTAGAACAGAACCCCTATATTATTCAGGTTTATCCATCTATGGAGGCTCAGCTAGAGCAATTTGCTTCTTTTATCGGTAAATTTAATGATAAAAATATGATTCTGGTACATACTGGTGATAGCTTATATTATCCTGAGATCAGAAGTTTTAAAAGCAGGCTTTTTAACCATATATCCAGGGATACTGCTTTCGGGGATGTACGATTTAAAGAAGTGGCTTTTCGCGATAGCATGTTCTATTTGGAACAGGCAATGAATAAGGGAGAAGAAAATATTGTTATAGTTCCCTCTGAAAATGAAGCATTTGTTACAAATGTAGTTACCAATTTGAACACACTGTCCAAAAAGGGCTTCGACATGAAGGTTTTTGGTTATCCCCAATGGCAGGAATTTGTCAATATTGAACTGGAGTATTATTATAACATCAACCTGTATTTATTCACCTCTTTTCATGTGAATTATCAGAAGGAACGTGTAAAAAATGTCATCAAAAAATACAGGCGGTTTTTTCATACAGAGCCTAATCAATATACTTTTCATGGATTTGATATAGGATATTATTTTTTTAATGCGCTCCATCTGTTTGGCAAAAAAATGGGGCAGTGCCTTCCTGCTTATGATTTATCGCTATGTCACAGCAACTATAATTTTTACAAGCCCTATCGGGATAGCGGAGTGGAGAATATCTCCCTTTTTATCCTGAGATATAATACGGATCTGACCATCGATACCTATGACCTGAATGATCTGATGAATCCGATATTGACGTATGATTGACGATTGGGCGGAAACGGTATGGAATGAGGAGATCTTAGCGCACATTGGTATGCTGCTTTGATTTGAAATATTGGATAAAGAATGACAATTCAATGACGTACGTACAAATAAAACTATCAAGGAGGTAAATTATGTCTGATTATCATGAACCAGCCAATGAACTCAGTGAAGAAACCCGGAATTTTACCCGGGCTTTAAAAAGTTTAAAAGAAGAGATTGAGGCGATAGAATGGTATACCCAACGGGCGGAACTGACCCGGGATGAATCCTTAAAGCGCATTGTATCCCATAACCGCGATGAGGAGATTGAACATGCCTGCATGACCCTTGAATGGTTACGCAGATATATGCCTGGTTGGGATGAGGAACTCAGAAATTATTTATTTAAAGAAGGGGATATTGCAGCAGAAGATCATCATCAGGAAGAAAATCCTGATTCAGGGATACATAAGCAAGAAGATTTAGGTATTGGTCAAATCAAATAAATTTCAGAAATTATGGATATTTTAAAACAATCATTAGCGCCGATTACCACTGAAGCTTGGCATGAGATTAATACCCAAGCCAAGGTTGTTTTCAATAATGTACTCACAGCCAGAAGATTTGTTGATGTTGAGGGACCTAAAGGCATAGGATATGGCGGGGTAGATTTGGGCAGGCTGGAAATAGATAAAGATCAGCAGCAGGATGGCGTAGAATATGGTATAGCACAGGTACAGTCTTTGGTGGAAGTAAGGAAGTCATTTTCATTGAACACCTGGGAGCTGGATAATGCAGCCAGAGGAGCAGCCGACATTGATCTGGGAGCGTTAGCGGAAGCAGCGCGCTCAATAGCCGAATTTGAGGAAAAAGCTATATATTTGGGCTTAGACAAAGGTTGCATCAAAGGGCTAAAAGCATCATCAAAGCACGAAAAGCTGACTTTTCCCGGTGAACATAAGCAGATATTACAAACCATAGTTGAAGCCCTGACTGTCTTGCAGTCCTCTTTTATCAATGGTCCCTATAAGCTGATATTGGGCACCCAAAAATGGCAATCCGTTCAGGTTCAGGCAGGCGGGTATCCTTTAAAGCGTCAGATTGAGGATCTTATAGGAGGTGAGATCATTCTGAATCCACATATAGAGGAAGGTTTTCTGGTTCCAGCATTTGGCGGAGACTTTGTACTAACCCTTGGACAGGATCTCTCCATTGGTTATGCATTTCACAGTGAACAAGCCATACAGCTATATTTTACGGAATCTTTTACTTTTCGAACTCTGGAACCTGCCGCGGTGGTTGTTTTTGAGTAATGATCGATGGTGATCTATCCGCACCTATTTCCAACAGGCAGCTTGTTTAGAGTGATTATAAATTATCCTTTGCAGGAAAGGATAATAAGTGTTTTGGTTTCTTTTTGAGCGGCATAGGAAGCATTGTCCGTAAGAAACTTCCTTTGAAACATGATTTTTATCATTTCCCTTGTTTAGGAACGATTCTAACTTTATCTCGAATCTTTATGTATAATAACAAATATTCTTCGTTATACATTTAACAGTGTTAATAAATTCACAATAATAAATAAACAAAAAATTTGGATATGGCTGAAATGAAAGAACTGATTAAGGATTTAGCAAACCAGTATGGAAGAACCCGGGAGAGTTTACTTCCCATCTTACAGGACATTGTAAAGGAGGAACGTCATGTATCTGAGAAAGCCATGGCTGAAGTAGCCAGAGAACTCGATATGTCTGCAGCTTTGGTTTACGGTACGGCAACATTCTATTCCTTCCTTGATACCGAACCGCGCGGTAAGTATGTTATTCGTTTATGTCGGACCATTACATGCGATATGAAAGGGAAAAAGGAGATTCTCGATACATTGAAAGATCTGTTGAAAATCGACCTGGGTGAAACTACAAAGGATAGACGGTTTACACTACTTGAGACAAATTGCCTTGGGTGGTGTCATAAAGGTCCCGCCATGATTGTCAATGAAGAGGCATACACAGAGCTTACTCCCGATAAGGTAAGTGATATTATTGATACATATATGATGAAAGAATTATAAGCTTTAAACCTTTTAAAAGATATTCAATATGCAAGATACCAAAAGCAGACTCAAGCGAGTTGACCTAATATTTACCGAAGATTGTTCTTATAAAGGAGTGCTCGAAAAAGCTTTGAAGCAACCAAAAGAAGAGATTATCCAGGAAATATTGGATTCCGGTTTAAGGGGACGTGGTGGAGCAGGTTTTCCAACCGGATTAAAATGGAAATTTGCTGCCCAGGAGAAAGATGATGAGAAATTTGTGGTATGCAACGCTGATGAGGGTGAACCTGGTACTTTTAAAGACCGTGAGATACTTTTGCGCGTCCCCTATAAGGTTTTCGGAGGCATGGCTGTTTGTGGTTATGCCGTTGGCGCCCGTGAAGGTTATATGTACCTCAGGGGTGAATATGAATTTCTGAAAAAGGATATTCAACAAAAGATTGATATTTTCCACAATACATTGGATGAACTGGGATTTAATTTCAGAATAAAACTCTTGCTTGGCAGTGGAGCTTATATTTGTGGTGAGGAAAGTGCTTTGTTTGAATCTATGGAAGGCAAAAGGGGAGAACCGAGAAATAAACCTCCTTATCCGACCAAATCCGGATTTCGTGATAAGCCTACTGTCATAAACAATGTCGAAACCCTGGTATATGCGCTGATGATCTGTAATATTGGCGCTCAAAAGTTTCAGAAGCTTGGTACTGCTGATTCCAGAGGGTCAAAGGTTTTTTCTGTTTCCGGAGATACCCCCATTTCCGGAATATATGAACTCGAACTGGGTATGTCTCTGGCCGAGTTTGTTGAAGAATTTGGCGATGGAGATACAAAGGCCGTTCAGGTGGGAGGCGCTGCCGGATTCTGTGTTCCAAGGAAAAAATTCAATGACACCATTATTGGTTTTGAAGGTGTGCCTACTGGTGGCTCTATGATGCTTTTTAACAGCTCACGTTCGATGTATAATGTCTTGAGGAACTATGTAGAGTTTTTCCGGGAAGAGTCCTGTGGCCAGTGTACCCCCTGCAGAGTGGGTTGTCAACAACTGCTTAAGGGTATTGAAGAGGTAAAGAAAGGTCAACAACCCACTACCTATCTGAATACCCTGATGAGGTTAACGGAAGTTATGAAAATGACCGCAAAATGTGGATTGGGCCAATCTGTAGCCAATTCGTTCTCCTCAATTGTTGACAATTTTAAAGAAGAGATGATATATTAATTATTGTTGAATAGATTTAAACGATGATATAATGGCTGAAAAAGTAAATTTAAAAATAGATGGTATTGACGTAAGTGTCGAAAAAGGACAAACCGTTCTCGACGCTGCTAAAAAACTGAGCATTCATATACCAACCCTGTGTTATCATGAAGATTTATGTGTGGCAGGAAATTGCAGGGTTTGTATGGTAGAACGTCAGGGAGCCAATAATTTGATACCTTCTTGCGCCACTCCGGCGGAATCGGATATGGAGATCATGACCAACACCTTGAAGGTAAGAAGAGCCCGAAGATACATTGTAGATTTATTGCTGGCAGAGCACAGGGAAGACTGTACCAAGTGTTATAAAAACGGAAATTGTGAATTGCAATCGCTGGCCTCTGAGACCATTATCAGTGGGGATTATCTGTTTGCAGATTTGGTTCCTGATAAAAATTTGACCATTGATCAGTATTCTCCATCCATTATCAAGGACGACGGTAAATGTATCCGTTGCCAGCGCTGTGTTCGTACATGCACTGAACTGCAACATGTCAGTGCACTGGGAGTTGCCTATAAAGGCAGCGAAATGAAGATCTCCACCTTTTTCGAAAATCCAATGATTGATGTGGTTTGCACCAATTGCGGACAGTGTGTGAACCGTTGTCCAACCGGTGCCTTGGTTGAACGTAATTATATTGATCAGGTTTATGATGCCATTTATCATGAAAACAAGCATGTGATAGTTCAAACAGCTCCTGCTGTTCGTGTAGCTTTAGGTGAAGAATTGGGTTTTGATGTGGGTCAGCGGGTTACCGGCAAAATGGTAACTGCCCTGAAGCGCATCGGATTTGATTCGGTGCTGGATACAGACTGGTCAGCGGACCTGACGATCATGGAGGAGGGAACGGAATTACTAACCAGATTAAAAAAAGCGCTGGTGGATAAGGATCCGCAGATAAAACTGCCTATGACTACTTCCTGTTCTCCGGGTTGGATAAAGTTTATTGAACATACTTTCCCGGAATACCTGGATAATGTATCTACCTGTAAGTCGCCCCAGCAAATGTTCGGTGCTTTGGCGAAAACATATTATGCCCAGAAACAGAATCTGAATCCTGAAAATATTGTCTCAATTTCTGTTATGCCTTGCACTGCTAAGAAATATGAGGCTGATCGTCCGGAAATGCGCGATAGTGGTCATAAAGATGTGGATTATGTACTGACAACCCGTGAGCTGGCCATGATGATCCGTCAGGCAGGTGTTAATTTCCTCGATCTTCCGGATTCTAAATTCGACAGCATTATGGGTGAATCTACCGGAGCTGCCGTAATATTCGGCGCTTCAGGCGGTGTTATGGAAGCTGCACTGCGTACTGCTTATGAAATTGTAACCGGAAAGGAAGTACCTTTTGATAACCTGAATATTGCTCCGGTTCGTGGTATGGATGGCGTAAGGGAAGCTTCCATTGTGATTGAAGGTACGACGGATGATTGGAAATTCCTGGAAGGTGTTGAGCTGAAAACAGTGGTTGCCCATGGGCTTACCAATGCTGAAAAAGTCATGCAAGCTGTAAAGGACGGAAAAGCCGATTGGCATTTTATTGAAATTATGGCTTGTCCGGGTGGTTGCCTGGGAGGTGGTGGTCAACCCATACCTACTACGCCAGAAATTAGGCAAAAACGGGCCGATGCTATCTATGAAGAGGATGCCAATATGCCGATTCGTAAATCACATGAAAATCCTGAGATTCAAGCAATCTATAAAGAATTTCTGGGTGAACCCCTTGGTGAAAAATCGCACCATTTGCTGCATACCCATTATAAGGAAAGACAGCGGTATTAATTGAATTGTCAAGCGATTATTGCCATTAGCGTTTGCTGTGAAACACAAAAAAGTTTATCATCAGAGCAGGCTGTACCTTTGAAGGCACAGCCTGCTTTTTTTGAAATTTTCTAATGCATTGTTCAGGATGATTGAATGATAAAATCGGCTCCCGGCTTTTATTTGATTGGAATATAGTTGGCTGGCTATTACAAATATGTGTCAAACTGATTATTTTCTTTCACCAATACGATTGTAGGTTTAATGGGCCGCTCTGTTAGTTCAAAACCTGCGATAATCACTTTATGCCCTGTTCTTATTTTGTGTGCAGCGGCACCATTCATACAGATCGTTCCTGAATTTTTAGCTCCTTCAATGATATATGTTTCCAATCTCTCGCCGTTGGTTACATCCCAAACATAAACTTTTTCACCGGGTTCAAAGCCAGCTTTTTCAATCAGGATTTTATCAATGGTGATACTTCCGACATATTCTATATTGGCTTCAGTAACTATAGCATTATGGATTTTGCTTCTCAGAAAATGTCTCATCTCATTGATTTATGGATTGCATTGGGCTGGTCATCATGTCATATTATCATGTTTTCGCCATAGATTTCAAAAACCATTCCGGTTTTTAACCGCTGCACATGAAAATGATTGCAAAACGCGCATAATGCAGGTAATTCTGTGCAATGGGAAGGAAATACCTGCTTTGTTCCTTGTTCTTTTAAATATGAAATGGTCTTTTGGGTTTGCTTATCATTTTTTTTCAGATGAAATCCTCCCATAACCCATCTTACATTGCTAATACCAGATATCTCCTTAGCATATTTCAGGATGTTGCAGATGCCTGAATGGGCGCAACCGGAGATAACCACCAGTTCATTATCTTGAATAAGAGCTATAGCGGAATCATCCCGAATAAAATCTTTTGTTCCGTGCTCATCAACAAACGAAGTTGTTTGTGCTTCAAAATCATTGGTGCGGGGTATTTCTCCTAAGAAGATGATTTTGTTTGTAATATAATACGGTTTATGGCTTGTAATGAGTTCAAATCTTTGCTTTACCTCATCTTCATTTAAGGCTAATCCAATGTATGTATGATCTTCCTCCCGGTATCGTTTCATAAAAGAACCAGGATGGGTCAACAAGGTTTTTTCTTTTATAAATCGCAATCCGTCACCATGATCCCAATGACCATGGCTTAATACAATCAGTGGGACCTGATGCTGAAGATCAATCTCCATGTTTTCGGCATTCTTTAAGAATGCTCCGGAATGACCGGTATCAAAAAGCAATTGTTTACCATCATGTTCAATAAGGTAGGATAAGCCATGTTCCGCAATAAATTGGTTATCTGCAGTATTGTCTATAAGGATGGTTATTCTCATAAATATTTCTGATCTTCTTTGGGAACATCAAAATATTTTTTATACAATTCAGCATCTGGTCCAATGCCTTCTACCTTCTTATCTCTCATCTTGTATGTACACTTTTCGCCAATGATTCCTGAAAAGAAAATTTCGTATTCATGATCCTTTTCATCCTTCATGAATATTTTGATCAGGTTGCTATTCTCCTCCCTGTTAAGTGTAGCATGACAGATGGGGCAATAAAATACAAAAAGTTCGCCTTCTTGCATATCAAAACCAGGATGCTTGTGGGTGGTATAATCCCCCAATTCAGGGCTAAGAAAGATCAGGCCTTTTTTATTGGTCTCTTTTGATCTGGCTGTAAAGACCAAGGTATTTTCTACCCTTAACTGGCCCTTGCAAACCGTGCAATAATAATCATAATCATAAGCCATAATGCCTCCTTTTTTGTAACCAATATATGGCAATTTTTTTAAATTGTCAATAGCATTTTGATTTTATCCGTTATTCACGATTCATTCAAAAGTAGCGTCTGTCCCTATAATATATAATAAAATGTATCCCAGCGTCTGTCCCCATAAAAGAAAAGTAAAATGAAATT
>CAYYLT010000018.1:15577-21196 GCA_964472385.1 uncultured Bacteroidales bacterium
TATAATAAAATGTATCCCAGCGTCTGTCCCCATAAAAGAAAAGTAAAATGAAATTAGCGTCTAAAAGTAGCGTCTGTCCCCATAAAAAAGTAGCGTCTGTCCCCATAATTTTCCCAATTTTCCCCATAATTTTAATTTTAAGCATTAATAAGGCTGATAATGTGATCAGCCGTTTTTTTAACCAACGGGGTTAATCCTTCTCCGAATTGTATGTTTTTGGGTTGTATTCCCAGGATGAATACGGGGGAATGGAATAATTCGGATACTTTATCCAATGTAATATTATGGGTGTTGCTTATGTTGCTTATAGGACCTGATATCTGTTCAACAGGCAAAATATTCCAATATCCCGGAGATCGTCTGAAGTCCATACAATCTACAAGGATAAGCAAATCATGGTTTAGTTTGTTAATTTTTCCGATATAGTTTTCAATGCTTAATTCAACCGTAAGCGGCGTGATGCAGGGATGTGGATTGATATGGTTCGTAATGTATACCCCTGCTCCGTCATCCCTTTTTAAAACATTGCCAATACCCACAAGGAGTTTTTTTTCACCATTCGGATGCTTCCCAAATGGATTGATCATTATTCAAGGGATTTTATTTGTTGTTGTCGTAAACAGTTTGGGCAAAGGATGTTGAATATATCCCTTCTTCTCAGATCCTCACTAAGTGACACATCGGTATCTTCCTCCGGCGCAAGCCGCAACTTCTCGTTGAGCATGTTGAGGTTCATGATGTTGGAATAGGCTATGGGTCCCAGCTTCTTATGCATGAACATGTAATGTTCTTTGGTGGTAATGACGGCCCCGCAGTTTTTGCAGATCAGCAATTCTTTCTCCTGATATTCGATATTGTCATTTCTGTCGAATGAGGCCATATCATAAATTTTATCCGAAAGTTTGACGCCTTTTCGTGTAATGCAATGTTCTTCACATTGCCCACAAAAGATACATTTGCCATAATCCCTGCGTATGATCCGGATACCTTTTTCTTTATCATCGCGATAAGTAATGGCCAGCGGGGGACATACATTGGCACAGGTTTCACAACCCACACAATTTTTATCGTCCACAACTGGTTTACCCCGGAAGTTTTTAAATGGTATATGCTCCTGTTTTGGAAATTTGGTGGTATATGCAGTAGAGAAAAGTGATACCATTGCCTCGCCCAGTTCTCTTATTTTCGGATATTTCATGGTTTTTGGTTTTAATAATTTAATGCTTGAATGCCTTCCGGCTTGAGATGCCGCCGGTATGGAACCATTGGTATGGAGCTTTATCAAATCTCAAAACCTTTGCAAGATAAAGCCAAACAACTTTTTCCTGTGCTTTTTATTTACCGGCGGCTTCCTTATAATCATCCTTGACACTTTTTTTGCCCAAGGGGATACCAAAGATATAGGCACCCCTGACGAGTGCATGGGCTGCGACCGTAGCTACGAAAAAAAGAATCGGTATGGTTATTAGCGCCTTAATGCCTATTTCCACAAAGCCATACTTAACCAGCACACCAATGAGTATACTCCAGGTCCCCAGAGTTACAGTTTTTGTAGCCGACTGTAATCTGTTATATACATCCGGAAGCCTGATCAAACCAATGCATCCGAATAAATTAAATAAAACGCCAATAGCTATAAGAATTGTGCTTATCATATCATTCATTTAATTTTTTACCACTAATATATTTGGCCAGGGTGATGGTACCGATAAAACTCAGGATAACCCAGGCAATACCTATGTCGAGAAGAAAAGTTCTGTTGGTAATTATGGCTAAAATGGCACAAATGCCTACAACCAATATCCCGAAGATATCTATACCAACCATGCGGTCAGCAATTGATGGTCCTCGTATGATTCTATATAAACAAAAAATGGTCAGACCAATTTGTATGTACAAGAGTATGTGCAGCAAATCCATCATTCAAATATTTTTTTTATATATCGTTCAAATCTACCTGATACTTTCCGCGTGTATACTTCTGGATCTTCAGAGCTGACGTAGATCCAGTGAACATACAAAACGTCGTCTTTAACATCTACAGTAATGGTGCCCGGCGTCATCGTTATAGAATTGGCCAGCATCGTCCGGGCCAGGTTAGTTTTAATTTCTAACGGAACCTTAACAATTCCGGGTTTGATAGGCATGGCAGGATGTAGCACCCGATAGGCTACATCAAAATTGGCTTTAATACATTCCCAAAGAAAAATAAAGATATACAGGATTAACCAGGCATAGCGATGAGGCTCCAGGAATTTTGACACGCCGGTGACAAAATATCTCCCAAAGAGATAGCTGGTTAAAAGCGCAGCGATAACTCCTACCAAAAGATTGGCCACGCTAAGGCTTAGCGTGAGCAAAATCCAGAATATCCATGCGAGAATAAACAATGCTATGTATTTCATTCGGATAAAGCTTAAATATAGGTTTGTCTTTCAATTAAACATCATTTCATGGTTCGAATGTTGTGCTACCCCACCATGGAACCTGCATGCTTTATTCATTACCTTGTTGTGGTGGGCACTGCATGCAGGTTTCATCTGTTTAAAATTTTTGTCGTTAAAGAAAGGCCAAAAATTTTGGCACATTCAAAAACTCCCGATGAACTATTTAATCATTTGCCTGTTAGTAATTTATGGTTAATAAAGTTCATGGTCGTTTCATTTTACATTCCGATTATAGCGGATGAATAATTGGTTGTTTCCATTAAGACATCCACTGCCGGAGTAAGAAATACTTCCCTTACGCCGGGAAAAATCATCAGGCTAAGCCCGACACACAATATTACAAGGATAATCATCGAGAAGCACATGGAAAATGGGACTTCCCTGACTTTTTTTGTAAACGTTGGTTTGTTAAAGAAAGAATAACGTTGGAACTTCAGAAAAGAAGCCAGCGTGACAATACTAACCAGAACAGCCAGGGCTGCTAACAGGTAAAATTCTCCTTTGATGGCGGCAACAATGAGCATTAGCTTACTGAAGAAACCATTAAAGGGAGGAATTCCGGAAATGGACAGAGAAGCTCCCAAAGCAGTGGTAGAAGTGACAGGCATGTTTTTTGAAAGGCCGCCCATCATCTTCAGATTCCTGGTTCCGGTATTGTATTCAATTGAACCTGCATTAAGAAAGAGCAGACTTTTAAAGACAGCATGATTAAAAAGATGAAACAATCCTCCTGTGATTGCCAATGCGGCAACGGCAAGATCACCCTGTTTGCTGATGATCAGCATACCCATACCAACTCCGATTACCACATACCCCATCTGACTGATGCTGTGGTAGGCCAGCAAGCGTTTAAGATCCCATTGACCAATAGCAAGAAATACGCCAATGACCATTGAAAGTGTGCCAATGACCGCAATGATTAAAGCCATTTCATGGGTTATCAAAAATATGTTAAAGAATAAGCGCAAAATGGCATAAATGCCAATGGCTTTGATCAATACACCCGAGAGCATAGCTGATATAGGTGAGGGGGCTGAGGAATGAGCATCGGGAAGCCATGCATGGAAAGGTATTATCGCAGCTTTGAGTCCAAATCCTGCAATAAGGAGAATCTGGACAAAGTTCAGAAAAACTCCATTGGGGCTGGATTGGAGCACGTTGGCAATATCGGCCATGTTCAGGGTTTGTGTTCTCCAGTAAAGCAGTCCGATGCCCAAAAGGATCAACAATGAAGCCATACCTCCCAATACCTGATACTTAAATGAGGCTTCCAGCTCGGTTTTTTCAATTCCAAATGCTACCAGTGCATACGAAGCAATTACTGCGATCTCTAAAAACACATAAAGATTGAACATATCCCCGGTAAGCACCACTCCGTTCATACCTGCGATCATGAGGGCAAGCAGGGCATAAAAATTGTTTTGAGCTGTGAATCTTCGGATATAGGAGATGGAATATAATGTAGCAAGCAATCCTATTAGGTTAATAATCAGTAAAAGCAGTACGCTCAATCCATCAAGAATCAAATATATCGCAATGGGGATGCCATTCTCAGGACTCCAGCCACCAACCTGATAAGCCACCGGATTTTCCGTGCCCTGTATCAAAAAATTGACGGCTAAAATGGTCAGGAAAAGCAGAACCAGGGAAAGAGCGCTTTTCTGAAATACCGGTATGATGCGTCCGAATATGGGTATTAAAAAAGCTGCAGCTAAAGGAAGAATAACAAATAAAGGTACCAGGTTACTCATGATTTATCCCTTTAAGTGATTAATTTTGCGTGTGTCAAAAGTGCCATATTTCTTATATAGCCTGATTGCAATGGCAAGCAGCATGGCAGAAGTAGCAAGTCCAATAACAATGGCTGTCAGAACCATTGCCTGAGGTAAAGGATCCACAAATAACGTATTTTCCAGTTTCTCTGTAATGATTGGTGCTATGCCATTTTCAATATATCCAACCAGCACCAGCAAAAGAAAAACACTAAACTCCATAATGGTCAGAGAAATAACGATTTTTATCAAATTGCGCCGGGTCAAAACACCATAGAGCCCCACCAAAAATAAAATGAAACACAATATAAAGACTGTCATAACTTTTGCTCCTCTTCCTTATAAATGATCAATGCTAAAAATATCGTTATGATGGCTGCTGCCACCTCAATACCGATAAATATATTGTACAGGGGAATGACACCCCCGCTGATCAGCTCACCAACTGCTCCTTTGGGTAAAAAATTGTCAAAAAATACCATTGTGCCTGCAAATAAACCTGCTGTGGCTAATATAAGCGTAATCAGGATGGATAAGCTTTCGGTAAGCGATGAACCGGTTTCTTCCTTGCGGAGTTTGATCACTTCACTTCCAAAAGCCAGGATCAGGAGAATAAAGGAACCTGCCATGATGATACCACCGGCAAAAGCTCCGCCAGGAGTTATATGGCCATGAATGACAATGTATATGCCATACATGAAGATGAGGCCGCTCATGAGTTGAGCTACTTTTTTTACAATGGGTGTCAAACCGTCCATAGATATTTACTATTTTTTGCCTTTTATTCTTAATACTGTCAATACACCCAGGGCAGCCGTAAAAAGGATGGTCGCTTCGCCCAGTGTGTCATAGCCTCTGAAATCCCAGAGTATACCGGTAACCAGATTGGCAGCTCCGGTTTTTCCTGCTCCTTCCGTAACATAGGTCTCTGCCATGCGCAGGGGATGTGCTCCAAAATCATGAAGCGGGTTTATCGCCAAAACAAAGAAATAAATCAACATACCAATAAGAACCAGTGAAATAGCTGTATAAACTATACGGTTCCGGGTTAGCCGGAATTTGATTTCTTCCCGGCTGCTATCAAGTACTACAGCCACCATGATGACCAGGGTTATGGTTTCAACTACGATCTGAACAATTGCCAAATCAGGCGCTTTCAATAGAAGAAAACAAATGACCAGGCCATAACCTATAATTCCCTGAGCAATGACCGCTGATAAAAGATCTTCGGCATGCAGCGCATAAATCGCTCCGATGATCATGAATACCAGTATGACGGAAATTAATACTTCCATAAATTTTGCTTTTTATGCTTCATTTTTGTCTGACGCTATATGCATACATTGTTTAACCTGCATTATTCATAAAAAATGAATAAATATCTATAAATAAAAGTATAT
>CAYYLT010000019.1:0-21040 GCA_964472385.1 uncultured Bacteroidales bacterium
TCGTCGGCTTTCGACGCCTGGCATCTACCCAAAACTTGACGCATGAATAATGCAGGATAGGATTTGCTGAAAAACAGAAAACCCTTCTGAATTACTTCGTTGGCTTCATCTCGCAGTAGGCATATAAAGCTTCGCTTTGCCGCCTCGTAGCTGATGCACTAAAGGTTTTTTCAGTACATGCTACCTAAATATTCCATTATAAGGAGCATCTACAAATACCGAACCATCTCCTTTCATGCGGGGGTCATCTGTTTTGTTCAGATATTCCTTCATTTCTATGCGCAGTTCATCAAGTATCTCCTGGTATTGGGCATCATCAGACACATCGTTTAGCTGATAAG
Source organism: uncultured Bacteroidales bacterium (assembly GCA_964472385.1). Taxonomy (GTDB): domain Bacteria; phylum Bacteroidota; class Bacteroidia; order Bacteroidales; family UBA12077; genus JAGXLC01. The sequence goes on from CAYYLT010000019.1 coordinate 342, forward strand.
GATCTTTTGCTATATTATACAATTCATATTCGGGTCTTTTCATGAATGCCAGCCGGTAATGGGTTGAATCCCCCTGCTGCGCCAGTTCCAGTATTTGGGTTTTGGTGGGACTTTGGTCGACATCTCCAAAAGGACAGGAGCAATAGTTATATTGGGGATCGATATGACCGGCAGGCCACATATCCGGTTTCAGGTTCCAGATCAGCAACCAGTCATCCTTTCGTATGGCGCGAAAAGGAGCTATGTCGCCTTCCGGCTGTACCCATGCATGACGTTCCTTATAGGTAATGGTATGATCCCGGTCCGGATCAATCTGTCCGGATTGATTGGATAAAAGCAGGGGCATTAAACTTTTGCCGGTCATTGATTCCGGAATACGAACACCAGCCGCCTCCAGGAAGGTGGGTGCGAAATCAATGAAATTGACAAAATCCCTGACATGCCTTCCTCCATCAACTTCTGCTTTCCACATCATGGCCAGGGGCATATGGGTGCCATATTCATAAAGGTTGGCCTTGCTCCTGGGAAAAGGCATCCCATTGTCAGAAGTGACAACTACCAGGGTATTTTCCAGCTCACCCCTTTCTTCAAGGATTTTTAACATCTTTCCAAGGTGTTTGTCAAACCATTCTACCTCCCACAAATAATCAAGCATATCGTTGCGCACCACGGAATCATCCGGGAAAAATTCCGGGACGATCAAATTATCAGGATCTTTTCCCGAGCGTCTGCCGATGCCGTAATCATATTCCCTGTGGGGTTCAAAGCTCCCGTACCAGAACGAGAAAGGCTGGTCTTCAGGTTTATCTTCAAGAAAGGCTTTAAAATTGGCTGCGTAGTCAATATTTAAAATGCCATTGTTGAATGACCAAATCTCCTTGTCGGAATTGTTGAGCAGTGTTTTGTAAGGCTCACCGGCAGGGTTCATTTCTCTGCCCGAAGCTTTGAGGTCGCCCGGTGCCCATCCTTTGCCGGTATAACCCACAAAATAACCGTTTCCCCTCAGCAGATCGGTGTACACCGGAAATCTTTCAGGCAGAAATCCCCAGAGGTTGGCGCCTTCATCCAGCTCCCAGCCGTTCTTGCCGGTTAAGATGGTTGCCCTGGAGGGTGCACAGGAAGGAACATTGCAGTAGGCCCGCTCGAAATAAATACCCTCTGAGGCTACCCTGTCAAAATGGGGTGTGCTTATCTCCGGGTAATCATTGAATGAGGAATGTTTCCAGGTCCAGTCATCGGCAAGGGCAAACAGAATGTTGGGTTGTTTTTGCTCTTCTTCTTTACAGGATGGCAGAAGGCTGGCAAAGACACTTGCGGTGCCCAACAACAGATAGACATTTTTTTTCATGGTTTTCTGGTTTTGGTTTATTGGAGGTTAATGATTATCTTTATGGTAAAGTTATACATTTGTTGGAAATATTGGGAATTTGTTGGAATGATTAGACGCTTATGGCTGATTTTTTTTGGATTCTTTTGAAGGTTTACGGGCTGTCGTGATGGCAGCGGCTCCGAAAAGCAATGGTTCGTGTGCTATGGCATCAAATCCGTAAGATTTCAACAAATTTGTCAGTTCTTCCCGGTAGTAGAAATTGCGTGCCGAATGAGCCAGGTAGTCATAGGCACCTTTGGCTCCGGAAATTTTTCCGCCAATAAAGGACACAATATACATTAAATATAGATGAAAAAGATAACGGATCAAACGATTGCGGGGCTGGCTGCTTTCCACGATCACAAATTTACCCTCTGGTTTAAGGGTACGGTAAATTTCTTTTAGATAAGCTGTGGTATGGGGATTTTTGAAGGTTATATTACGAAAGGCAAAGGATATGCCAATCACATCAAACCGGTTATCTTCAAAGGGCATTTCAGCGGCATCACCCTCAACAAAATCAATATTTTTCACGTGCAGCCGATGAGCTTTGTTGCGCGCAGCATTCAGCATGGAAGGGCTGAAATCGTATCCCGTTACCCGGGCCTCGCGTATATTTTTTGCCATCCGGATAGCCAGATCTCCCGTCCCCGTCCCCAAATCCAGTATCTCTTCAGGATCCGCGGGCATGATTTTTTTTACCGCTTTTTTCCGCCATACTTCATCCAGTCGAAAGGTAAGCAAGCGATTTAAAAAATCATATTTCTCCGGAACCTGCTCAAACATCTTTTGCAATGGTTTGCCTTTGTCGCGCTTTGCTCCCCGGCCAGTGGGTTCTCTCATATTAAAAATCCATTATTCTTCATAAAGAAAGGTGAAAGGTATGGAAAAAACCTGGTTTTGCTGCAAGGTTTTCATCGCTTTCAATAAGGATAATAGCGGTTGTGAAGGAGCCAGTCGTTATGCGGGCTATACCCATGATTTGCCCGATAATATCGGTTATTTTCTATCGTGTGGCATGCCCGGCAAAGTGGAAGGTGAGCGCTATAAAATAGCGCCGCATATTGTGCAGGAGATGATGCAGCATGTCCCGCAAATTGAAGGCCGGGTACAATGGATGGTATTTAAACGATGGGATCAGCTCAGGGAGCAGGATGAAACTGAAGTAGTCATCATCTATGCCGAACCGGATGTGCTTTCAGGTTTGTTTATGCTGGCAAACTTTGATTATGTTGATCCCAATGGTGTGAAAACGCCCATGTGTTGAGGATGTGGTGCAACCATTCTTTATCCCTGTGCAGAAAAGGATCGTGATAATCCCGTATCCATTATTGGGATGTTTGATCCTACGGCCAGACCCCATGTCCCAAAAACCAAACTTACATTCGCAGCTCCGATGAACCGTTTTGACCAGCTCATAGGATACATGGAAGGCAGTTTCCTGATGTCCGATACCTGGAAGAAATTATCGGACAGAATGAAATGAATGGTTCCCCAAAAATAGGTTTGGACGGATGAAAAATTGCAGGGATATTGATTGTGGGATAAATTTATTATTTTTGGCTGTTGAAGTTTATCACAATGGATGATCCGGAGATAAAAGATAAAAACGAAAGCCAATCCATGAATGGTATTTACCGATTTTTTTGCTGGTGTTCAGGAGCCCGGCTGTATATATTGAAACAGTGCCCTTCAGAATACAACAAATTTTTCGGCATTGGAGCTATTGTCACGATGACCGGGATTATGGCAACCCTTACCGGTGCCTATGCCTTATTCACAGTTTTTAAAGATCCTGTGGCCGCAATAATTCTGGGTCTTTTATGGGGTATATTGATTTTTTTCCTGGATTGGTATATTGTTTCCAGTCTGAAGAAAGAAAAGAAAGTCGGCAGGGAATGGCTTGCTGCTGCCCCCCGGCTTATTCTTGCTGTATTGATTGCTTTTGTTATTTCCAAACCGTTGGAGCTCAAATTATTTGAAAAAGAGATCCACAAAGAAATTGCCTTGTTAAATCAACAAAAGGAGCTGGATTATCAGCAAAAAGTGCATCAGAAATTTTCCCGGATAGAAGGGCTTAAAAAAGAAAATCAGGAATTCCGCCGGGCCATTAAGGAGAAAGAAAAAGAAAGAAAGAAGCTTTTTGACATGATCATTGCCGAAGCAGAAGGACGGAGTCCGACGCAGCTGGCAGGCAAGGGGCCGGTATACAAAGAAAAAAGGGCGGAGTTTGACCGGGTAGATCAGGGATACCGGGAGCTTAGAAAACGCAACCTGCAGGCCATTGAAAGGAACAATAAGATGATCGCAGAACTGCGTGAAAAGCGGAATAAGCAGATTTATAACAGTGAAAATAGTGTATTTCTGCATCATGGATTCCTTGGACAGCTAAAAGGATTGAACAGCCTTGCCTCAGATGATCCTGCTGTGCGTTATGCCAACTGGTTCATCGTTTTGTTGTTTATTGTCATTGAATCCGCACCCATGATCGTTAAGCTGATGTCCGGAAGAGGCCCGTATGATGCATTATTGGAGGCTTTTGAAACGGAAAAGGATCTGCATACCCAGACCTATCTGAGCGGAACGAAGGTACAGGCAGAGAACACCAGGAAATTGAATATAGAGAAGTACAACACCATTCACCGGGAGGGTTTGGAAACGGAAAAATTGCTCATCGGGGAGATTTACCGGGTTAAGCAACAAACCGACCAGGAAAAAGTTGAGCGATGGAAAGCCGAATCCCTCAAAGATCTGGAAGAAAATCCGGAAGCTGCGATAGCATCTATTCAACAATACCTTTCCAATGGGGAGGAATCAGCCTCCGGATGACATAACCTTTTTTATTCATAAAAATGCATATTCGCATTTTCTAATTATATCCAAAAATTTTGTCTTATACATTTCTTCCGAGTGCGCCAATTTATAGGTATCTGCTGCGTTGTGAAAGACTCGAAGTAGATGACTACGTTGTCGGCTTTCGACGTTTTGCATCTATCCAAAACTTGACGCATGAATAATAAGGTAGGTTAAATGGTGAGGACATTAATCTTTTTCAAGGTATTGTTGCAAGAGGCGCAACAATAAATCCCAATTGAGGGGTTTGGTTAAGTATTTGTCTGCGCCGGCCTCCAGAATGCTGCGTCTGTCTTTTTCTTTATCCAGTGCCGTTTGAGCGAAGATGGGTATTTGGGTGTTGGATTCCCGGATCTTTTTGATGACCATTCGTCCATCCGTATCGGGAAGAAGTATGTCTATCAGCACCAGATCGATATCCAATTCTTTCTTAAATACTTCCAGGGCTTCATTTCCAAAGGAACAGGAAATGATTTTACCACTGTAAGGCCTGAGCATCTCTTCCATAAGCCGCTGGCTGGAATGGTCATCCTCAACAATCAGGAGGGTACTTTTTTTCCAATCGTTTGCCTTTCCGGTCTTTTTTTCCTGGTCTTCTTTTAATTGTGCTCTTTTCATTTCCAATAAGGGCAGGGTAAAATGAAAAACAGCTCCATTACCTTCTTCCGATTCCACCCATATTTCACCCTGATGACCCTCTACAATTTTTTTTACAATGCTCAATCCCAGGCCTGAACCTATCTCTCCGTCTGCTCCCGGTGTGGAATTTTGCTGGAAGGGCTGAAATATATCTTTTTGTCTGTCGGCAGAGATCCCCGGGCCATGATCCGCTACCGATACTTTTACCCGGTCGTCTTCTGCCTCTATGTCCATGCGAATATCTTGTCCGGAGGGAGAAAACTTGATGGCATTGTTGAGCAGGTTGTTGAATACCTGTTCCAGCTTGTGCCAATCTCCTTTCATCATGATATGATCAGATGGGTATTCCAGATGAAGTTTCACATTTTTTTTGTCAGCCAGGGATTGGTTCAACGCAACATTTTTTGTGGCCAGATCAACCAGGTTGAAAAGCTCCTGGTTTAATTCCAGCTTACCCGATTCAATTTTGGATACATCCAGCAAATCTTCAACCAAACGCAGCATGAACTCAGAAGTGGTAATGATGTTGTTCAGAAATTTTATGTAATTTGAAGGCAGCATGTCGGAAGTCCTGTCTATCAGAAATTTTGAATGGGTATAGATGATGGCCAGCGGATTTCTCAGATCGTGGGCAGCCATACCCAGGAATTGATTTTTAAGGGCATTCAGGCGTTCCAGTTCAGCATTCTTTTTGGAAAGCTCCCGTTGAAGATTGATCAGCTCATTATTGAGGGCAGTGAGATCGTCATAGGAGTTATTCTGTCGGGTATCATCCGCTTGCTGCTGTTCTGCTTTTTCTTTCATCAGGCGCCGGATGGTATTCGCCTGTTCATTATTGATCTCCTGAAGATTTTGAGAAAATGCTATCAGCTCATTTTGATTGTTGGCTGCAATGATCATGATTTGATCCTTCATCTTGATACCTACAAAAGAAAGGGTTTTCACCACATCGCCTATCCATACATTGAGCTGGTGATCGAAAGTTACTTCTTCCGCCTCGATGCCAAATAAGAAATCCATGGCTTTGGAGCGGGATCCGGAATCGACCAGATGAATGAAATGCTTTCCCAGGGGATTGTTTTTTTTAATATTCATATGATCTTTGACAATATCCGTTATTTTGCCTTGTTTATCGCAAATCATGGCAAATCCCCCGGTCATATTATTCGATTTATGCATCAATTTTGAATGAGTTGGTTTGCCAGTTTTATTGCTTTGCGCGCATCAGGCGCATATCCGTTGGCTCCTATGGATTCCCAAAGATGTCCCTTACCTTTTAACCCATTTCCTCCTACCAGGATGATCAGCTTTTTTCCTTTCTCATCTGATCTAAGATTGTTAACCACTTCGTTAAGCATGCTTCGGTGATAAGGCATGGTTATGGATAACCCCAGTATATCGGCCTGGTGTTCTTTAATGGCCTGTAATAAGGTATATGTTGGGGTATTGGAGCCCAAATAATACGTATCCCAGCCATCCATTTCAAAAAAATCGCTTACCATGCGGATGCCAATCTCATGCAATTCGCCTCCTAAGCTTGCGGCTATAAATTTGAGCCCTTTTCTTTCGGTGGCAAAAATATAGGGGTACAGTTGAGACATGATCATCTGGGTAGCTGCTGAGACAAAATGTTCTTTAGCCACAGTGATCTTATTTTCCATCCACAAGCGTCCAACCTCAAGCTGTGATTTCTGAAATACCTGGAGATAAATTTCGTCGATGGGGGCGCCCTTTTTCACGGCATCCATTATCATACGATTTGCCTTATAACGATTGCCTTCCAGCAGGGTTTGGTTAAATGATTTGGCCAGTTTACCAAGTGGCTGTGCTTCATCAATAAATGATTCCATTACCTTTATGGGCTCATGCATCTTGCGGATGCCCAGATCCAGGTATTCCACAACCATGTGATGAAGATCTGCGGACATAAATTCCTTTATAACCTCCTGCAGATATTTTAAATTATTGATCAAGGCTTCATTCGGGCACCCCAGACTCAAAAACAAATGTTTTGCCCATTCCACATAGTCGGTAAAAATGTCCGGATCTTCCAGTTCAATAGCTTCGGCAAGAAAAGACACATGATATCCTGTATCGCGGATACATAGTTTTTTACCTTCCTCTCCATATTGTTTCCAGAATCCGGGGTCGTATGCATATTGCATCTCGACAGCCTTCGCGGTGATGGCATTCTGATTGTTCCGCAGAATGGTATTGATGTGTTCAGCAGGCTTTGGCATGGCGTTAGTTCAACATTGGATAAGGGTTCAAATTTAGTGAATTTATTAAGGATATACAATCTTCATTCATTGCACAACCGCATGTTATCAAGGAGAAAAAGGGCTATCCGCAGGGCGTTTGTTTATTCTTTTTATACATTCCTGCAAATTACAAGATGTATTTATCCCATCTGATATTTGCATGGATGTTTTTGTATCGTTCCGACAGAAGGTTAATATCCTGAATAATTTGCAGCACAAGCATTCGCTCGTGGTCATTGTGTTGGTCATAATAAAATACATGTTCTAATAATCCGTAATCTTCGGAATCCCATAAGGTAATACAGCCAATATGATGTATGATCTGCCATTTATTGCCGATTCTTTTGAATTCCAGGTTCAGATTCCTGATTGTTTGTAACCTTTCTATGGGGATCCATACTTGCCAGAGAATCAAGTTTTTCCCCGTTTTTACATAGCTATGTAATAATTTTGCATCTGCCAGCCAAACCAGGTTAGTCAGATCCGCATTTTCAGAGAATTTTTTGTAAAATGCCTGGTGCTTTTCAGGAAGCTTTGAAATGGCAGGGTGAGAAAACATGGGTTTGAGAATAGCCTTTACGATGGACTGTAGCCCAGGATCAGTTAAAATCCGTTCGGGCTGAGTCTCCGGCATCATTTTTTGCAGGTGAATTTGCACTTCTCCGTTTTGCAATCCAGGCAGGGATAAAACAAGCGGCCTGAAAAATTCCTGGGGGATCAAAGGGAAGCCCATGCGCTGAATGGCATGCTCATCATTTAGGTTACCGGTAACAAGCAGCATATATTGAATGTGTAATTCCCGGTTTAAATAGTCTTCTATTCGGCTTATCAGATCTTTGTTTGGTGCAAAAAAAGATATAATATACTCCAGTTCCATGACCAATGTCGATTGGCCAATATTCTTTTGCCGTATAAGTTGAAGGAAATCCAATACCTGATCAAAGGAAACAGCAGGTATCAAGAATCCTCTTTCCTGAAAATGAGAAGGACAAAGGTCGTATGAAAAGTGGGTATATACAACAGGATTAAAATCCGTGTAAGCCGGATCATTTGTTTTACCATGGGTTTTATCCGTAAGCCTTTTGCAAATGACACCTTCAGGGGTAATAAACTGGCAGGCTTTTATTTTGGGATGCATGATGTCGTATGGACAGGTGTTCAAATCATTCTTGCCTGTTAAAGCTTTTGGAGCGGTATGTAACATATCCATATGCGGGATGCGATAACCCATTTTTTTAGCTGCTTTTTGTAACTGAAAAGCTGAAATTCCTGCTCCCGCAGTAACAAGGCCATCTTCTATATTCCATTCCAGATCTTGTATCCTGGAAATATCGATCACCAGGCTATCATAAAGCATAAAATCTGACATGCATAAAATATGATTAAATACAGCAAAATTCAGGTTTTTGCTGTTGCAATAACTGATGAGCGAGGATAAGGTTCTCACATCTTTAGGCAAAGCCACATAGGCAGGCAAAGATTTTTGTAAACCTATAGCATGCGTGTTTGTATACGCCACCCGGATTGCAGGATCTATACTGCACCAATCTCTGCCTACAAGGTTTTTCAAATCAATAAAAATCCGGTCCTCAGGTATATCCTGAACCATCTGATCCGTGTTTTCCCGAACAAAATGTTTCAGCGCCCGTATAGCTTTCATGGGTTGCAATGCCGTTATAAAATAGCAAATCTGTTCGCATTTTCCACACAGATTGCAATCATCTGCAATGTGTGCTGCGGTCTTTGTAAATGGAATCCGTTCCTCGCACAACGCCCAATATAGTTGCATCCTCCCTTGAGGATAATAACTTAAATAATGTTTTTTATTGCCTGAAGCACAAATACCCGAATTGAAAATATCCGCTTTGCATAAGCCAAAATGCCTGCAATATGCAGCGATCTGCTCTGCTGATAATTCCTGCTCCGCTGGTTTCTTTTGGTAATTCATCCTGGTTCGCGTTTTTTCTTCATATCAGAGAATATTTTATGCTTTTTGCATCCTGATCATAAGCAATGGCTTTGATCTTTCGCAATTTAATGAATATACCATTTGAATATCAGGAAGCGAATAATTTGAAATGAGTAAAAATACGGGGTTCCATACGTCTTGCTTACCCTTGTATCCCATACCGAAATGGTTCATCATAAAGCAAATAGCTGATCATATACAAAATACAATAAAATGGAAGCTTATATTGATTATTTTTTTAAATTGGCCGGAAAATTGATCATGATAACAAAAGTGGTTTTATATTGGATACAGCGATAACCCTCATTGGTGCAGGCGTCGTTGGACTGGCCATTGCAGCAAGGCTTTCGAGAGAATATGATGACATTGTTGTGATTGAAAAAAACAAGGCTTTCGGACAAGAAACTTCCAGCCGAAATTCGGAAGTTGTTCATTCCGGTATCTATTATCCTGAAGGTTCGCACAAAGCAAGATTATGCATTCAAGGCCGGGAGATGCTATACCGTTATTGTGAAAGCAAGGAAATTCCTTACAGAAAATGTGGTAAACTGATTGTAGCCACCGACAAAGAAGAAGAGCAACAACTGGCTTCTATTTTGGCACGTTCAGAAAAGAATGGCGTTCAATCCGGAAAATGGATTCCGGGTGAGGCCGCAAAGGAATTGGAGCCTAATGTCGAGGCAATTGCAGCACTTCATTTTCCTGAGTCCGGTATTGTGGATTCTCATGCATTGATGAAAGAGCTGGAGAAGGAGGCCGGGTCAAACGGGGTGGAGATGGCCTATAACAACGAAGTAAGCAGCATCAGTAAAATTGAGGATGGATATGAGGTTACGGTAAAAGATAACCAGGGCCATTTTACTTTTTCTACAGGTATTGTTATTAATGCCGCAGGGCTTGGGGCTTATGATATTTCCTGCATGTTGGGTGTTGATCACCCCCACTACCGGGTTTATTTCTGGAAAGGTGAATACTGGGGTGTAGGGAATGGAAAGCATAAGATGGTCAACAGACTCATATACCCGGTACCGGAGCCCAATACCACCGGACTGGGTATTCATGCTACCATTGATCTGAACCACGGGCTTAAGCTGGGTCCGAACACCATTTTTCTTAAGAATGGTGAACTAGACTATAGTGTCAATCCTTCAGGGAAACAGGATTTTTATGAATCAACCAAACGGTTTATGCCCTTTCTGGAACCGGAAGATCTTCATCCCGATCAGGCCGGGATAAGACCTAAATTACAAAAACCCGGCGATCCGGTGCGCGATTTCATTATTCACCATGAAAAGGATTGTGGTTTCCCAAATTTCATCAATCTCCTCGGAATTGAATCACCAGGATTAACGGCATGTATTGCCATTGGTGACTATGTATATCATATGATCCGATCAAATGGATAAACTTCAATATGATTAGCCTCTGTCCATAAAGTCATATAGTGGTTAATGGACAGGTGGATGATCTAAATTTGCAATTATTCGTTAAGATTTTTTAATTTTCACCTCACAAATAAGATTAACAAGCGATCATCATATCCGATAAAAATTAAGATAAACATGGAAAACAACATTTGTTTAGGTATTGATTTTGGCGGCTCAGGCATTAAAGGAGCTTTGGTTGATACCAAAACCGGGGAGCTAAAATCTGACCGGCATCGCATTTTGACACCCTATCCTTCTACACCGGAAGCGGTTGCATCAACCATTAAAGAAATTGTTGACCATTTTAATTATCAGGGTGATATAGGAGTAGCTTTCCCGTCTCCCATTCTGCATGGCATTGTTCAGACAGCAGCTAACATTGATAAGGCCTGGATTGGAAAAGATTCGGCAGGCATTTTCTCCGATGCTACCAAATGCCGTGCAAGGGTGCTCAATGATGCAGATGCGGCCGGTTTAGCGGAGATGCGATTTGGTCATGGTAAGGATATCAAAGGTGTGGGACTGATTGTAACCGTGGGAGTAGGTTTGGGTACAGCCCTGTTCATTAATGGTATGTTGTTGCCCAATACCGAGTTAGGGCATATTTATTTAAAAAACAATAAAGAAGCTGAGCGATGGGCTTCCGATGCCACCAGGAAACGAAAAAGCCTTTCATGGAAAAAGTGGGCCAAACGTTTTGGGAAATACCTGCACCATCTGGAGGATCTTTTCTATCCCGAATTGATCATTATCGGAGGGGGAGCAAGCAAGAAATACGATAAGTATGCCCAACATCTAAAAAAGGTCAAAAGCAATGTTCTTCCGGCGCAATTATTCAATAATGCCGGAATCATCGGTGCGGCAGTAGAAGCAGTTGAAAACTGATCTGACCCGACAGATGTATCAACGCCGGCCGGGATCAAAAAGAATATTTACAGTTCTTTTAGCCTGTATTATTCATAAAAAATGAAACAAGTATTGATAAACAAACGCCGATATTTGGCCAACAGCAAATCCGAAAGGATGCATGTAACGGTAAAGATCAGACCATATGGGGTATTTCCGCAGAGGCACATACCCACGGCAAACAGGATGCCATAGATGTCAATGGAGCCGAGGATCATGCAAAGTATCCCGGTCGGAATATCCCATCTCCGGGCTCTCTCTTTTTCCAGTTCGATAATCCTTATTCAGGCCTTTTTTACCACTGCTTTCCATCCCGGAGCGCCGGGTTAGATCTTGCGGTAAAAGCTACGCAATAATCCCTTATTTGTAGGCCTGGCAATGTAAGATAGTAAAATCCAGGCTTTTTCTCCTTTATCCTATGCGCAATGTCAATATAAGTAATTAATTTTAAAGAATTTAATTTTATTGTGTATAAGGAAGCCTAACGGTGCAAAAACCCCTTACAAGGAAATGTCAGTTTGGGGATGCAATGTATTCCCATGAATATATTATTTTTGGGCATCCACCATCACAGAAATTATGGCAATAAAGCATATTCCTTTATGGCTCAAGATTATCCTGGGAATGGTTGCAGGCATAATTTGGGGTTTGGCAGCTGTTTACCTGGGGCTCAAAGCATTCACGGTTGACTGGATCAAGCCATTTGGTTCCATCTTTCTGGATCTTTTGAAACTCATTGCCGTTCCGTTGATATTTGTCTCTTTGGTTAAAGGGATTTCAAGCCTTACGGATATATCCAGGCTTTCGCGGATGGGCTTGAAAACCATTGGTTTATATTTGTTATCTACCTTGCTGGCCACAACATTAGGATTGGGTTTGGTTAACTTGCTTAAACCCGGTAATACTTTTCCACATGAAAAGCAAACCGAACTGCAGGAACGTTATGAAGTGGATATTCAGGAGAAGGAAATAACGGCCCGGCAGGTAAAAGAAGATTCCCCTTTACAATTTCTGGTGGATATGGTTCCCGATAATATTTTTAATGCAGCTTCAAACAACCGTAACATGCTGCAAATCATTTTTTTTGCAATTCTTTTCGCCATAGCCATGGTTTTAATACCCGGGGAGCGGATCAGCACCGTTAAGGATTTTTTTGATGGCATTAACGAGGTTATCTTGAAAATCATTGATTTTATCATGAAATTTGCACCATATGGAGTATTTGCCTTGTTATCCGCACTCATTGTTGAGTTTTCAGGAGATGCTGACTTGTTTTTGGCACTGGCCAATTATGCCGGTACAGTCATTTTAGCATTGTTCTTCATCATGCTGGCTGTATATCCTTTCTTCATTCGCTTACTGGCAGGGATTCGGTACCGTGATTTTTTCCGTGCAATCTTTCCTGCTCAGATGTTTGCTTTTACAACCAGCAGCAGCGCTGCAACACTGCCTGTTACCCTCCGCCAAACACAAAGCATGTTGGGCGTTTCCAAAACCGTCTCCAATTTTGTGTTGCCCATTGGTGTGACCATCAATATGGACGGTACATCCTGCTATCAAGCCATTGCAGCAGTTTTTATCGCGCAGGTTTTCGGACTGGAGCTTACATTTGTACAGCAGATCACCATTGTGCTTACCGCCACCCTCTCTTCTATCGGTACACCCGGTATTCCCGGGGGAAGCATTATTATGCTCGTTATTGTCCTTTCCAGTGTGGGCCTGCCTGCTGCAGGTCTCGCGCTTATTCTGGGTGTCGACCGACCCCTGGATATGCTTAGAACAGCTGTAAACATTACCGGTGATTCGACCATCTCGACCATCATTTCCAAGAGTGAAGGCGATCTGAATTACCCTGTTGAGAATAAGGCAGCCATTTAACCTGTATTATTCATGCGTCATTTTTTATGAATAATACAGGTTAACCTGTGCAGTATCATCCCCCTTTAAGACAATTATTTTGGATAGGGTTATGGTAGCTCTCTTATAACTCCCACCAAAAGCGGAAAAGCGAAATTCATAGAAATTTTTCCGAAAAAGATGTCCATAAAAAGTTTTTTTCCCCTTTATATTAATAGAAGATCGATCCTGTTTTATTCAAGCGTCAAGTTTTGGGTAGATGCAGGGCGTCGAAAGCCGACGGCGTAGTCGCTTGCTTCGAGACCCTCACAACTTAACAGATGCCCACAAATTGGTGCACGCGGAATAAATGTTTGAAAATAAAAAATTATGAGCATGATAAGTAAAGCACTAATATTCTTTCGTTTATAATCTTTTTTTTTATTTTTTATGAATAATACAAGCGACATAACGCACAAGAATAATACAGGATAAATCCAAACCAAAAATTTTATGTATATACCCAATTGTTGAACCCAAAAATGTTGTAACCTATGAAGAAAACCTAAATATTCCTCCACCGCCAAGATAAAGTGGATAATAGCACTTTACAGGCACTACCGTTAATGGTTTCATTACCCGTTTTATAAGTGGAAAACACTTTTTCGGCTGAACATAACGGAAGAAATAGCAACCTATCCTCTCATTATCAAGCCTGTATGGAAATTGTGGGCTGAACGTAAAGAAATATAGTATACCTGGCTTAAAATGTTTATATTATGGAAAGTACCGTTGCTTCTGTTTATGAGGATCACACCTTGTGGGAGGAATTCAAGGGTGGTGACAAAAATGCTTTTATGAAGATATACCGGGAGAATTATTCCGTTTTGCTTAAATATGGTCTTAAGATAAAACATCATGAAGAATTCATCAAAGATTGCATTCAGGAAACTTTTTTGGACTTATTAAACCATACGGATACATTGGGCAATACCAATAACATCAAGTTTTATCTGCTGACATCACTGCGCAGGAAAATTTTCCGAAAACTACGGTATGATTTGTCCTTTAGAATAGACGACAATTTTTATTTTGATTCTTTGCAACAGGCTGAAAGCCCGTTCGAAGAAAGCGTCATTTGCGAGGAACAATTTCAAACGAAAAAGAATCTCCTCAAAGATTTGATTGATCATTTAACACCGCGCCAAAGAGAGGCTTTGTTGTTAAAATTTTATACGTGTTTTGATTATACGGAGATTTCAGAAATCATGGATTTGAATGTCCAATCTGTAAGGAATCTGGTGTACAAAGCCATCAAAGTCTTAAGGGAACAGGTGAAGTACAATTTTCCTTAACGCCCTTGTGTTTGGCCTGTATGATTCATGCGACAAGTTTTGGTTCGCTGAACGGCTTAGCTGTTGTACCTCAAAACCATAGCGCTCCTGCAGGGAAGATAAACTTGAATGGACGGGGTTCCTTCATTTTCAGGATGGTTACGGGAATGAAATTCCTGATCATCCGCCAGTCTTGCAAAACCGTTGTAGCGTTTCTTGTCGGTATGAAGCACAAGTTTGTACATTCCCGTTTTCTCAACCGGAATGATATGCTTCGAATAGGAATTTTGTGGATGAAAATTAAAGAGGAACAGATAGGTGCCGCGGATAAAGCCCAACAATTTTTTGTTGTTATGTAAATAAGCGGGGACAGGAAAAGAATTGGCCAGTTCTGATTCTTCCAGTCGCATCATATCCCGGTCAAATTCTGCGAGGCTGTGGTAGATGAGTGACTCATTATCCCGCAGACTCCATTGCCTTCGGCTATACCGGTAGCTCCAGTTATTGCCTTCCCTAGGAAAATCTACCCATTCGGGATGGCCGAATTCATTTCCCATAAAATTAAGATAACCCCCATCAGCGGTGCCAAAGGTAGCCAGCCGCGACATTTTATGCAATGCTACCGCCCGGTCTATAACAATACTCTGGCTATTTTTATGCATATGTGTATACATCTTTTTATCAGCCAGTTCAAAAATCAGGCTTTTTCCACCTACCAGGGCCTGGTCATGACACTCCACATAACTGATGGTTGTCTCCTCGGGACGTTTGTTGGTCAGTTCATGCCATAGCATATCCATATTCCAGTCTTCATCCCGCATATCTTTCAGCATTTTAAACCAATAATCGCTCACACCCATTGCCTGCCTGCAGTCAAACCCCGCACCTCCTTCATTCAGCGGATAAACCAAGCCAGGCATGCCGCTTATATCTTCAGCTATGGTAACTGCAGAAGAATTGACATCATGAATTACCTTGTTGGCCAGGGCAAGGTATGCGTAAGCTTCATCATCCACATATGAATTAAAATAATCATCGTAAGAAGAAAAGGTGTAACCGATACCATGATGGCGGTAGAGCATGCTGGTTACGCCATCAAACCTGAATCCGTCTACATGAAATTCATCCAGCCAGTAGCGACAATTGGAGAGCAAAAAGTGCAGTACCTGAATTTTACCGTAGTCAAAAATCCGCGAATCCCAGGCATCATGATATCCGCGGCCTCCGCTGTGAAAATACTGGTAATCAGTGCCGTCAAACCGGGATAACCCCTCGACCTCATTCCGCACAGAATGGGAATGGATGATATCCATGATCACAGCGATATTATTGCTGTGTGCTTCGTCAATCAGTTTCTTTAGTTGTTGGGGTGTTCCAAACCTCGAGGAAGGAGCAAAAAAATTCGCCACATGGTAACCGAAAGAACCATAATAGGGATGTTCCTGAATACCCATTAGTTGAATGGTATTGTATCCGGCATCAATGATCCGGGGAAGCACATGCTGCCGAAATTCATCATAAGTGGCAATGGCTTCTGATTCCGAAGCCATACCGATGTGGGCTTCATAAATTTTAAGGAAGGGATGGTGCAAACGGGCATGTCTGGTTGCCCATTCATATTTGCTGTTCCATACCTGAGCATTGAAAATGTTGGTATGCTCGTCCTGAATAACCCTCCGGGCATAAGCCGGTATCCGGTCACCAGATCCCCCATCCCAGAAAACTTTCAACCTGTAAAGATCTTGGTCATGAAGGTGGTCCCCGGAGATTGACAGCTCCCAGTCGCCATTTTCATTGATGCGCTGAAGCCTGAAAGTTTCCTGGCATTCCCAGTCCGAAAAATCACCGATCACATAAACCTTTTGTGCATTGGGAGCCCATTCACGGAAAATCCAGCCTGTTTCAAGCCGGTGCAGTCCATAATACTCATGAGCTGAGGCAAAATCTTTGAGCATGATTTTACCACCTGTCAGTCTTTGCTCAGTTTGCGTGATCCGGGTCTTTCTTTTTTCGATCTGGCCTAAATAGGGCCTCAAATACGGATCATCTGTCAGTTGGATGTTGTTTTTCAAGATGATGCTTGTTTTGTGTTAGTAATGTTGTTACTCTAAACCTGCATTATTCATGTAAAATATCTATGGCGATAAAGTTCTTGTTGATGGCTATCCCCATAAGCATTTGGCCAATTGATACCTGCTTAAACCACTAATGGACGCTGAAGCATTTCTTCATAGAGTATAATATATTGTTTTGCCGTTTCTTTCAGGTTAAATCGTTCCATACCTTCTTTCATAATCCTGGATATGTGTTTTTCTTTCAAATCTTCAGGTTGCGTAAAAAACTTCATGGCCTCATTAATGCCCCATTCCAAACCAGGCCCGTCATATACCTTAAACAGAAAGCCATTACCGGTATGATTCTTCGTATTGAGGTGTTCAACGGTATCGTGTAATCCCCCGGTATCAAAAGCAACGGGCAGGCTACCAAAAATTGAGCCAATCATTTGCGGTAGCCCGCATGGTTCAAATTTTGAGGG
Source organism: uncultured Bacteroidales bacterium (assembly GCA_964472385.1). Lineage (GTDB taxonomy): Bacteria > Bacteroidota > Bacteroidia > Bacteroidales > UBA12077 > JAGXLC01. The sequence goes on from CAYYLT010000019.1 coordinate 17,472, forward strand.
CATCAGCACAAAATCACTTGCGGCATAGGCCAGATGGGAAAGCTCCTCATTAAAATCACACGCGGAAACCCGTTCGAAAAATCCATGAAACCGGACGATATCCCTTAATGATTGCTGGAAACTTCCGTTGGCGATAAATACGATCTGAAGGTTTTGATCCCAGTGCGTGGAAACAATGTTGTAAAGTACATGAGCCAGCAGATCGCAGCCCTTTTGTATAGGATCTAGCCGGGAGGGCCAGAAAAACAAGGGCGCTTTTTCATCGCTTATCAGCCCCAGTTTCTGCTGGAGTTCCAGTTTGTTCTTTTTTTTCCACTTCAGGGGTTCATCATAGCTGTATGAATATATCACATTGGGATTGGTTTCCGGATGGTAAATATTGTCGGGGGCATTGATGATTCCGTAAGCCACCCCAGCCTGCATCTTATTGGATATCTCCTGCCTGATGACATCAGGAATAAAAGCATGCCATCCACTGGTTATTTCTTTTAGAAATGTCGGACTAACCGTATTGATGAAGTGAGAGGCAAATATTCCGCTGGCCAGCAAATCTATAGGATTGTGATCTCTGCTTTCTTCGTAATTTACAGGGGGCCACTGGAAAAACAGGTTTTGCCAGAATTCAGCTGCATCAATGCCTCTGTCTTCAATATGCGAGAGGTAAAGTTTTTGTGTATGGATGTTATGGATGGTAAAAAGACAGGGGATAGCTCTTCTTCTGGCCATAGCAGGGATCAATCCCGTCATCCAGTCGTTGCAATGGATCAGGTCAGGCTTCAGGGTGGGAATGATGTTATTGATTACTTCACGCTGAAAAGCTAACGATATATTGGCTGCCTCACCTCCATAACCGCTGTATATGGAATCACGGTAATAGAATATCCTGTCTTCTGCCAGGTGTATTCTGGAATCGGGCATTTTTTCCTGAAACAAACGCAATTCATCGCTGATGAACTGTCCGATATCAATATGGAACATCCGGCGATAGTGGGGTAAGGCCACATGAATATCCGATCCCAGATCATATAGCTCCGAAACCAGGGAAGCCGATACATCCGCCATTCCACCTGCTTTGGCTGACAGTACATTGGCCATATTGCCCATACCTTTGGGCAGATAAGTTATTTCAGGCGTAATGATCAATATCCGGGGATTCTTACGCTGTTTCCTGTTTTTATACTTATCTCTTACCGCTGTTTTAAGGTTCGTTGCCATAATAGTTGGTTTTACAGACAGACACGAAATGGTATTGATGCCTGATCCATAAGCTATATCCAAATGATGCGAACCCAATATAACGTATATTATGTAAAATATAAAATAAAAAGGTAAGAAAAATGCAACAAAACAATAAAACCGGGAATGTGAACCGGAATAATGCTGGGCAGATCAGACATCGCCCCAGGTAATCATACCGGGCATGGTATCTTTCCAGCTTTTATGATTTGGAACGGCTCTTACCGTAAAACCATACCTGCCGGCTTGTTCACATTGAATGGTACTGGAAAATATGCAATACCCTTTTTCCTCATGGGAATCCATATGCATTATTTGGGTATGCGATTTTTCGAGGGTGTTAAGCGGGCCGACGGGACCATAAAACACCTGTATGTCAACGTTATCTGGAGATATGTCATCCAAATAGACTGTGGCATGTACCTTAAACTGCTCTCCAACCCGCAAAGAACTGAGAATACGATCGGTATGAACCTTTTCAATATGAATTTTATCCCAGCGATTGCGAAGTTCGGCATGCAAACGGGTATGCTTTTTGCACTTTTCCAGATTTTTTGAAATGAGAGAATGATAATTCTTAAGCGCAGGATGATAGGTTTGATCCAGGTATTCTTTAACCATGCGGTGACTGGAAAATTTTCCCAGGATGGTCTTAATGGATTCCTTCATCATATTCACCCATTCTTCTGGGATTTTACCCGCTTTGTTTTTATAATAAAGGGGAATGATTTCATTTTCCAGGGTGTCATAGAGGGATTGTGCTTCTATATCATCCTGATAATCCAGGTTATCATATATTTCGCCATTTCCAATGGCCCAGCCGTTTTTTCCATCATAGGCTTCAGCCCACCAGCCATCGAGGACACTAAAGTTGAGGGCACCGTTCAGGGCCGCTTTCATACCGGAAGTTCCGCTGGCCTCGCGCGGGCGCCTGGGATTGTTCAGCCAAACATCCACTCCCTGAACCAGTCTTTCGGCAATGAACATATCATAATCTTCCAGAAAAACAATATGGCGCCGTAATTCCGGGTCCCTGGTTAATCCAAAAACCTGTTGGATCATCTGTTTTCCTTTTTCATCCTGAGGGTGTGCTTTCCCGGAAAAAATGATCTGTATCGGATGGTCTTTGTCAAGCAGCAGTTTTCTGAACCGGACCATGTCTCTAAGGATCAGGTTTGCTCTTTTATAAGTTGCAAAACGTCTGGCAAAACCTATTGTTAAGACATCCGGATCCAGGACATTGTCGGCCTGTTCAATTTCATAGGCAGGTGCATTGTTGGCTTCCATGTATTTCTGTATTTTGCTGCGTATGGTCGCTATCAAGCGTGATCGGGCTACCTGATGGGCATGCCATAGCTCTTCCGGCAAAATTCCATTGATAGCTTTGGTCTCTCCACCGTTAAAGGCACTCTTTTCCCAACCACTGCCAATATATCGTTCCAGTAGTGCGGCAATTTCCGGGGTAATCCATGTAGGCAGGTGCACACCGTTTGTGATGTGGCTAATGGGGATCTCTTCTCTGGAATGCTTAGGCCATAGATGATTCCACATATCACGGGAAACCTGCCCGTGAAGCTCACTTACTCCATTAGAGAAGAAGGAAGTACGCAAGGCCAGAATGGTCATCGAGAGTTCCGTTTCATGATTATTTCTGTTCGATTGATCGGGAAGCTGAGCAAGTGTATAAATGTCTTCCATATCAATTTCATATCCTTGCATCATTGTTTCCAAATGGGGCTTCAGCAACTCCAGTCGAAAGGATTCATGTCCGGCAGCCACAGGAGTATGGGTTGTAAATACTTTGGTTTTGGGCACAAATTCAAGCGCTTCCTCAAAAGATATATCATGCTTCACCATGAAATGATTCAGCCTGGCTATATTCAAAAAAGCTGCATGTCCTTCATTGATATGGCAAACTTTCGGTTCATAACCCATTTGAATGAGGGCGGAAAAACCGCCAACCCCCAGAAGAATTTCCTGGCGAAGCCTCATCTGGCGATCCCCACCATACAACCGGGAAGTAATATCCCTGTGCTGGGGCGCATTATCCGGCAGGTTGCTATCCAACAAAAATAAGCGGGTTCGGCCTACCTTTACTTTCCATACTATAGCTTTAACAGTTCCATCGGGCAATTTCAATTCAATCAGCAGATCCTTGCCGTCCGGGGTCCGAACCTGCTCAAAAGGCATATATTGCAACATGTTGGCCGGATAGCTTTCTTCCTGCCAGCCATCCTTATTTAAATGCTGCCGGAAATAGCCGTCTCTGTAAAACAAACCCATTCCAATCAGGTTGATATCCATATCCGAGGCTGTCTTCAGGTGATCACCTG
>CAYYLT010000020.1:0-20207 GCA_964472385.1 uncultured Bacteroidales bacterium
ACAGCCGTTCATATGCGTATCTGAGGGATGCCAATATGCAGGGCATCAGGAATATTATCAATTGGATTCCCAAAGTCGATCAGTATGGATATAAATTTCCTTCCTGGGCCAAAGGACTCGAACCCCAGTTTGCGGACAGGCAAGCCTCATTTGCGTGGTTTGATGAATTTATTCAGCGTGATCCTTACCCGCTGTGGAATAATCTATTGAATGTGAATTATTTTGATGGCCGTTACGGGGATGTCTCCGTGACTTTGGGTCCCCGACCAACATTGTTTGATGGCAGAATGGAAAGGAACATGGAGGCCTCCAGAAAGCATATGGATGCTTACATTCAGGCATTGAAAAATCTCATTCCACCCGGAGGTAAATCAAAGCTGCGGTTTTTTCAGCTTCAGAATGAGCCCAATCAGGGAAGGTTCTGGGCTGCACAGTTTTATAACAATCAAAAGAAGACCGTGGAGTCCTATACCCGTGTTTTTAACGGATTATATGATTATTTAAAAGCCAAACACCCGGATGTGAATTTTTTGGGTACCTGCGTAGGAGATAACGGAACCTACCGGATCAATCAATACGATTATACCTGGGAAGAGGGATTTGACCGGGATACCACGGCAAAAGACTGGAATACATGGGTTAAACACTTTATTGACCAGGTAGAAAATCCTGAAGCCCTGGCCTATTTCAATCCCAATTCTTACAGCATTCCCTCTCTTCGTCAGCTTGCCAATGCCAGCATGACCCAAAATTATGCCGAGATTGCAAAAGGCATGAGACCCCGGTATGTGATTACCGAAACTTCAGGAGGTATCAATGGAACAAGAGCAGAAGTATACAACAACCAGTTTATCTTCCACGCCAATGATATTTATATGATGTTGCATCACCCCGATAAATTTGCGTCGAGGCATGCCTTCATGGCTGCGCCCCAATCTCCCAACCAACATTCTTTTTTTACCAATACAGAAGAGCGGGGATTCACAGCGGAAGCTCCCTATTGGGTATACCGTACCTTTCAACATCTCAGGGGTAAAGTGGTGCATTATGAATCGGATAATGAGCATATTCGGGTATTTGCGGCTTCACCCCAATATGACCGGCTGGTGATCGGACTTTTTAACCCCACAAAACAGGTACAACCCATCAACCTGGATCCTGGTGTTCCCAATGATGTCATTGAACAAATCATACAAAGAAAGGCGGTTTTTGATAAAGCCATTTCCAATGCCCAATATACTGAAGATGAATTGGATATAGGGTTTCCTTATTCCATTGAGCTGGCGCCGGAAAGCGTCTACGCCTTTGAAATAGATCTGAGCAAGCGCCTGGAATTTGACCAGGCTTTCCGGGAAAATACCTTTTACGGGAATAAAGTAAAGCAGGGTATGTCGAATACCCTAACGGTTAATATACCCGTTTCGGAGCTGCCGGCCGATAGCCAGCAGGTGTTGCTGCGGATGGGTTTTGATAAGAAAAAGGCATTGGGGAGCTATCAATTTGAACTCAATGGAAAAAGCTATGAGATAAATTGGGGTGATATTCCCGATGCTACCATAGAATCATGGAATTATATGTCGGGGTATGTTGAGATCCCTGTAGACAACAACCAGATAAGCATGGACAACGAATTAAAGCTGGATCCTTTGTCCGACAACATTTTCTTATTTAGTTCACTGGTGTATCAATCTGCCGTAGATACGAACATTTACCGCCAACCCGGCAGCAATGCGAGTCTGGATGCCATCACCTGGCCGGATGCCGTTGACTCAGTGAAATTGGAGCCAGGATGGATAGGAGATACCCTTCCCGGATTTGATAGCAAACAATATTCCTACCATGTTTCCCTTCCTTATGGTACTCCCCGTATCCCGGCTCTGGTCGCTCATCCTGAAGATCTGAATGCCCACATATCGGTAGACCGGGCTACTGCAGTTAACGGTACCCTTGAGGATCGTACGACTGTTTTCACTGTTACGGCCGAAAACGATACGACCAACAGGCAATATCGGGTTGTCTTTGAAGAAAAACTGCCCCTGGAAAAAACGCAACCCTTTGAAGCAGCACCCATAATTACCCAGTTGATATTTAGATACAATTGGTTGGATGATCATTTTCTTGAGATCACCAATCCGGGGAATCAGCCCATCGACCTGAGCAATTATCTGATTGCCCGTGGAATACCCGAAGCCAGCCCGGATGAGATCATCCGCAATTTCACGGATTCTACCAAATACAAAAACCGGTATATTAAATATGTACCCGGTTACCTTTATCCTTCAGAGGCCGAATGGAAGGCCAATCCTGCCCGTTTGATAAAACATGAGGACTTTGATCCGGTTCTTGAAGGGGGTGAAACCTTTGTGCTTGGGAGCATGCCCCTTCCGCTTGATAATGTGCATTGCGATGTGGTTTTTCAGGCCAGTGATGATCCGTCACTGCAGGCTGAAGTGGTGGAGACTGATGGCAGCCATCCTGTAAACCACTGGCCGAGTGGAAAAACTTTGTCTATTTGGCGAATACTTAATGATTCCATTCATGAAGGAACAAAACCCATGAATGATCCGGATGACTTCCGGCTTGTAGATGTTTTTGGCGATTATGCAGGTACCTACTGGGCACCGGCAGGCGTTACCCTGGAGGATATATCCATAGCCAACTGGAATATAGAGAGAAAGCCTGGATATTGGAAAGGAGATACACTCCCGGGTGTGCAAGGATCCTGGGCAGAAAATGAGGAAGCTTCGGAATGGACTTATTTCAACAATAACAGCATTGGGGTATTTGAAGGAATAGGCGGGGATGATTTTGATCCCGTAACCGCATACATGTCCAAAATCACTTCATACGTATACCATGTGAGCGACGGATACCAAACTCCTCAGACCATAAAAGGCATTCAGCCCAATACCAGGGTGACGAATTTTTATGCCAACATCCATAAGTACGATACGAACCAGGTGCTTAATGTATTGGGAACGGCAGGTACGACCAAACCCGCTGATGCATTCATAGAAGATCAGGATACGCTAAAAGTCCTGTCTGCCGATGGGAAAAATCAAACCAGATACGTGTTGTACATCGGTTCGTTAAGTACCGATGCAGTGTTAACCTCCTCAACCTATTCGATCAGCCATTCAGGGGATACAGGGACAATCTCCGGTATACCACAGGGTACTTCTGTTAAAACCGTCCTGGAACATATCACCAAACCTGAAGAGGCCGTTTTGCATCTCATTGATGGTAACAATGATCCGGTACCGCTGCAAAGGAAAAATTTTAACAATACGTATGTCGATACCCGGGCCGGAAGTTATGTTTACTTTGAAGTCATTGCCGAAGACAGGGCAACGGAAATTACGTATCAACTGGAAACCGATGTTGCAGCAAACCAGGCTTATGTCTTTTCAAATGTATATGCCGTAGATCAGGATCTCCGGGAAATATCCATGGTATCCCGGGGTACGAATGTTAAGACCTTTTTCAAATACCTTCATCCCAGCCAGGGTGCTTCCATTAAGCTTAAGGATGCCTCCGGTAAACCAAGAACAGGTGGATATGTAGCATTCGATGACCAGGTTGTTGTCACCTCGCCCGATGCATCCACCCAAAAGGTTTATCAGATTAAAGGGCCGCAGAGGCATATAACATACCGGGCTTATGTGGTTTCCGATACCCTGGTGGTTGACCAGGATAAACCGGAAATCTGGGGTATTCAGCCTGAGCTGGAGGTAGACAGGTTTTATGATTTACTCACCCCTGCGCCCGGAGCCTCGATGCAGGTTTTGGATGAGTCAGGGGAAAGCGTTGAGAGCGGGAAAAAACTTCGCAAAGGTTTGCAGTTAGAAGTGGTTTCCCATGACGACACGAAAACACAGCTTTATGATTTATACTACGGCAAAATTAAGCCCGGTACCCGAGCTTACGTAACCTCCGATTCGCTGGTGGTGGATTCTGCAGTCACCACGATATCAGAGATTGAACCCGGTATGGAGATAGCCGATTTCTTGAATCTGCTCGTTCCTGCAGCCAAAGCTACCATGCGCGTATTTGATGCTGAAGGCACCGCTGTGGGTGCGGGAGCACTTGGTGAAGACTATACCCTTCAGGTCACTTCGGGAGACGGCTCCCAGTCAGTGAATTATGACCTTGAATTTATATATTATCCCAATACTGAGGCATATGTGACCTCTGATTCATTATCCGTGGATTCGTCAACGCTGGTTATAACAGGCATTCAAATCGGTATGTCAGTTGCTGAATTTAAGGATCTTGTCACACCCGCCCCGGGTTCTGATATAGCGATCATGGATGCAGATAGCCATGCGGTAGATGCAGGAATATTGGAGGAGAATTATCTGCTTGAGGTTGTTTCTGAAGACAGCTCCCTAACAGTGGTTTATGAACTGGTTTTCATTCCCAAAGCCGGAAACGCAGCTTATGTCACCTCGGATTCTTTGCATGTTGACTCATCACAAATGATAATCTCTGGTATTCAGCGAGGGATGGATATTACGGCATTTAAAGAACTCGTTACACCCGCTCCGGGGGCTAAGCTCACAGTGCTGGATGAAGACAGCAGCATGGTGGATTCAGGGGATCTTCTGGAGAGCTATATGTTGAAAGTGATCGCTGAAGACGGATCCCAGGAAGTGATCTATGCGCTTACATTTATAACGGCTGTAACCCCCGCACAAAAAACCGCTGATTTTCAAATTTATCCCAATCCCGCGACAAACTATGTCTTTGTCAAAGGAATAAAGCCAAATACCCATATTATGGTGCGGAATATGGTCGGTATGGTTGTCAAAGTGATCGATGGTCAAAAGATCCAGGGTAGGGGGTTTTCTGTGAAAGAGCTGCCGGCCGGATTGTATTTTATTTATGCACAAGATGCCAACGGCCTGGCTGGACCTGTGAAGCTGATCAAACAATAGTTTACAGACATTTTTTCTGTATTGCAATGTTAAATAAAAAAATACAGCTTTTAAAGCTGATAATATATTCTAAATATTTATTTGTTTCATTAAAAATTGTTGTCAATGAAAAGAAATGCAAAACGAATCAATATAGCCTTGTTGTTCATTTTGGTTTTCTCTATCCTTTGGCCCTTCAATCTTGCTGAAGCGCAAAATGATAAAACACCGGATACAAAGGCAGAAATACGGATTTATCCATCAACCATAAAAGATATTGGTGGATATACCAAAGTACAGGAAGTTTTTGGTATCATGACAGGTAATATGGATGCCCGGGCTAACATTTATCTGGTGGATGCCAATATTCAGGGTATCCGCAATATTATCAACTGGCTCCCCAAAAAAGGTCAGTATGGTTTTAATTTCCCTTCCTGGGCTAAAGGGCTGAAGCCTCAGTTTGAAGACCGACAGGCTTCATTTGAATGGTTTGACCGTTTTATAGAAAGAGATCCTTACCCCCTTTGGGATAAAGTGTTAAATGTTCAGCAATACTTTGATGATCGCTACGGAGATGTTTCAGTTACCCTGGCTCCCCGTCCGGCTTTGTTTGACGGTCGAATGGAGAGGAATATGGAAGCTTCTAAAAAACACCTCGAGGCCTATATTCAGGCCCTTAAGAACCTGATTCCGCCCGAGGGAAAATCACAACTCAAATATTTTCAGCTTCAGAATGAACCCAATCAAAGCCGTTTCTGGGCAGGTATGTTTTACGGCAATCAGAAGAAAACAGTAGCATCCTTTACCCGGGTTTTTAACGGATTATATGATTATCTGAAATCCAAACATCCGGATGTCATTTTCTTAGGAACTTGCGTAGGCCATAACGGAACCTACAAGATCAATTCCAGTGATGCAGATTATAGCTGGGAGGAAGAGTTTAACCAGGATACCTCTGAAATCGACTGGAATACGTGGGTGAAATATTTTATTGATCATGTTGAGAATCCGGAGGCCCTGGAATACTATAACCCTAATTCATATTGCATACCTTCCATACGTCAACTGGCCAATGCCAGCATGACCCAGAATTATGCGGAAAACACCCGGGGTGTGAGACCACGTTACGTGATTACGGAAACTTCGGCACCGATCAAGGGTACGCCTGCTGAACGATATAAGAATCAGTTTATCTTTCATGCCAATGATATTTTCATGATGTTGCACCACCCGGATAAATTTGCTGCCCGTCATGCTTTTGTTGCTTCTCCTTCGTATCCAAATAAACATTCTTTTTTCACCAAAACCGAAGACAATGAATTTAGGGTTGAGGCGTCATATTGGGTATTTCTGACCTTTCAAAATCTCAGGGGAAAGCATGTGCATTATGAATCCGATCATGAAAATATCCGGGTTTTTGCCACCGCTTCACCGAATGACCGGTTGGTTATCGGTTTACTCAATCCAACGGGTAAAGAGCAAACCATCAATCTGGATCCCGGAATACCCGGTAATCAATTTTCCAGGGTGATGAAAAGAAAGGCCGTATATGATCTTGATGTGGGCAATGCGCATTATTACGAAGATGAATGGAATACAGCATTTCCCGTTTCACTGGATCTGGAACCTGAAAGCGTCCATGCGGTTGAACTTTCTTTGAAACAACCCCTGGAATTTACCAAAACCTATAAAACAAGAACGTTTTATGGAGATCAAGTAAAACAGCCAATGGATAAGAAACTGAAGGTTGATATCTCAGTTCCAGGGCTTCCGCAGGAAAACGAGAAAGTATGGCTGCGCATAGGTATCGATCAAAGGCAGGAATCCGGCCAGTACCAGTTTAAGTTTAACGGGAAATCCCATGCAATCAATTGGAAAGATACCCCGGAAACCACCATTGAGTCCTGGAACTACATGTCGGGATACATTGAAATACCCCTCGAGAACCAGCAGATAAAGAGAAAAAATAAGCTTAAGCTGGAAGCCCTTCCTGATAACATGTTGTTGTTTACTTCACTTGTATATGAAGGCCCGGAGCGATAATTATACCTTAACCTGATTTGGTAATTTGTCATAATCGATTAATTTTACCCACAAGAAATATAAGCTATAACCTCCCTTATACACAATAAAGTAAATCATTCAAAATGAATTATTTATATCGACATTGTGTATAGGAGTAATGAGCAAAAGCCTGGATTTTAACGGGAGTGTATTATTCATAAAAAGTGGAAAAACAGTTATAAATTATAAATAAAAGAATATTTGATACATGCAAATCCATGAGTTAATGAATCTGAAGGGAAGGAATGCACTGGTAACCGGTGGAAGCCAGGGGATTGGTAAAGCCATAGCATTGGGTCTTGCGGAATATGGGGCGAATGTGATCATACACTACCATTCCAATCATGAAGTCGCCAACCAGACGCTGGAAGCGCTTCAATCATTCGATATTCAATCCGGAGCTGTAGCGGCCAATCTGGCCGAGCGGGAAAGCATCGGGAAAATTAGTGAATACTGTCGTGCCACGCTTGGGCATATAGATATCCTGGTGCTGAATGCTTCCATACAGCACCGAAGATATTGGCAGGATATCAACTATGAGGAGTTTGAGGAGCAGGTCAATGTCAACCTGCGTTCCACTTTATTTCTCATACAGCAATTTGTGCCCCCTATGCGTGAAAATTCGTGGGGTCGGGTGATAACCATTGGTAGCGTGCAACAACAGCGACCTCATCCTGAGATGACGGTATATTCAGCAACCAAATCGGCCATGGAAAATCTGGTGATCAGCCTGGCTCCGGATCTTGCCAGTGACAGGATTACCATCAACAATATAGCCCCCGGCGCCATCAGAACCGGCAGAAATGAAAAAGTGCTGCAGGATAAAGCTTATTATAACAAAGTGATTCAGAATATTCCCTTAAGGGAAGTAGGTGAACCCGTTGATTGCGCCGGGATATGTGTTTTGCTTGCCTCTGAGGCAGGGCGGTATTTTACCGGAGAAAACATTTTTGTGGATGGCGGGATGCGTTTGCCAACCTGATGGATGCTTTTGAGTGTTTACCAAACAGATAGGGAGTATCAAAATAGGTTAAGAGCTTAAAACCAATAGAAGGCCGGGCGCTTAAACCGGATAGGCTGGTATCTCAAAAAAATATAACAGATCAACAATATTTACTTTAACCTGAAATAAAATCTGCTAATAATTATGGAAAAGAAGAATAAACCGATGATGCATTTGGACGAGCTTAAAAAAAAGCTCGACCAGGTTGAGGCAGTTGAGTTACCCATATCAGAGGAAGAATTATGCGATCGTTATCAAAAGCTCTATACAGGCTCTGTCAATGATGTCATGCGCGAGCTCACCCTTATGGATCAGGCTTTGCCTCATAATATCCTGCCTTTGAAAATGGAGATGAAGCAAGCCGGCATTGCATTTACCATCAGAAGTGCGCCCACACCGTTGGTAGAGGGCGAGATGGATATCCGGGCAAAGATGCTGGATGATATGCCCAAAGGATGCATGGTGGTATGGGATGCAGGCCAGGAAACAGAAGCTTCCCACTGGGGTGAAGTTATGACAGCTTCAGCCCTTGCCCGTGGTTCACGTGGCGCTGTTGTAAACGGTGGTCTGCGTGATACGATGCAGGTTCTGGCCCAGGAATTTCCGGTGTTTTACAGGTACCGTACCTCAAATGGTTCTCTCGGCAGGGCCATGATCACCGACTATGGCAAACCCTTAAGAATCGGGAAAGCCTATATTAAGCCGGGTGATCTGATCTTTGGTGATATAGACGGCGTGGTTGTGGTTCCCAGGAATATAGCATATGATGTATTGGTGCGGGCCGAAGAAATAAAATCCGGGGAAAAGGAAATTCGTACCTGGGTACATGAAGGATTTAGTGCCCAGGATGTGGTGAAAAGGGGAGGGTATTTTTAATAAGGTTATCTTGTTTTGTCCGTTGTGAGTTTAAGCGTCACATATAAACAGGTATGCAGGAACCTTCACAGCGAAAAGATGAATAAAGCATGCAGTTCCCATGGTGGGGAAGCACCATATTCGAACTTTGAAATATCATCTAATTGAAAAACAAACACTTTATACCAATGAAAAAGATCTCCAGAAGAAATTTCTGCGCTCAGTTACTAAAAACAGGCTTTCAGGCTTCTTTTGTTTTTCTGAGTGCACCTGTATGGGGTAATGCAATGATGAATCCCCCCAACCCAAAAACTATGATGGCCCGGGGTAAAGATGGACTGGATTTAAATGCCATGATCCGCCCTGTTCCGGAGTCGGCAGTAATGAAGATGGATGACTGGTATGTTTGGGGAGGTACTGTGGTTAAAAGCAGTGATGGCATCTATCATTTGTTGTTTTCCCGTTGGCCCAAAAAATTGGGTATGGAAGGCTGGGTTACGCATTCCGAAATTGCCCGCGCTACTTCCGAATCACCTATCGGACCTTTCACTTTCCAGGATGTCGCTTTGCCACCGCGAGGCAGACAGTACTGGGATGGAGAGGTGACCCATAATCCTACGGTTCAAAAGTTTGGAGATAAATATTACCTGTATTATAACGGCAACCGTGAATTTGACGGGAAAGTGGAATCGAAAGAAAAAAAGTACGACAAGTGGTGGCGGCACCGGAACAACCAGCGGGTCGGGCTGGCTGTTGCTGATCACCCTGCCGGTCCCTGGAAACGGTTTGATAAACCCCTTCTTGAGGTGGGCCCGTGGGACTGGAACGGGCTGATTACCACAAATCCCAGCATAACAAAACGTCCCGACGGGAAGTATTTGTTAACCTATAAAACCGTTGCTACTGCCCCCGAAAAGGATATGCCTTTCGGCGGAAAGGTGACCCACGGTGTGGCTTTTTCCGACAATCCGATGGGACCATTCAAAAAACATCCTGAACCTGTCTTTACCCATCCTACTGCAAAGTTTCCTGCAGAAGATCCTTATATATTCTTTCTGGACGGTTACTATTGGGGTATCTTAAAGGATATGGAAGGCTTTTTTATTGAATCGGATACCCAGCAACTGGTATTGTTTCAATCCAAAGACGGTATAGACTGGAAGCTGGCTGATCATCCATTGGTGACCAAACCCCGGATACCCTGGGAAAATGGACAGGCAGAAACGGTATCCAGGCTCGAAAGGCCTCAGTTGCTGATTGAAGATGGCAGACCTGTAGTGCTTTATGTTGGCATTCTCCCCCGTGAAGGGAAAAGCTATAATGTGCATATACCGCTTCAAAAAATTAAATAGAGTCTGCCTATAATGTCCGCTGGCTGCGTTACGCTCGTTTTTCATGCCACTCATTTACATCAAGTAAAATCCTGGCATTCAAAACTCGCAAGCCTTGCCAGCGAACATTCTAGACGAGACTCTTAACTCGAATATGACTTTATGGACAGACACTAAATAGTCAACCCATGCAATCAAAAAGCTATTTTAAAGAAATTGCCCTTACCTTGCTTCCATTGGCTTTGTTTTCCTGCAATGAACGAAACAGCAAGGAAGAAGGGAAGAAAAATGTGTTGTTCATTGCCGTTGATGATCTCCGTCCGGAATTAAATTGCTACGGGGCTGAGCACATCCATTCACCCAATATGGACAGGCTGGCTATGGAGGGTGTTCGGTTCACACGGGCCTATTGCAATATACCGGTTTCCGGAGCTTCACGTGCCAGCTTATTAACAGGTACCCGCCCCACCTATAACCGGTGGATACATCACAACGACCGGATTGATGAAATGCTGCCTGATGTCCCGACAATAGGGAAATATTTTAGGGATAACGGATACCATACGGTGCATAACAGCAAAATTATGCATCATCCCGGTGATGCCAAAGGCAGTTGGACTGAAGAATGGTGGCCGGACTGTATAGGTTCATGGAGAAATTATGCCAACCCGAAGCATATCCAACTGGATACAACAGCCAGTGAAAAGGATCCGGCCTATGAATGTTATGCTGTACCGGATACGGCTTACAAAGACGGGAAAACAGCAATGAAAGCCATACAGGATCTTAAACGCCTGAAAGATCAGGATAAACCGTTTTTTCTGGGTGTCGGTTTCTTTAAACCCCACCTGCCTTTTAATGCGCCTAAGAAATACTGGGACCTGTATGACCCTGCCAAAATTCAATTTCCCGAATATCAGAAAAAATCCCTTAATGCTCCTGATGAATCAATGCACAATTCGGGTGAGCTCAGAGCCTACAGGGACATCCCGCCAACGGGCAGGCTTTCAGATACCATGGCCAGGAACCTGATTCATGGATATTATGCCTGCGTCAGCTATATTGATGCCCAGGTGGGAAAAGTGCTGAACGCACTGGATGAAATGGGACTCTCTGAAAATACCATCGTTGTGCTTTGGGGAGATCATGGATGGAATCTCAGAGAGCACGGTCTTTGGTGTAAACACTGCAATTTTGAAACTTCTCTTCATGCTCCCCTGATCATCAAAGATCCGGATATGAAAAAGGGCAGGCAAACCGATGCAGTGGCAGAATTTGTGGATATTTATCCTACGCTTTGTGAGCTTTGCGATGTAGGGATGCCCGGACATCTGGAGGGTAAAAGCCTGCTACCGGTAATAAAAAATCCCGAAGGCACAACTGATGGTATCGCTGTCTCCAGATGGCATGATGGAACAACCATCATTGACCCGCCTTATTTTTATACGGAATGGGTGGATAGCACCGGTAAAAAACAGGTAGATATGCTTTACGATCATGCTGAGGACCCAAAAGAGACGGTGGATATCTCGGGTAATACTGAACATAAAAAACTTGTAGAAAAACTGGATGAAAGCCTGAGAGCTCACTGGGGCAACTTTATAGATAAAACCCGGTAAATTAGGATGCATCAGCATTACGTTTGACTGGCAATTTGCCTTGCGGGGGTTAGGCTTAATGATTATATTTGCATCGCAGGGGCTTTTGAAAAGTATATTTCTGAATATAGATAAATGAGACTTACATTATGGATCATAAAGAAAGGTTTTATGCAACGGTTGCACGACAGTCAGTAGACCGGCCTGCTTCATGGTTGGGTTTGCCCGATCCCAAGGCAGTGCCAAACCTGCTTAAGTATTTCGGCGCTAAGTATATCAATGAAGTGCGAACCATCATCGATGATGATCTCTACCCGGTAAGCCTGCCCTATCATTCCCCTGTGAGTGATGCCATTGAGATGGCATTTGATTTTGCCCACAAAGGCAAATCCGACCCCGAACACCGGACGCTCAACTCACCCGGTTTTTTTGAGAATGTTACCGATCCTGCCAGGGTAGAGGATTTCGACTGGCCTGTGCCCGAGGATCATATTGATCCCGAGGAATGCCGTGAAGTTGTGAAAAATGCTCCGGATGACCGGATAAAATTGGGTGTGATTTGGTCTGCCCATTTTCAGGATACCTTCGCTGCTTTTGGTATGGAAAATGCCTGTATTCAGATGATGATGGCTCCCGATGTGGTGCATGCCGTAACTGAAAGGATTATTGATTTTTACCTGCGCGCCAATGAGATCTTCTATGAAGCAACCAAAGGTGACCTGGATGCCATTTTGATCGGTAACGATTTTGGAGGACAAACCGGTTTGCTCGTATCTCCAGATATGGTTAGGGATTTTGCCTTTCCGGGTACCCGGAAATTGGTAAACCAGGCCAAAGATTACGGATTAAAAGTCATTCACCATTCTTGTGGTTCCATATACGATATCATTCCCGATCTGATCGATATAGGAGTGGATGCGATCCATCCGATGCAGGTGAGGGCTAACAATATGGAACCCCAAAGATTAAAAGACGAGTTTGGTGAAAAAGTTGCCTTTGTTGGAGGTGTGGATGCACAGTACAACCTCGTTCAGGAAGGTCCTGAGGTCATCAGCCATGAAGTTCAACAGTTGAAAGCATTGTTTCCGACAGGCCTTATTATTTCTCCCAGCCATGAAGCAATCTTACCGGATGTAGATCCGGCCAATATTGATGCCTTGTTTAAAGCAGTCCGGAGTTAATGAAGTTAGCACCTGATATTGCTAGCTTGAGGGGGTTAAAGAACCTGTCTGTTTAACCCTCTAATCTGCACAAAGAGTGAGCTATGACAAACAGCCAGGCAATAAACCAAAATACAGGAGATATTATTATGCTTACCAAAATGATTGGCACCCTGGGTGTCATACTTTTAATGATTACCGGGGCCATGGGTATGGAATCCCGGCAAACGCTGCAAAAAACGTTTTATGTTTCGCCTAACGGCAACGATCGTTGGTCCGGAACGCTTCCTGCATACAATGAACAAAAAAGCGACGGGCCTTTTGCCACTATTGAGGGCGCCCGGGATGCCATTCGCCAGATGAAGGCAGAGCAGGGACTTACCGAACCCGTAACGGTTATGCTGCGCGGGGGTACATATTTTCTAGATCGCACGATAGTTTTTGACAATCAGGACTACGGCACGGCACAACACCCAATTACCTACCGGGCCTATCCCGGCGAAGAGCCGGTGATCAGCGGAGGCAGAAAGATCAAAGCCTCCTGGGAAACCTACGATGGTCAGATCAAGGTGTGCACCCTCCCCGAAGTGGAAGCAGGAGACTGGTCGTTCAATCAGCTTTTTGTCAATGGTGAGCGGCAGACCCGTGCGCGTATCCCCCATGAAGGCTATCAAATCATAGCGGAGGCTGTATCCGATACTGCCTTTAAATATAAAGCGGGTCATTTTAAACGGTATCGCAATCTGAAGGACGCGGAGATCGTCATGTTCCATTCCTGGAACAATTCCCGCCTGAAGGTGGCAGGTTTAGACGAGCAAAAGCGCATTGTCCGCTGCCTGGATGCCAACGCCCCCCATCCCATAGGCTGGTCGAGCGCCGGCAGCGTGAACCGCTACTATATCGACAATGTCTTTGAAGGTTTGCAGCAACCCGGCGACTGGTACCTGGATAAGCATTCAGGGGAATTGTATTACTGGCCTGAAGGAAATACGGAAAATCTGGAGATCGTAGCCCCGGCATTGAAACAGCTGATCCGGTTTGAAGATCAAGCCCGGCACATCCATATCCGGGGGATCACCTTTACGGATACCCGCTGGGAGCTTCCTGAAAAAGGTTATCCCGATTGCGGTGATGTGGGGGATATTGTCAGGCCTTCAACCATTACCTATGAGGATGCCCGGAACTGCAGCTTTGTGGATAATGTCATCCGGAATACGGGAACCTACGCCCTGGAGGTAAGCGGTTCCGGTAACAAGCTAAAAGGCAATGAGATCTATTCAACCGGTAGCGGGGGGATCATCACCCGCAGCTACCAGGAAGAACGCAATCAGATCACCTACAATCACATCCACCATTGCGGGGAAGTATACCACAGTGCTACAGGCATTAATATCGACGACGGGGGCGGGTTGATCCAAAACAACCTGATCCATGACATCAGCCATTCCGGTGTTTATGCCCGCCACTGGGCAACAGAGACCCAGGAGATAGAAAGGCGCAACCAGGAACAGGGGCTGATCATATCCCACAACGAGATCCATCATGTGGCAACCCGGATGAATGATGCTGCAGGTATTTTTATCCGCGATTCGAACATCGTGATCAACAACAACCTGATACACGATGTGCTATCCTATAAGGGCGCTTGTCCCGGCTGGGGTATATACCTGGGATGTGAGACCCGCAGTACGAAAGTCACTAACAACGTGGTCTACCGGTGTCGTGAATCTTTACACGTATGGTTTAAAAACCGGAACAATACCATCATCAACAATATTTTTGCGGATGGCGGAATGGGTAACTGGAAAATCCGAACTTTAAGCCAGATTCATTATGGGAATTCAAGAAATCTCGCTCATGAGAATATTATATTTAAACGCAATATCGTATATTATGACAATGCCAATTCCGAACTTTTCCAAATAAAAGACGAAAAGTCTTTACCGGAAGAATCGGATTACAATGTCCTCTTCTGTACGGATAAGTCTATTCACTCCTATCCTGCTATTGGCGGGGTAGAGGATGTTCAATCTTATAAAGTCTGGCAGAAGCAGGGATTTGACCAGCATTCCATCGCAGCAGATCCCCTTTTTGTTGATTCTGAAAATGACAATTATACGTTAAGACCCGAATCCCCGGCTTTCAAAGTGGGATTTGTACCCATTGACCTGTCAAATGTGGGATTAAAAGCTAAAAGACCGAGATAAGCACTGGCCATATTTTTACCATGAGATGCTGGTTATCATTTTTATATGATGCATTCCCTCATGTTTTTCTGCCATAATGGTTTTCAATAACATCCGGCATTCATAAGATGCAATATTTTACGCGATGACTGATAAGCGATTGTTCCCATTCATAGAACCTATATTCTATTGAATACCCCATATTTTTTATCATGAAACGACGTGATTTTGTAAAAGACATAAGCCTTGGTACAGCCTTTCTTAGCTTAACGGGTTTCTATTCGGTAAAATCTTTTCAAGACAGTGCACCGAAAAAGGGAGATAATCTATATGTTCGCCGACCGGAATGCAAGTTACCCGTCATGGATCATGTAGATGTGGTCGTTTTAGGAGGCAGCAGTGCCGGTGTTTCAGCCGCAGCGACTGCAGCAAGGAATGGAGCCGGGGTCTTTCTCATATGTGGTGATCCTTATTTGGGCGTGGATATATGTGGTACCTAAAGGCTTTGGGATATTGAACCCAAAGGCCTGACGGATCTGGAATCGCGATTGTATCATCAAAGTTTCCATAATCCCAATGAGATAAAAAAAGGCTTGGAAGACCTATTGCTGGGACAGGATGTTCCTTTTGTCTTTAGCAGTTATGTCTCCGATATTCTGATGGATGTAACAGGTAAACCGGCAGGAGTAGTGATGGCCAACCGTTCGGGAGAGCAGGTCATCAGGGCTAAAATGGTGGTTGATGCTACAGAGCGGGCAACGGGGGCAAGATTGATGGGCGTCAACTTCACCAAGTATCGGGCAGGTAAACATCTTTTCGAATTTACTGTGCTGGGCAATCGTCCCCAATCAAAATATTCGCCTCAGAAATTAAAACCTCCTGTTCACTATGATGGTCAGTCTTTTTATGCCCTGCGTTACCGGCTGCATTTATCCATGAAGGATGCATTTTTTGCCGCTTTTGCCGAAGCAGAACATAAAGCAAGAGATATGACATGGGATGCCGACCAGGTAGATGCCAGCGACAGGCTTTTTCAGATACCCCCGGATCATATACAAGGGGAGAAGCATCATGATAATCATGATAGCGATGGCGAAGATTTTTCCGCTATCAGTCTGGATTGCTTTCGCCCTGAAGAACACCCGGCTTTATGCGTATTAGGTGATTGTGCTGACCTTAGCCGGGAAGCATCATTTCAGACAATTAGACAGCGAAAACAAATGGGTGCGAGACTGGAAGATGGAGTGGTTTCGCCGGGAGATCCGAAAAGCTGGCGGCGAGATATGGTATGGAGCCCTGGGTTGTGGGGCTGTAGTGGAAAATAAAACATTAAAAGGGGTGGTGGTGGTAACACCATATGGTAAAGGGGTGGTGGTGGCGAATAAAATTATTGATTCTACCGGAAGTGGAGATATCGCCATAGCTGCCGGTTCAGGTTATGACTATACCGGTGCCGGTAGCGTTGCCATTCAGGGTGCGGGCCTGCCCAAATATAATCCGGGTGACAGCCATAACAACACGGACTGGACCTTTATAAATGATTCTGATGTATTTGATATTACCCGTACTTTTTTGAGTGGACGGGAAAAATATGCCCAGGTTTTTGATACCGGAAAACTGCTTCAAACAAGGCAACCCTGCAGAATAACAGGAGATTACCGGATTTCTGTGCTGGATGTATACAATGGCCTTACCTATCCGGATACCCTATCCATGCATAAAAGTTCCTTTGATACCCATGGATTTAACCTGCATTATTCATGCGTCAAGTTTTGGGTAGATGCAAGGCGTTGAAAGCCGACGACGTAGTCGCCTACTTCGAGGATTTCGCAACGCAGCAGATGCCCAAAAATTGGCGCACCCGGAAAAAATGAATAAAAATATAAATGATTGAACACAATAAGTAAAATACTGTTATTCTGTTATTTACAAATATTTATTCATTTTTTATGAGTAATGCAGGTTACTATTGATCCATTCTTTATTCTTAAACCACCTGAGGGATCCGGCAAGGACGTTTTGGCTGAAGTACCCCTCAGAGCGATGCTTCCTGCTGGATTGAAAAATATTATGGTCACGGGTTTGGGAACCATTGCCCACCGGGATGCCATGGGATTGCTGCAGAAAGGCCCGGGTTAGGGTTTGCTGAAAAATATCTGGAAGGGAGGCTGGATATAACCTGTATTATTGTGCCCGGGGCGGGACTCGAACCCGCACCCCCTTGCGAGGACATGACCCTGAATCATGCGCGTCTACCAATTTCGCCACCCGGGCAGAACTCTGGTTTGGAACGGGAAAAGTTTTGTTTTTCCAATAAGCGGTTGCAAATATAACAATTTTTTGGCTTGATGCCGATACAATACACAATGAATTTAGGGTTTATTCAACATAGATTTTGAGCATATCAGTTGGCAAGCTTATCGAATCATCTGCTCAATCTCATTCCACGAATAAGTATTGATCACATCTTTGGGTTCAAGCCATGCTCTTCTGGCCTGGTTGACACCAAACCGCATATAGTTGAGATTATCCAGGGCGTGGGCATCGGTAGATATGACAATTTTAACCCCTTTATCCTTAGCCATCTTGGCGTATATATCAGACAGGTCCAATCTGTCAGGTGCCGCATTAATCTCCATAAAACAACCTTTTTGCGCTGCTGCATCCAGGATTTTCTCCATGTCAATGTCATAACCTGCCCGTTTGCCAATCAGTCTGCCGGTGGGGTGAGCCATGATATGAAAATACGGATTCTCCATGGCTTTTAAGACCCGGTAAGTTTGCTTTTCCCGGTTCAGGTTCATGTTGTAATGTATGGCCACCACCACAATATCCAATTTTTCCAGAATGTCGTCAGAAAGATCCAGTGTCCCGTCTTCTAAAATGTCGACTTCCACTGATTTAAGCACTTTGATATCTTTGAGGTTTTCGTTCAGCCGATCTATATGCTCTATATGCGTGGCGAGTCTTTCTTCATCCAGTCCGTTGGCCATGGTGACACGTTTGGAATGGTCGGTGATGGCAAAATAGCTATAACTTCTCTTTCGGGCTCCTTCTACCATTTCTTCAAGGGTGAATCTGCCATCTGAAGCTTGGGTATGAGATTGCAAGTCTCCCTTGATGTCCTTCAGGGTTATGAGCGAGGGCAGGCTGTTCGTCCGGGCAGCTTCCACCTCACCTCTATTTTCTCTTAACTCGGGTTCTATAAAGGAAAGTCCGATATATTGGTACATTTCCTTCTCTGTTTTGCCAGCTTTCCAATACGCCCCCTCATAGATTCCATATTCATTGATCTTATAACCTTTATCCTGCGCTATACGCCGTATAGCTACATTATGTGCTTTTGAACCGGTGAAATATAGCATTGCCGAACCATAGCTTTCAGCTGGTATCACACGCAGGTCGACCTGCAGCCCGGAACGCAGGATGACAGATGATTTGGTCTCTCCCTGAGCTATAATTTCCTCTGCTTCTTCATAATTGACAAAGTGTTCCATGAGTGCCGCAGGCCTGCTGCTTACCACCAGTAAATCCATATCCCCTACCGTTTCCTTTTTTCGTCGGTAACTTCCCGCAGCATCTACTGATTCCACGCCTTCAAATGCTGAAATATATTGCATATACGATTCTATAATGTGCTCTGCAATAGCCCATTTGAAACGTCCTTGCGTTTCCCCTGACGATAGCTTATTGATCTCGTCCAGTATCTTTTGCTGTGTTTTTTTTCCAAACCCCTTTAAACGTTCAACCTCACCCGCTTTAGCAACCTTTTTGAGTTGTTCTATGTTTGTAATACCCAATTGTTCATACAGCACTTTGATGCTTTTGTTACCCAGCTGACTGATCTGCAATAGTTCATCCGTATTTACAGGGATCTTTTGTTGAAGTTTTTCCAGCTGTTGCAGTTTACCAGTTTGCACAAAATCCTTGATCTTGGATGCCATGTTTTTACCGATATCCGGTAAATCTGACAGGTCCTTCCCTTTATTGACCATATCCGCCAGTTCTTTTGACATGTCCCGGATTGTTTGCGCAGCATTGCGGTAGGCCCGAATTCTGAAAGCGCTGGCACCTTCAATCTCAAGCAGATCAGATAGTTTTTTTAGTGCATCAGCAATTTCATGATTATGGATGGCCATAAGATTTGTATTTTGGATTTGGTCTTACAATTTAAACAAACTTTTAAAAAAAAGAAAGGATTTTTCCGGTGGTTTATTCGGCTTATATCCATAACTATTTTATATTTTTGCAATTATGTTTTGAAATAAATCCCATTGTTATGCATAAATTATTTTATATTCTATGGATCTTTTGCCTTTTGGGGATCACAAAGGTCTGTTTTTCGCAGGATAAAACCACAAAGGAATTGCTGTATATAGGTACCTATTCTCAGAGGGGAAGCCAGGGCATATATGTATTTCAGTTTGACAGAGAAAACCTGGATCTCAGACTGATCCAGACGGTTGAGGGAAAAGAGAGTCCGAGCTTTTTGGCCATACATCCTGACAAAGAATGTTTGTATGCTGTTTACCGGGAGGGGATTACCTCTGATTCCAAAGCCGGCACTGTAAAGGCATATAAGATTGGACCGGAAGGCAGGCTTACCAGTCTCAATGAACAATCATCGGAAGGGCAGGGACCCTGCCACGTGAGTATCGATCCACAGGGCGCTTATGTTTATGTATCCAATTATGCGGATGGGAGTCTGGCTGTTTATCCCGCAGGCAGTGACGGAGCATTGTCTCCGGCTTCTGATGTTATTGTACACCGAGGCAGTGGACCCAGTGAACGCAGGCAGAAAAGTGCACACATGCATAGTATAGTTCCGGCATCCAATGGCAAATATGTGTATGCTTCCGATCTGGGCATGGATGCAATCATAGCTTATGCGATCGATCGTGAAAATGGTACCTTAAGCTATAGTGAAGATCAATATACGCATACCAGAGCCGGTGGAGGTCCGCGCCATTTTGATATCCACCCATCCGGGAGATATGCCTATTCAGTTGAAGAGCTTACCTCGACCGTGGCCGCTTACGAGGTGGATAAGACAAATGGTGCTTTGCGTTATGTGGAACGTGGAAATATGCTGCC
>CAYYLT010000021.1:0-20131 GCA_964472385.1 uncultured Bacteroidales bacterium
TCGTCGGCTTTCGACGCCTTGCATCTACCCAAAACTTGACGCATGAATAATACAGCTTAAATAGAGTCTGTCTATAAACGCAAGTGTTTGTTCTATAAAGTTCAAATTCAAGGCGTGCTCAAAATCTAAACCGCAGAATACTAGTGTATTTGAGAACTTAGCGAAGCGTCTCATGAGCCTTGCGAATAATTTAAATTTTGAGCAGCAACGAAGTAGTTGGACTTTATAGATAAACACCAAATAGCTAAAACATGCTTTTTAACCAGTTGTTGCATATACTTTTGGTCCTGGTTTTCCTGCTCACCTATATTTTAGCTTACAACTATGTCAAGCCTTTCAGGTTAAACCGCAAAAGAATGATATCTACCCTGCTCTTTAAGATTTCTTACATGCTGTTCCTCTTGTTCTTGCTAATATTTATTCATTTGTTCCTTCTATTTGGCGCCAACCGGGTAGAATACCATATCAGTGACATCATGTTTTTTCTGTTGCTCATCCTCTTATTTCTGCCCAACATTGCCATTCTGATCAGGAGAAAAGTAAAACGTTACAGGATCCTCTACAATTACTTTTTTTCCGGAGTCAATCTAATGGCCAGCTATATTATACTGCGCAAGCTTGTTGAGAATAATTGGTTTATGTGAGTCTGGAAAGCAAATGACCTGCATAATGAATACAGGGTACTATCTGCTCTCCCCCCGGGTTTCAAAGGCTATCCGGACGAATGATAATGAGAGCCTTCAATCAGTTCCCCTGCCTTTGCCAATTTATCCTCCATTGCCAGATGTCCGTCAATCCAGTGAATCTTCATCCCATTGCGTTCCATTCTTCTGAACCATGTCATTTGTCGTTTGGCAAATTGATGGATAGCAGTATTTAAGCTTTTGAACATTTCGCCATAAGTACATTCTCCCTGAATATATCTCACCACATATTTGTATTCCAAACCATAATATTCCAGATCTTTGGCAGATAGCTCATGATGACGCATCAATGCCTTCACCTCATCAATCAATCCAATATGCAGCCGGTTTTCGAGCCGCCGGGTAATAAGCTGACGCTGAGTGGCTCTGTCAAATCTAATACCCCATACAAGCGGTAAGATATCAGGATATTTCAGATCTATTTTGGGATGTTCGCTGTAGTATTTGGCTATTTCAACAGCCCTTAGGGCTCTTTTTCTTGAAGTGATATCGGTGGTGTTGTGCAAATGCTGTTGATGGGAAAGCAGCAGATCTTTTAATTCATCAAGGGATGCATCATTCAATGAAGCCCTTAAGGTGTGATCAGGGGGGACATGGATAAGCTTATAGCCTTTCAGTACGGCCTCAAGGTATAAACCTGACCCCCCGCATAAAACAGGCAATTTATTCTTTTGCCGCAGATGCTCGTATATCTGAAGAAAATCCTTTTGATATTCATACACATTATAATGATAACCCGGGGTAGCAATATCAATCAGGTGGCAGGGAATAGTATGGCCGTTGACAGTATAATCGTCATAGTCCTTTCCCGTACCGATGCTCATATGCTTGTAAACCTGCCTGGAATCAGCACTGATCACTTCTCCGTTATATTTATAAGCAAGATTTGCTGCGAAAGCAGTCTTTCCGCTGGCTGTGGGGCCTAAGACAACAAGCATGGTATAACTCATAAGATATAAACGAAAGCAGGACAAAATAAATTTTTAAAAGCCGTGTAATTGTAATAAATTTGCAAATACACACAAAAATATCATGTTATGGATTTTAAAAATATTTGGGAAAGAATAAAAGCAATTATCACCCATCCTACGGAAACATGGGGTAAAATATCCACCGAACCGCATGATCAGAATGAGATGATCATCAATTATCTTGTACCCATCGTGGCCTTGGGAGCCATTACCAACTTCATTGGGAAAGCTTCATTAAGCGAATATAGTGTTTACCAGGGATTTATGCTGGCCATTACTTATTTTATCAGCATGATAGCCGGACTTTATAGTTCTGCGTTTGTAATCAGTGAATTGGAACCAGGCTTTAATATCGAAAAGCATTTCGGGGGCACACTGAAACTGATCATTTATTCATCAACACCGGCACTGGTCTCCTCAGTTGTTGCCAACCTTCATCCGGGGTTGTCATTTATTGGATTATTCGGCCTGTATTCGTTATATCTTTTTTGGGTGGGCTTACCCAGAATTATGGATGTACCCGAAGATAAAAAAGTAGGATTCGTACTGATAGCTGCTTTGATCCTGCTGGCTATAACTTTTGTGATCAATTTTATGCTACAGTCCATATTTGTATAATTGCATCAGGCCGTATAGTTCAATTTGCAAAACCCTATGCAACAAAAGATTGAAATAAAAAACAAAAAGGCCCATTTCCTTTTTGAAATAGAAGAAAAATTCACAGCAGGCATTGAATTACGCGGTACAGAGATTAAATCTATCAGGCAGGGCAAAGCCAGTTTGGTAGATACATATTGTCATTTCAAAAAAAATGACGGGCTGTGGATTACTGGCATGCATATTGCTGAATATGGCCATGGATCCTACTTCAACCATGAACCCAAGCGGGAAAGGAAGTTATTGTTAAGAAAAACTGAATTAAGAAAACTCAGGAGAAAAACCAAGGAAAAAGGATACACCATCATTGCATTACGCTTATTTCTGACCGAACGGGGATGGGCAAAAATTGAGATTGCCCTTGCCAGGGGCAAGAAAAAATTCGACAAACGTGAGGAAATCAAACGCAAAGATATGAAGCGGGATATGGAGCGGCTGGATAAGTATAAGCTATAAATAGGATGTGTTGAAAACCACTGATTTTTCTTTATTGTGCAAAAAAGAAATCATTCAACTCATAAATATCACTGGCATTAAATTGCGACTGGCCGTTGAAATAACCATCAATTGCCTTAAGCAGTTCATCATAAGAAATATCACCATCTCCGTCCTTGTCCACCGTTTTAAATTTACCGGGTATTTCCAGTTCCCCTTCAGTATGGGAATATTTTGAAGAGAAACCGGTCACAGGCACCATATATGCTTCTTCGCGATTTATGGCCACGAGGTTGTAATTCAGACTGGCAATCACCTGCTGTTCTGTCATTTCTACACCCTGGTCATTTACGATAGCGCCCTGGCTGCTATATTTTTCCTTATCCTTATAATCGGGTACACCATCATTATCGGCATCCAGAGGACAGCCGGTTGTTGTATCAATGGCGACCCCCTGGGGATTATCAGGACACTCATCATGCAGATCCGTTATTCCGTCCCTGTCCTGATCTGCAATGGCTGTATAATCAAAATCATCGCTGATATCAGCAAAAAACTGCTCTTCAATCCGGGTTTTCGACTCTGAGAAAGGATCCCAGCCAATGGTAAAATAGGTAAAATTGATGATGTCATTCAGTTCATTGCCGACCTGGTTGCCACTTCCATCCTGGTAAGGTATGCCGTCAAGCATATCAGAAAAGGCATATTGCACACCATTGGCCACACGGAGGGCAACCCTGTTGCTTAAAATAAAATCAAATCCCAAATCCAAAGTCAATGCAGCCGTATTTTCTGCAAAACTCAAATTAAAAACATCTGCATTACGCAGATTGTACTCGTAATCATAATCCCTCAAGATAATCTGATCATTCCAGTCGTATTGGGACCCATTTTTCATAAAATCAGATTTCGGGCTGTAAATCAGCACCTCACCGCCCAAAGCAATAAATGGGCGAAACTTGGGCTCCTGGTTATAGAAATGACCGAAGGAATATTCAAAATTCAATCCCAATGCCAGTATTTCAGTCTGGAAATTGGTAATACCTTCATATAAGCTGGTAAGCTGATCCTCATCGGGTAACTCGTGAAAGCTACCATTCAGGTTACCCGACATACCAAAAATATTGATCCGGAAATATTGTTTATCGTCTAAGAAATGATACAAATTGATCTTTAGCGGCGGCATTGCGCCAAAACCTTCCATATCATTATTCAACTCCCCGAAATAATTCAACATACCGGTTCCAATGCTTAATACCGGATAATACATAGGATTTTCCACCTCTACCTCTTTAAAGAGCAAGTCTTCATATGTCTGGGTTTCCTGCTCCTGTTCTTCCTCTTCTTCCTGCGCAGACAGGACAAAAGGAATAAAAATCAACCCCAGTACCGGCAAAACAATGGAAAAGATGGTTTTTCTCATAAGGCTATCGATACCATTTGTGATTTGTAACCATCAGGGCTTCCTGAACAGTAATACGGCGTCCGTCATTATAGGCAGATACAAAGGCATCATCGATGGTTGTGGTATTCCACAGGTGCACCCTGTAATCTCGTGCTTCCTTATAAACAGAAAAAGAGCCAACCGAATATTTTCTCCAGCCCTCGTGCAGCTCCGTCCGAACTTCCTTATCGATGTCATATTTATCAAAATATCGGTCTACATTGATGGGTCTGTGCCCTGCAGCAATCTGAACCCTGTAATAAACACCCGACTGAGGTTCAAGTTTATGAGTCAGATTGGCGTTTTCCTCCAAAAGCCTTTTGGCTTCTTCGGCGATTTCAATTTTTACTTTCCCCTGCGGGTTAACCGACTCATTTGCACTTTGCTCATACCTGAACTCTTCATCATTGGCAGTGAGACCCTCATCCGCTGTGATAACAGGAGGCCTCTGATCACGAAGAACACTGAGGAGATGGTTTTGATCTGCATCTTCAAGATTTACGTTGAGCTCTTCTATATCTATTTCCCGGGTATTCCTATCTTCAATATAAGAAAAATTACCCTCAATATCCGGATTATCAATCTCATCCGTCTCCGGGACCAATTTGTAAGAAACAACAAAAATGCGATCTGGCGGTAAATTCATCCATAAAAATTTGGCCTTCTGGTTTTTAAATGTAAAAATAGCACCTTTCCCTTCCTGCTCAACAGCTCGATAACCCTCAGGGATGTTCTCCTGAATTTTAGCAAACTTCTCTTTATCACCTTTATTTACAAGTAAATTAACCTGAAAAGCATCTCCTTCTTTCTGATAGGGTCTCTGACGGATGCACCTCACCTGTCTTCGATAGTCTTCTTGGGGAGCAGGCCTAACCAGGGGTTTAAATTCGCCTACATCCACCAGTTGCTCAGGATCCATGGAAGGAGAAGGACGGATGCTGATCATTTTTTCCCCGACGCTGACAGACCTTCTTTCATTATTGTCGATATAATCAAAGGATCCTTCTAACTGAAAGTTTCCTTTTAGTCTTTTGTTGACATTGATCTTATAAGAAATGTTTATCTCCTCCTCCTGAGGCAGTTTCAACCAGATAAATTTGACGGTTTGATCCTCAAATCGAAAGTCAGCATTGCCATCGTTAACCACCTCAGCATCCAGTCCTCCGGGAAGTTTGTGCTGAAATCGCGCAAAACTTCTGATATTCGACTTATCCAGGTTAATTCGAATGGTTGCGGCATGGCCGGCATCTATTTCACTTGGGGCATGAACATCAATGTCAACGCCTAAGCGCCCTGGCATCAAAAAATTTAACGCAATCACACTTAATAAATTGATCATAAGGATGATATTGTATGCCATATCGGAAAATCATTTTTATTATTGGCTAAATATAAAGATTTTGGGAAATAATAACAAAATATCAACACAAGATTTCCACAATTGTTAATAACTCGATGGTTCTTGTTGATAAAAGCTTGGGCATTTCATCAGCATCAAAAATTGGGACTCAATATATACTGGGAATAAAATGCATTGATCAGATCAACAACTTCATCGGCAGTATCCACCATTTGAACCAATTGCAGGTTTTCATCGCTGATGTTACCTGATTCCAGGACGACGTTCCGGATCCAATCGAACAATCCCTCCCAGTATTCCTTCCCTACCAAAATGATGGGAAATTTACCGATCTTTTCAGTTTGTATAAGGGTTAATGCTTCAAACATCTCATCCATGGTACCAAAACCTCCGGGCAAAGCAATAAAACCTTGAGCATATTTTACAAACATCACTTTTCGTACAAAAAAATGCTCAAAATTGATCAGTTTATCGGGATCAATGAACAAATTGGCTGATTGTTCAAAAGGCAGGTCAATATTAAGTCCGACAGACTTGCCGCCTCCTTTCCTGGCACCCATATTGCCGGCTTCCATAATGCCGGGGCCTCCACCGGTAATGATGCCATAGCCATTTTTGGTTAGCTTATAGGCAATTTCCTCAGCAAGGCCAAAATATTTGTCATCGGGTTTGGTGCGTGCTGAACCGAAAATGGAGACACACGGACCGATTTTTGAAAGTTTCTGAAATCCCTGCACAAACTCCGACAATATCTTAAAAATCGACCAGGTATCGGCTGTTTGGACCTCATTCCAATCTCTCGCCTTAAAAGCATGCTTTGTTTTATCTTCCTGCTGACCCATAGACATAAATATAAATTAAATCATACAAAAATACGGAATTCATCAAATACCCTATAACCGTTGACATTCAATAAGGTATGACACTATGAAAAAAGCTGGTTTTGCTCATGCAGGGTTACCTGAATCCTCCCGGCAACCGGCTGCACATTCATAACCTTCGCGCCCCTCGTCTATGAATGCATCCGGTCTATAATTCTTCTTTGAGAAAATCAGCGGTATAGCTTTCCCTGCACTGTGCAATTTCCTCGGGTGTGCCCGTAGCAACCACTTCTCCTCCCTTATTGCCTCCTTCCTTACCCAAATCAATAATATAATCTGCAACTTTTATAACCTCCATATTATGCTCAATAACAATTACCGTATTGCCTCTGTCAACCAGAGAGTTCAACAGTCGCAGCAAAACACTTACATCTTCAAAATGTAAACCGGTAGTAGGTTCATCAAGAATAAAAAGCGTTTTTCCGGTATTTTTTCTTGCCAGTTCGGCAGCCAATTTAACCCGCTGTGATTCACCACCTGACAGTGTTGTTGATGGCTGGCCCAGGGTGATGTATCCCAATCCCATATCCTCCAATACCTTCAGTTTATCTTTAATAGAAGGGATAGCATCAAAAAACTCCCGGGCATGACTAATGGGCATATCCAACACATCACCGATGGTCTTTCCTTTATAACGCACCTCCAGGGTTTCCCGGTTGTAGCGTTTACCGTTACAGGTTTTACAACGGACATATACATCCGGGAGGAAATTCATTTCAATAACCTCAAGCCCCGCACCCTTGCAGGTTTCGCATCTCCCGCCTTTCACATTAAATGAAAAACGGCCTGGCTTATATCCCCTTATCCTGGCCTCAGGTGTCTGTGCAAACAAATTCCGAACATCTGAAAAAAGGCCGGTATATGTTGCAGGATTGGATCGGGGTGTTCTACCCAGAGGGGACTGATCCACTTCGACTACTTTATTGAGATTTTCAATGCCTTCAAGATCCTCAAAGGGAAGAGCATCTTTGAATGAACGGAAAAATCGCTTGCTTAATACAGGATGCAGGGTTTCTTTGATAAGGGTGGATTTCCCACTACCAGAAACACCTGTTATACAGATAAACAATCCCAGTGGAAAGGTAACCGTGATATCTTTCAGATTATGACCACCGGCCTTTTTTAAGACAAGGCTCCCATTCTGCTGTTCCCTTCTCCGGGCAGGAACTTCAATGTGTTTCTTCTGATTCAGATAATCAGCAGTCAGAGAATGCTGCTGCATAATTTCAACCGGATTACCCTGAGCGACAACCTTTCCTCCATGTTCGCCGGCTAAAGGACCCATATCAACAATATGGTCGGCAGACAATATCATCCCTTTATCATGTTCTACTACCAAAATGGTATTGCCATTATCCCGCAATTGCTTAAGAGAACGAATCAATCTTTTGTTGTCTCTTTGATGCAGACCGATACTCGGTTCATCAAGAATATAGAGAACATTGACGAGTTGGGAACCTATTTGCGTGGCAAGCCGGATACGCTGGCTCTCCCCTCCCGATAAACTTCTTGCCGGCCGGTCAATCGTAAGATATTCCAGGCCCACCTCCAATAAAAAATGCAAACGGTTCCGAACCTCTTTTAATATCTCTTTGGCGATAAGTCTTTGTTTATGACTCAATCGTTCCTCTAATCCGTCGAACCATTGATAAAGCTCAACAATATCCATGTTCGAAAGATCCGAAATATTTTTATCATCAATAAAAAAATACAATGCCGTTTTTTGCAACCGGGTTCCATTGCAGGCAGAGCATCTTACTTTGGTAATATATCTTTCTGTCCACTTTGATCCTTTGGATTTTGCCATCTTATGGCTATGCAGCAAATAATTTACCATGCCGTCAAACTTCAGGGCATATTTAGCATTTCTTCCCAGCGGAGAGGCATGGAGCCGGAACAACTCATCAGAGCCATAAAGAATGATGTCCATCGCCTCTTGGGGTATTTCCTCCACGGGGGTATCGAGTGAAAAACCATACTTTGTTGCAATGGCTTCCAACTGCCAAAATATCAACACATCATTGTATTTCCCGAATGGTTCAATAGCACCATCCCGAATGGAAAGCCGGGGGTCGGGAATAGCCTTTTCAAAATTGACATCATCAATGACCCCCAGTCCGTTGCAACGCGGACAAGCGCCCTGTGGGGAATTGAAAGAAAACGTATGGGGAGCTGGTTCGTTATAAGATATACCAGAGGTAGGACACATCAGTGTGCGACTGAAATACCGGATTTTGCCATCCCCGTAATCCATCAGTATAAGTATCCCTTTACCTTCATCCAGGGCTGTTTTGACTGAACGTTTAAGCCGCTTCTCTTCTTTCTCATGCACCTGCAGCTTGTCGATCACCAGTTCAATATGGTGGTTCTTATAACGGTCAACCTTCATATCCGGGAGAATTTCCTGTATCTCTCCGTCAACCCGGATATTTAGATACCCTTTTTTCCTGTACTTTTCAAATAAATCCTTATAGTGTCCTTTTCTTCCCTGCACCAACGGAGCCAAAAACACAACCTTTTCATCCTTATATTCCCGGTAAATCAGATCTACGATCTGTTCATCCGTATATTGAATCATTTTTTCCCCGCTAACATAAGAATAGGCCTCAGCGGCGCGGGCAAATAATAAACGCAAAAAATCGTATATCTCGGTAATGGTACCCACTGTTGACCGTGGATTCCTGATGGTAGTCTTTTGTTCAATGGATATGACCGGGCTCAATCCTTTAATCTGGTCAACGTCCGGCCGCTCCATCTCCCCAATGAAACGGCGGGCGTATGCCGAAAGGGTCTCAATATAACGCCGCTGACCTTCTGCATATATGGTATCAAAAGCAAGAGATGATTTCCCGCTTCCGCTTAATCCGGTAATCACGGTCAATGCATTTCTGGGAATGGAAACATCAATGTTATCCAGATTATGAACCCTGGCTCCCAGTACATTAACCTCCCTGTCCTCTGATTTAACGACCTCTTGTATCTTAGCAGGCTTTGTCAATTTACCAACAAATTATGAATTATACCTGTATGATTCATGGATTAAATTTTTATGAATAATACAGGTTTGACACATGGGATGAAAAAATATATAATGAAGCAACCGGACATGACAGACGAGATGTTATTTATGATCAGCAAATAATCTTCTGTAATCCCTGTATCCCGGTTTAGGGATCTTGATGTGATAAGTTTTTCCATATGGATTTTTCAGATAGCTTTCCCTCAGCCATGGATTCATGATTTTTAATAGTTTATAATTAATGGAAAATTGCTTGGCAAACCGGGCAAAATCCTGTACTGTCGTATCCACAGTTACCTTAAAAGAGGGTATGGAATAATAAAGATCCGATTCAGCAATATTGAAACCAAATTTTTCCGGATCATTAATGATCAACTTCATGGACAAGATCCGGAAAATGTATCTGGCTGTTTCTTCGTTGAGGATTAAATTATAATAGCTTTGAGCATCTTGTCTTTCGAGCTGCCTGCTAATTGCTGAGCGTCCAAAATTAAAAGCTGCAGCAGCAAGCGTCCAACTACCAAATTTTTCATAAGACTCCTGCAAAAAAGCACAAGCTGCCTGCGTTGATTTCTCCAGGTTATAACGTTCATCTATCTGATGGTTCACTTCCAAACCATAATCTTTTGCAGTACCTGTAAGAAACTGCCAAAATCCAACAGCGCCGGCTGGAGAAACGGCCTGCGTCAGTTCACTCTCAATAAGCGGGAGATATTTAAAATCTTCCGGAATGTTGTTTTCCTTTAAAATGCGTTCTATCGTTGGGAAGTATCGGTTTGCTCGTTTTATCAATAACAAGGAATGCGACTGCCAATAAGTATTCACCAGCAATTCCCGATCCAGGGACTCACGCACATCAAAATAATTCAAAGGTACAGCTTCCCCGGCAAAAGATAAGGAATCGGGTAATTTCAATGAATAAATAGCATAATCATCCTGAAACTTTTTGGTAAGGGAATCCTCCAATGCTTTTTTAGGATGCTTAGAAAAACCTAAACCTGCCATAAATACTAAAATCAAACCCATGGCAATGACTATCGAAAATATGCCGTATACTTTTTTTTCCTTTTTGACCATATCTACAATCAATCTACAAATCAAAAATTAGTCAACAAGTTTGCAAAATTAGGGAAAATTAAGCGGGGATACGTATACCAATGCTAAAAAGTTATGTTCAACCCTGTTTGAACAGCAAATGAATAGGGATAGGTCTTTGTTTCATTCGTATTGATTGGATTGATGAAATAATCTACTTGAGGTTCAACATACATCTTGAATTTACTGGTGAAGGCATATTGCATACCAACACCCAGAGATCCGGAATAGTTATATCGCCGAATATTGTTTGTGTTACCAATAAGTTTCGTATTACCTGTTTGATTTCTCATATAAACCCCTTCATTGACGAGAAAATTGGAACTCAAACCACCGATAAGATTGATATCAATGGTTTTATCCACCATGGTATATTCAAAGAGCAAAGGTATCTTCAGGTATTCGAATCGCTGGATCACTGAAGCATTCAAATTATATGACTGTTTCAGTAATCGCCCGCCGGTAGCTTCCTTTTCGACATTTTCCGAAGATCTGGCATGATTGAAGCTAGCAGGGTCTACTTCAACCCTTCCCAGGGAATTGCTTAACAAAACGATATTTTTCTCTCCGGAAGTTGTATAGGCATCCGAACCAAGTCGGATTTTGCTAACTGTTTGACCTATACGGGTATAGTATAATCCGGAATGAATGCTTAACCGCTCGGAAAGTTTATACCCCAGGTTCAAACCACCCATATATGAGACCAACTCCCGTTCTGTGGTGTTATATTCATCCCTGGAAAGCTCATTGGGAATCCTTCTATAAGAAACCACCGGTGACATAATGGTTTTTAATGTAAAATGATTCTTTGCAGCTAAATGGGATTCTTGTTCTTCCGGGTTATCAAAAACGGAGGCACGATCAAGAGAAGCATCTTCTTTATAATGCAGCCTGGGTTCTATTTCCGGATCACAGGGTATAGGGCTTTCCAATGGTTTCAATTTTTGAAGGCCACCGGTATGTTCCCGTGGAGTGTTAAATGAAACTGGCATAGAATAGGCCGGCATAGGTTTTGTATCATTGGCGGAGGTCCTGTGGATTTTTTCCGGATTGACATATTTTGCTATATCCTGTTTATTCCCTGTGGATTGGTCAGATCTTTCAATAGTTCCGGAAGCGACGGGAGGTTCTTGAAAAAAATATCTAAACGAATGATTGTCAGAACGCGTTAAAACAGCAGGTGGCTTTTCAGCAGACAAGAAATCAGCTTGCATAAAAAGCCAGGATCCCAGGGCAATCAACACGCTTAATGAGGCTGCATACTTCAGGTAAACGCTTCTCCTCCTTACTTTACGGCTACGGGTGACATATAAAATAACATCTTCCCATACTTCATACGGAGGGATTACCTTATAATCGTACAGTCTCTTCCTGAATACCTTATCTATTTTTGACCTTCTATTATTCATCAGATCACACGTTCTATTTCAACCTGATATCGGCTTTCAATCTTAGCTTTTAACAATTCTCTGGCTCTAAACAAATTAGACTTTGAGGTTCCCTCACTGATATGGAGTTTAGAGCTAATTTCATGATGCGCATAACCCTCTATGGCGTATAAGTTAAATACCATCCGGTATTGAGGGCTTAATTCCTGAATCATACCCAAAAGTTCCTGTTCCTGTATATGCGCTAAAATATGCTCGTACTGGAAATGTTCGTTCTCCATTTGGTTATAATCATCGATCAATACAAAACGATGCCCTCTTCGTATTCGCTCCAGAGCAGTATTAACCACAACCTTTCTCATCCAACCTTCCAATGAGCCCTTATTTTTATATTGATGCAACTTATCAAATATCTTGATAAATCCCTCTTGAAGTATATCCCTGGCATCATCATTATTACTGGCATATCTGAGACATACGGCATATAAAGTACCGGCAAACAGCTTATACAATTGCGTCTGAGCATTGCAATCCCCTTTAATACAAGCCTTAACTATGTTATTCAACCTGGGCACCTTGTTACAAAATTGGGTTTTATACAAATATACTGATTTTTTTTTAACCGAGGAATTTATAGGTATATTTTTTTAACTGTCAGGGGTAAAAACTGGAATATTGGAGATAACGCAACTTTTTCAGGTTAAATTGCATCTATGTAGTGAATCCATGAAATCCATGTCAAGAGGCATCTCTATTTAGCGTCATAATATCTTTACAACGTCCATTTTATATGAGTAGGACATCAATTTAAAAGAAAGGAGACAATGCATAAGCGCAAGCAGGGTTGATGAAATTGCAAGAAAAGACACAGGAGGATGCGGTAAACATTTACAAATAAGAATCAAATGAAAGGTATATTTCAAAGAAAACGTAGATTTGATTCAGAAAAAATCAATCAAGGCGTATGGGTAATTTTAATCATCATCATTTTTATTTTTTGTATTTCATTAGTCAATACCTTTATAAGCAAGAAAGGATTTACCCAGAACCCGGCGATTGAAAAAGCTTACCCCTAACCCAAATAAATTCAGATTACCCAAAAATGGAAGGGGGTAGTGGTGACCACTGCCCCCTTCTTATTTTTCATGAACACGGGTTGACCAATCGGTTATTAGATATGGATAACTTCCCCGTAAGCTGCAGCAGCGGCTTCCATAATTGCTTCGGACATTGTTGGGTGGGGGTGAACAGATTTAATCACCTCCAGTCCGGTTGCTTCAAGTTTCCTCCCTACTACCAGCTCTGAGATCAGCTCGGTAACATGTGCTCCGATAAGATGAGCCCCGAGTAATTCACCATATTTAGCCTCAAATATAAGCTTAACAAAACCCTCGTTCTCGCCGGCAGCGCTAGCTTTACCAGAGGCAGTAAACGGGAACTTTCCTACTTTAATCTCATATCCTTGCTCTTGAGCGGTTTTCTCAGTAATACCCACCGAGGCAACCTCAGGTGAGGTATAAGTACAACTTGGAAGATTATTATAGTCCAGTGGATCAGTTTGTTTCCCTGCGATTCGCTCTATACAGGCTACCCCTTCGGCCGAAGCGACATGAGCAAGGGCTGGTCCGTGCACAATATCACCGATAGCATATACTCCGGGTATACTGGTTTGGTAAAATTCATCCACCTTAATCTTTCCCTGCTCCAGTTCAACACCCAATTCTTCCATACCTGAATTCTCCAGGTTAGGAGTAATACCAACAGCAGAAAGGATCACATCAGCTTCTTTGGTCTCCTCACCTTTCTGGGTTTTTATCGTAGCGCTGCAAACTTCTCCGCTGGTATCTACCGATTCAACGGATGCACCGGTCATAACCTTAATCCCTTTCTTCTTAAATGAACGGGCCAACTGTTTGGATACTTCTTCATCTTCCAACGGTAAAATCCTGGGAAGCACTTCCACCAGGGTAACATCTGTACCAATAGTTTGATAAAAATCTGCAAATTCGCTCCCGATAGCACCCGAACCAACCACAATCATAGAGCCGGGTTGCCTGGACAAAGTCATGGCTTCGCGATAACCGATGATTTTTTTCCCATCCTGTTTAAGATTCGGCAGCGCTTTTGATCTTGCTCCCATGGCCAGTATAATATGGGTTGCTTTATACGACTGCGCATTGTCTTTATCTGTACGAACCTCTACCGTATTTTTCTCCACCAGCTTACCTGTCCCCTGAAGATGATCAATCTTGTTTTTCTTAAAAAGATACTGTATGCCCTTACTCATCCCATGAGCAACTTTTCTGCTTCTGTTGACCATTCCTTCAAAATCGGGATTAACTTCTCCGTCATATTGGATGCCGTAATCTTTCGCATGCCTGAAATTACGATATACTTCCGCACTTCTTAATAATGCCTTTGTGGGGATACATCCCCAATTCAAACATACTCCGCCTAACTCAGCTTTTTCAACCACACCAACTTTCATCCCCAGCTGAGAGGCCCTGATCGCAGCCACATAACCACCGGGCCCGCTTCCTATAACTATCAGATCATAATCCATAACCATTGTATTTTTATTGTTGAACTATTGTACGCTACATGATGAACTGTAAAAGACCATAATTGTTCTACTTTCTTATGCTTACCGGCCATAACAATCTGTTTTTCAGAAATAAAATTATTTTAGCCAAACCATATAGCAGCACCAAAGTAAAAATAATCGAAGCCCCTGAAGGTATATCAAAATGATAAGCGCCTGTTAATCCGGTTATAATCCCTATGAAGCCAATCACTATAGCATAATAAATCATGATGGCGAATTTGCGGGTAAAGTGGCTGGCAATAGTTTGTGGGATGGTCAGAAGGGATATTAACAAAATGATTCCCACAACTTTGATATTCATCACAACGGTAAGGGCAACCAGGCCGATTAAAAAATATTTCATGGTATTTACAGGCAAGTCGAAAACCCTGGCATAATCTTCATCAAAAGAAATAAAAAGGATGGCATGAAAAAAGGTTATAAAAAACAAAACGACCACCAAGGTGAGTGCGAGCATAAAAAGCAGTTCATGAAATGAGACGGTCAAAATACTGCCAAAAAGGTAGGACATCAAATTGGGTGCATAACCCGGGGTAACGTAAATAAAGATAATACCAATAGCCATACCCAAAGACCACCAAATGCCAATGATAGAATCATAACGTATGGCACCTTTTGAGGAGAAATACTCAATTCCGAGTCCGGATATCACGCTAAAAAGAGCTGCTCCGAAAATGGGGTTGATTCCAAGAAAATATCCCAGTCCGATGCCGCCAAATGAGGCATGGGTAATGCCACCGCTAAGGAAAACAATGCGGTTTGATACAATATATGTCCCTATGATCCCGCATGTTATGCTGGCTAAAAGGGCAGCTAGCAGGGCATGAACAAAAAAATCATATTGTAGCAATTCCATACTCATTTTAATGCAGGTGTTTTTTCAATACAGTATGGGGCATATCACCATGGGTAATCAATTGAATGGGACAATTGTAGGCTGCAAGTTGTTTTTCAGTTACAATATTGGAGCGGTGATAATGAAACTCACGGTTAACGCAGGCAATGGTCTTTACGTAGGTTGTAATCGTGCCAATATCATGACTTACAAGTATGATAGCCATTTCCTGGTTAAGTGTCCTGAGAAGGTCATAGAGCTCCCCTTCGAACTGATTATCCACAAATGTACCTGGTTCATCCAGAATAAGAAGTTTGGGGGATGAAACAATGGCTCGGCATAAAAACACACGTTGCATTTCACCTCCGGATAGTTGTTCAATAGCCCTGTTTTTCAAATGAAGGATACCCATTTTTTCCATCCGTTCTAAGGCAACCTGCCGGTCAGCACGTTTATATCTTCCCATAAATCCGTTTTTTGGCATCAATCCTGATAAAACCACCTCCATCGCTGTAACGGGAAATTTCCTGTCAATGCTATGCATTTGGGGCAGGTATCCGATACTTTTCACCTTGTTGCTACTATGAAGATGATCGTATTTAATCTGACCTTTAAAGGGTTTGAGAATGCCCAATATGACTTTTAACAGGGTAGTTTTGCCTCCACCATTGGGTCCGATAACACCGATAAAATCATCCTGGTAAATCTCCAGATGAACATTTTGGATGACAACATGGCCATTGTATCCGGCATCTACCGATTCTAATGTTATAAGCTTCTGAGTCATATGCATCATTATTGTCTGTCCATAAAATCAGATACGCGTTAAAGCGTCTCGTCTATAAACTCAAGTGTTTGTTCTATAAAGTTCAAATTCGAGGCGTGTGAAAAATCTAAACCGCAGAATACTTGTGTATTTGAGAACTTAGCGAAGCGATCTCATGAGCCTTGCGAATAATTTAGATTTTGAGCAACAACGAAGAAGTTGGATTTTATAGACAAACATGAATTGGTACCGCTATGAATCACCCAATGCCTGTTCAACCTTCCTGGCTATTTGCATCATATTCTTGCGCCAGTCATAAGCCATGGGATCGATTCTCAAAACGCCTCCCCCAAGTGCTTTGGCCAGCGTCCGGGCTTCATCTGTGCTGAACTGTTTTTGAACAAGGATATGCCTGAAGTTACGCTCTTCAGCCTGATCCATAATAATTCGAATCCTTGCCGGCGTGGGTTCTTTTCCTTCCAATTGGATGGGGATCTGCTCCAAATGATAGTCTCTGGCAAAATACGTTAACGCAGGATGAAAAATCATAAATGACCGATTGTCCTTATCTGATAATATCTCTTGTATTTCCCTGTCAAGAGAATCAATTGTTGCCAACAGGGTATGATAATGCTTCCCGTAGTTTTCCTTGTTACCGGGGTCTATTTTGACAAGCATATCGTGTATATGGCGAACCTGGATTTTTACTGATTTAGGAGAAAGCCATATATGTGGATCTGCTCCCTTCCCCGAGGAATTGTTGTTTTCCGACATTCCCTTATGGTTTTCCCGGTGAATAAGCTTGGCATCTTTTGATTGATCAAAAACCCTGAGCTGAGGATTAATGGATTCGAATTTTTTCATCCAGTTTCTCTCAAAAACAATATGCCCGATGCGGAGGTATGCAGAGGAAACTCCTATTTCTTTCATTTGCCGCGGTGTAGGCTCATAGGTCATCGGATTGGCTCCTGGCGGTAACATTACATTCACCTCAAAACGGTTGCCCGATAATTGATCCACAAAATATTTCTGGGGCAAAATACTTACGGTAATAATATTGGAACGCGTTGGCTTTTGCTTTCTTGAATTGCATCCTGCCAAAGATAGCAACAAAAAACACATAACCCACAACCGCATCAAACTGTTAAAATTGATCATGCAAATAAAGTATAATGAGATTTATTAAACATAACAAAAGTAACAGACTTTTCGCACGCAAAAAAATCTGCATGCAAAAATATGGTCAAAAGAATAAAAATGCTTTCAACACAAAGGCAAAGTATAATATAACAAGAAGCCGGATCATTTTATCACTTCCCCTGTATTATGCACAAAAAATGAATAAACCTTTGTAAATCGAAGAATACTATCATTTTGCTTGTTTTGTTAGAATTTATTTTTTTGCATTTTTTGCGAGTGCGTCAATTTTCAGGCATCTGCTGCGTTGCGAAAGTCTCGAAGCAGGCGACTACGTCGTCGCCTTGCATCTACCCAAAACTTGACGCATGATTAATACAGGTTCCGTATCTGCTTGGAATATTTTGTATAATTTATAAAAATATCTATTTTTAGCCTCCGGAAATTCCATTGGTGACTTGAAGGAGATTACCGTGGAAATCCCATTTTTCATACAACAAAACAGAGGAGTTCCTCTTTTATACAAAGAACAAACAACTGATCAAAACATGGCACAATAAAGTCAGCATAAAAAATTGTCAATAACCAAACACCTGAATCAATATGGAAGAACTCGGACGACTTGACACCATCATTTTCATATCTTATTTCGTCGTATTAGTTTTTATCGGGATCTGGTCAGGGCGGAAAAAGAAACAAAGTGTTGAGGACTTTTTTCTGGCCGGAGGAAAGCTGCCATGGTATGTTATCGGATTTGCCATCATTGCTGCGGGGATCAGTTCTGAGCAATTTCTTGGAACAGTAGGTTTTGCTTACTCCCATGGTTTATCCGTAGCTAACTGGGAATGGCTGAATGGTCCTTCCATATTGATACTGATCCTTATTTTCATTCCCTTTTACCTTAGGAGAAAGGTGGTTACCATGCCCCATTTCCTTGAAATGCGATATGATGGTAAGGTTCGAACTTTATTTGCCATAATAACCCTGATCACTTATATTCTGATCAATCTTGCCGGGGTTATTTTCACCGGAGGATATGCCCTGAATGTGCTGTTTGGCTTTGACCTGATCAAATCTATCTGGGGGATGACCATACTTGCCGGATTATTCACCATTTGGGGGGGTATGCTTACCGTAGCCTGGACCAACGTTTTTCAATCCATATTGCTATTGGGCGGAGGGCTTTTGGTATTTATCCTGGGTTGGTTTGAAATCGGAAATATACATGAGATCATTGGGGAAGGCAGCAGGGCGCATCTCATCCTTCCATCCGATGACCCGAATACACCCTGGACAGGCTTGCTGGTACTGGCATTTTCAACCAACGTATGGTATTATTGTACAAACCAAACCATCAACCAGGCGGCGCTGGGTGCCAAAAATGAATGGCATGCAAAAATGGGGATCATATTTGCCGGTTTACTCTGGGTTCTCATCGCATTTGCCGATGTTTTCCCCGGACTAATAGCCTTCGCTCTCAATTCAACCATTGAGCCCGACTCAGCTTATCCCTATGTTGTTCATGAACTGGTTCCTGCCGGCTTAAGGGGTATCGTCTTTGCCGGCTTGACCGGTGCCATCATCTCTACCATTGAAGCGGTGATCAATGCATCTTCTACCATCTTTACCTATGACATTTATCAACGTTTTATCAATGTTAAGGCAGACCAACGTGCCATGATCCGCACCGGCAGGATCACCAGCGGAGCGGTTCTCGTCATCGGAGGGCTCTGGGCTCCGATGGTTACCCGCTTCGGACACATTTTCTCGTATTTTCAGGAATGCTGGGCTTTTGTTGCCATTCCCATCATCATCGTATTCCTGGGTGGATTGTTCTGGAAACGGGTGAACAGCAAAGTAGCCTTTATTACATTGCTACTGGCTTTCCCCATGTTTGTATTACCATATGTGCTAAGAATCCTCCAAGTGGAAATGAATGTATTTAACGTTGCAGGCTTGGTACTGATTGCATCAATCATCTTTTTCATCATTATCACATTGTCCCAGAAAACCGAAATCGACGAACAGGAAAAGCATTTTACCTGGAACGTCTCTATGATCAAAATACCGGAAGCATACCCTGCAGCACCTAAACCCTGGTACAGAAGTCTCTTGCTCTGGGGTAGCATTATGGTGGGTATCTACATCTATATCTATGCCGTTTTCTGGTAAAGAAAAACATTTGCCAAACAACAATGGCCGGGCCAAATAAAATATCCAAATAAACCATCTAATTGTAACTCTTTTAAATACAATGAATATGAATACAAAAGACGCAATATCAAAGCTATCCGCAAAAGCGATAGAAGATCAGTTTAAAAAAATGTATGGAGACAAAAGCGAAATCATCAACGCCCAGATGGATCGATACAAAGCGCTGATCAAGAGATTTTCCTCGGAGTTCCCCGGTTTTGAAAATGTTTCGTTATTCTCTACTCCCGGTAGAACAGAAGTAGGTGGAAACCATACCGACCATAACGCCGGACGGGTACTTGCTGCTGCCGTGGATCTGGATATCATCGCTGCGGTAAGTCCTACAGAAGATGATGTCATAGAGATCCGCTCTGAAGGGTATCCGGTAATCCAGATTGACATCAATGACCTGGAAATAAAAGCAGAAGAAAAATATACTTCAGCCGCCCTGGTGCGCGGTGTATGTGCAAGATTGAAACAAAAAGGATACCAAATCGGAGGATTCCGTGCCAGTATAGACGGTAAAGTTCCAAAAGGCTCCGGGCTTAGTTCATCTGCTGCCTTTGAAGTGATGATGGTCACCATTTTGAATGCAGCAGATGAACTAAGCCCGGAGCCTTTTGGAACTTTACCGTCTATAC
>CAYYLT010000022.1:0-15449 GCA_964472385.1 uncultured Bacteroidales bacterium
CCTTCGTACCTTCGTACCTTCGTACCATCATACCTCCGTACCATCGTACCTTCATACTTTCGTACATTCGCAGAGTCACACTCCGCCTCAAGCGAGAAACCATTTTCTATCAAAGAAGGTGAGAACTTAAAACCACTCAACTACTCAACGGCTCAACTACTTAACTCAATCAACTTAATTAACCCAATCAACTCAATACCACTTCTCACTAACTCAACCAATAACTGTTCAACAATTTAGCCAGATAAAAAACAATTTTAACGAATTTTTCGTTTCAACTATAAATCGTATTTTTACAAAAAAATGATTAATATGGAAGCCATTGAAAAGAAATATGTCACAGATGAGGACAATAATATAATTGCAGTTCAAAT
Organism: uncultured Bacteroidales bacterium; assembly: GCA_964472385.1. Lineage (GTDB taxonomy): Bacteria > Bacteroidota > Bacteroidia > Bacteroidales > UBA12077 > JAGXLC01. The sequence goes on from CAYYLT010000022.1 coordinate 375, forward strand.
GGATATCGCAACCTTCAGGAAAATAGAACGGCTCCTTGAAGATCATGTGTTGGCTAAATTAATTGAAGAAAATAAGGAAAAGGATAACCTGAACCTTAATGAGGCGATTGAGTATTATGACAACTTGAACAAAGAATAACAGTGGAAGTTAAGGTAAATAAAAAATTCCTCAAAGAATTGGCTGATTTGCCTGTTAAAACAAAACAAAAAGCAGAAAAACTGGTTTTTGACGAAATTCCCGCCTGTAAGAATATTGATGATATATCCAACCTTCAGAAGTTATCAGGTTATAAAAGTTACTATCGAATACGACTTGGTCAATACCGAATTGGGTTGCGATATATTGAGGGTATTCTGATTTTTGAGCGGATTATGCACCGTAAAGATATATATCGGTATTTTCCGTAACAATTGCAAATTTACACTTCAATAACCATCCCAATGTCGATAAGGGCAAGTGTACCACGCCACGACCGCTGCTATCCACGTTGTGTCCGTTGCGAGAAACCATTTTTTTCTTCAAAGCCACCCCATCAAGGAGTGAGGGCGGCTTAGAAGAAAAAATAAATTATAAAATAGAAAGACCCTGTCCTAAAGAAAGGGGGAAGTTAACTTATTGGGAAAACCTGTAATAAAAGGGACCCGGATTTCTGTTGAACTGATCATGAGAAAGCTTGCAGAACATACAACTCCCCACTCCCAACTTACGGCGTCATGACCATGCACCGTCCCTCCAACGTAGACGAAAAAAAGATTCTGGAACACCGAACGCCCGGTAACCCTGCGTGAACACGGCGGCGCCAGCGTCTTGGTAGGCAACAACATCGAACAGATCTAAAAGGAATACCAGGATACCCTCAGGCTGGAGCACAAACCGCAGGGGCCTGAATTATGGGACGGTAAATACAGCTATGCGGTGTGTGGATGCGATCCTGGCAGGACGATAGTGTAGGGGGATGGTGGTACGATGGTACGATGGTACGAGAAAACGAGAGGACGAGAGGACGATGCTATGAAAGGCCGAGCGTGCAAAATTCACTAAAGAACAAAAAAAATCTGTGAGAATCTTGTCCGCCTTATGAAAGATTCGTGGACAATTAACCCTTACCCTTTACGCATTTTTCCAAATTAATATTATCTTTGCTTTTTCGATCAAAGCAGGCATCAAATGAAATTTACCGTGAACATCAAAAAATCATTGCTCAGCCTGGTTATAGTCATGGTTTCTGTTACCGGCTTTGCCCAAAACATCGATATTATCCGCAACCTGGCCAGGCAGTTGCAGTCGGGTCAGATTACCCGCCAGGAAGCCATCCAGCAAGCCAGGGAGGCCGGTGTTACGCAACAGCAGTTTAACCAGGCACGCCAGCAATATTCCCGTACCGGCGAGGTGGAGATCAGCGATATCGATCAGGCCACCGCACCCTCCATACCCATGCAGGAGGACACAGTTCCGAAAGCTAAACGCGAAGTAAGGGATACAGCCAAAATACGGGAAAAAGATACGGCAAAAATATATTTTGGATATGAGATCTTTGAGGGTCCGCCGGACAAGTTCAGAACAGCAGATATCGGCGCCATAGATCCAAACTATCAGATCGGTCCGGGGGATGAAATTGTCCTTTCCATCTGGGGCGCTACAGAAAAGCGTTCCAAGATGAAAGTCTCCCGTGGGGGCACCATATTCATTGAAAGCTATGGTCAGATGAATGTTAGCGGGTTAACCCTCGACCGCCTCGAGCAGAAACTTACCAAAAATCTTTCCCGAATATACAGCGGACTAAATCCCGGCAGAGGCAATCCTACCACCCACCTGGATATCTCCCTGGGAAAGCTGCGCTCGATACAGATCTATGTAGCAGGCAAAGTGGAAAATCCCGGTTCCCGTTTTGTCAGCAATTACTCCACAGCTTTTACAGCCCTTTATAAAGCCGGCGGGCCCACTACCGAAGGCTCTATGCGCAAAGTAAAAGTACTGCGTGATGGAGAATTAATCAGTACCCTTGACCTGTACCATTTTATTACGGAAGGGATACGACCCAATGATGTCCGGCTCCAAAACCAGGATGTGATCTATGTACCTCCGCGTCTCAGTACCATCGAATTAAAGGGGGATGTCAAACAGGAGGCCCTGTATGAGATTAAGCAGGAAGAAAGCCTCAAAGATTTGATAGATTATTCCGGAGGGCTTCCCACCAGCTCCGACATACAAAAAGTACAGATCGAAAGAACCAAACCTTTTCATGAACGTACCCGGGAGGGTGAGATCTATGAAGTGATGACTCCGAAGCTTGGACAACAGGAGGCCGATAGTTTTCATATCAATCCCATTCCCCTTCAAGATCTGGATATTATCTCCGTCTGGCCGGTTACCGGAAAGCAAATACAACCCCAAATCCCCGGGGGGTTGCCGTATGTGCATGTCAGCGGTCACATCTACAAACCGGGAAGATACGTTCTGGGTGAGGATATGAAACTGCTTGACCTGCTCAACCGGGCCAGCGGATTGAAAGACTCGATATTCTGGGGCAATACCTACCAGATTCGTGCCGACCTGTTGCGATATAAGAACAACAGATTAGACAGAGAGATCATACCGGTACCTTTGCAAAAACTGATGAAAAAAGATTCCATGCAGTTTAACCATACCCTGAAACATCGCGACAGCCTGGTAGTCTACAATGCCAATGTAGTTTACAAACCCAAGATGACCAGCATTTTTGGCGAGGTAGAAAAGCCCGGAGAATATATGTTGGAAGAGAACATGGGTATCCACGACCTCTTGCTACAAGCAGGAGGATTTACCAAACAGGCTTATAAATACAACCTTGAGGTTTATCGCCTTAAGGCCGACAGTGACAAGGAGCAGCTGACCAGTGTATACAACATTGACATATCTCCGGACCTCCTGCAGCAATTTGAAACTGAGGATGACTTTCCGCTGAAAGATTATGATATGGTTGTCGTACGTAAAGACCCTGGATTTGAATACCACCGCGTTGTTAGGATCACCGGTGAAGTGCAGTATCCGGGCAGATATCCGATACTCACTGAAAATGAAACACTGGATGAGTTGATTAATAGGGCCGGCGGACTAACGGAAGAGGCTTTCCTGCCCGGACTCAGGTTCAGACGGCATGACACCACCAAGATTGTAGGGAACTTTTCCCAGGCCCTGATAAAAAATAAACAAAGCATCGTTTTGCATGGGGGAGACAGCATCATTGTGCCCAAACACCCGGGTACAGTGCGGATCAGAGGCAATGTGAGAAATCCCGGGTATGTTCAGTACCATTCGGGTTGGGGTATAGATCGGTATGTGGAAGCTGCCGGAGACTATACGTTTGACGCCGCACAAAACAAAACCGTTGTCTATTACCCGGGTGGCAATGCCAGAAAAAAACACTGGCTTTGGTCGCCCAAGGTAAAAGAAGGATCAGAGATCTTCGTGCCCGAAAAACCCGAAAGAGAACCCGTCGATATTACCCAGCTCCTGACCAACTGGGCTTCTATAGCGACAAGCGTCGCGACCGTAATCTATATCATCAACCGATAAGATCAACTCAAACAATTCCACAATCCGCATAATCAGTATGTCAGCAGAAACAGCACAGCATAACAAGCAAAACAACGACGAGATAGACCTCCTGGAAGTCTTTCTGAAAATCTGGAAATATAAACGCTTTATTATCATTTTTACTTTGGCCGTAGCCATTGGATCCATTATTTATGCCCTGTTGGCGCAACCGCAATATGAAGCCAAGGTAAGCCTTTATAAAAGAACGTCCGAGGGTCAAAAACCTTCCAGGTTGCAGAATCTTGCCTCCCAGTTTGGTATGGGAGGAGCGCTACCGGGTGGTAGCAGTCAGTTTAGCATCAAAGATCTTCTGAACAGCCGTCGCATCAATAAAAAAATACTTCTGCAAACATGGGAAAACGAAAAGTTTGGCGAACCAAAGAATCTGATCGGATATTGGGAGATAGAAGGCGAAACGGAAAAAGAAAAATTTGAAAGTGCACTAAAAACCATCCGGGAAAAGATCTCGGTAAACATCGATGAAGAAACCCAACTGGTTACGATTACCGTCTTAATGCCGGAACCCCGGCTAGCGGCAAATATCGGCAATTACCTCACCACCCTGGTTGAAAATTACGTCCAGAACGAACAAAAAACCTCCACCAGGCAAAACCTGCAATACATAGAAAAAAGGCTGGAAACGGTTAAGCAGGAACTGCGGAAAGCAGAAGAAGAGTTACAACTGTTTGAAGAACGCAACAGACAGTGGCAGCAATCACCGGTGCTCCGAATGGAGCACAGCCGCTTGCAGCGTAGAGTCACCATCAAACAGGAAGTGTACCTGACTCTTCAGCAAGAGCGGGAAATGGCAGAAATTGAGCTGGTAAAAGAAACCCCCGTGATCAATGTGCTGGATGAAGCCGTTTCCCCTGTGCTCCGTGCCAAACCCAAACGCAAGCTGATCGTCATTGTAGGCACCTTTGCCGGTTTCTTCCTCAGCCTCCTGCTTGTTGTCATCCGCTACGTTTGGCTCTACATCAAAGGTGAGATGCAGAAACGCGGGGAAAGCCTCAAGCTTTTATAGAAAAATATGACCCCCCAGATTGTTTCCAAACAATTTTTTCCCTATCTTTACTTTCGGGTTCTATGGCCGAAAAGCTGTAGAAAAATGAAAGTAAACCATTTAACCTATCAGATCTTAAAAACGGTTCTGACGGTATGTATTATTTTATTGTCCCAGACCGTTTTGTTTGCCCAAACTGCCATCAGCGCAAGTATCTCCAATACCCAACCCTCAGTTGGTGAAGAAATTACTGCCGCTTTTAGTATTGATGACCATCTTGATCTTTATTATGGGGGTCTTGAGGTATCTTATGCCAGCGGACTGCTGGAATTTGTATCCGTTGAAAATACGGGACTAACATCAGGAGGCATCAGCTCATCTGGTGAGATCAGCTCCGGAAAAAACGGTGCATCAGTATCCAGAACAACACCGCTGGAGAACCCTTCCAACGGATCCTTCATGCTGCTGAATTTCCGTGTAAAAGAAACAGCACACGGAGGAAGCACTGTCATAACATTTGAAAACCAGGAAATTTATGATTCGCAGGGCAATGAGGTGGCTACTGCTTCTATTGCCGATATTACCCTGGATATCCGGGAAAGCATCGGGGATTTGGATTTGACCATACCACCGGAAAACACGGTGACGGAAGGAGCTTCGTTTGAAGCAACTGCAATAATTTATGCCACAGGTGTTACAGATACTTCCAGGATCGAGGTGTGGGCAGGTATCCATAGCGAAAATACGGATCCTGCGAGCTGGGATGCGTCAGCTTGGGAACCGATGAGTTACAGCGAGACTGAAGACGCCGGTTATCTTCATTATGCCGGCGAGGTTGCTTACGGTCTTACAGAAGGCAACTGGTACATTGCACTCCGTGCAAGACTGGATGAAGGAAGTTATGTTTATGGCGGTACCGACGGGATCTGGCACATCCCTGGCAGTCCCAATGCCCGGCTCAACATCACCTCCCGGCCATCATACAGGTATGCTCTGGCTGAATGGAATTTTGATGCGGAAACCCTTACCCCTTCACGGGCCATACCAGCTAACCAGGATGCGGAAATGCAACTGACCGGTGCCAATTTCCAGGGTTATTCCTCGGGATCTTCGGGTCAAGCAGCCAACTCCAACGGCTGGGACGCCGGTTCGGACGGCTCAAAGTATTGGTCGGTAACCATCTCCACAGCAAATTTTTCCGGTATACAGCTTTCTTCAAAACAATATGGCTCGGGAACCGGACCCAGGGATTTCATGATAGAAACCAGTACCGATGGCAACAACTGGGAAATGCTACCGGGCAGCAACATCAAAGCAGCTACCAACTGGTCCTCCGGTGTGATAGACAGCCTATCCCTTCCAGCTGAGCTGGAAGACCACCCCACCGTGCATATACGCTGGGTGATGTCTACAGACACCAGTATAAGCGGTGATATTGCAGGATCTACCGGTACCAGCCGGATGGATGAAGTGCTGATCACCGGCATCAATGCTTCTGCACAAGAAGCCAATGTCTATCCCGGTGATGCCAATAATGACGGTCAGGTTAATGCCGACGATGTCCTTCCTTTGGGCAACTATTGGCTCAGTCATGGCCCCATGCCCGTCTATCCAAGCACAGATTTTGCTCCGCGCAAAGTGGAAGAATGGATACCTCCCGGCGCCACCTACGCTGATACCCGGGGTGACGGGAAAGTGGATCACCGCGATCTGATGCCTATAGGACTGCATTTCGGAAAAACAGTCTCTTCGCTTAAAACATACAGTGAACCTGTGCTGGACGAAATCGTTCTCCACCCAAAAGAAACCGGCGCTGTGATGCCGCTTACTCTTCATATCCAAAACCCAACCCATTTGAACGGCGTATCCTTTAAAATGAAGGTCGCTGGTATATCGCCGGAGCAATGGGAAGTTATCGACCTGCAACCGGCATTCTGCAACAATGACTGGCAGGAAAAGATGCTTTCCTTTGAAAGGAAAGAGGAGAATGCCTTAGAGGCAGCATTTGCTTATAAAGGTAAGGGATTGCCGGCTAATACCAGCAAACTGGTTACGATAAAGTTGAAGGCCAGCAGGGAATGGACAAATGATGTCAAGATTTCCATCAACAGACTGACAATCAGTAATGATAAGACCTGTAAACATACTATGGACAATGCCCGACTGGCGCTTCTGCCAACAGGCATCCGGCCGGTTGAGAGAAAAACTGTTGGGTCACTTTTAGAAAACCGTCCGAATCCATTCCGGGAGAGTACCATCATACCCTATGTGCTTTCCAAACGCACACATGTTAAGCTGCAGATCCTTAACATTAACGGGCGGGTTGTAAAAACACTGGTCGACAGAATACAACCTGCAGGGCACTATAATGTTCAGTTAAATGCTGCCGGGTTATCAGCAGGTACGTATTTTTACCGTATCCTGACCGGTGAAGGGTTTGTGCAATGCAAAAAAATGGGGGTGGTAAAATAAGGAATAAACCACCAAGGCGCACGAAGGTATTCACAAAGGGCACGAAGGCGTTTATTTTTCCCCTTCGTGTTCCTTTGTGATGCATTTTGTGTTCTTTGGTGGGTCAAAAAGCAAAGGTTCCGCGCTTCAATATACCCAGATAAACCCCAAAATTTCTTCCGTACATCTCACCCAGATCTCCCGCCAGCTTTCCTTTCACCATCCACTGCCGTTTTTCCCCCATCAAATAGTTCAGCTCCATCATAAGGGACAGGTCTTCCCGTTTCGGCTCGAAAGAATTCCTGTTGGTTCCGTAATTGAGCGACCAGGTGATGAGGGTCTTATAAGACAACTTATCATTCAGCCAACCTTTAACTCCCAGATGGTGCGCAATGACCTTGTTGTTTAGCATGCGGATTGATCCGTTATCATTCATGACAGGCGATGTGATCAGGGGAGTTCCGAGGGTATAACCATGATAACTCCAGCCTGAAGGATAAACGCCATTGTTGAAATAATTGTCGTTGCCACCGACAATGCTATCGCCTATTCGATGGAACCGGCCGCTTTGATCAGTGGTATGAATAAATTCGTAGGTAGCATGCTGCATCAAAGCTTTTTTTGCATGATTGTGAACAACCACACCCCATAAACCATCCTTGATGTTCCGCCAGGCCTTTCCGGAGTTATCCTCAAAAATGGTTTGATAATACAGGCTCAGGGAAAAATTCTTTCCACGGTAATCCAGTCCGAAATTCCTGGATCCCAAATGGTTACCATAACGATTCAATACTTCACTTTGTATCGTCTCACCGCTTTGTACCATAAAAGCTTTGATATAGCTATCCATATCCGATCCTATATTCCCGTATTCCGGAGACATCCCTCCCCACATGGCGTAATGGTGAAAACCATAATGGGCATGTATTGGTAAATCCCCTCCTACCCTGACATACACGTTTTTGTGGTGCAGGTATGGACCGGCGGTATAGCGGTCTTCTTCGAACCAGCCATGGGAAAGGTATCCTTTGAATTCAAGGTATCCTTTTAAGAAGGGGACAGGAATATAATCAGAAGATAGGGCAATTTTAGGCATGGGTCGGGCATTTTCGGAGTGCATCAGGGAACCGGAGGAAAGTGGATCCCATTGATTGCCGAAGGACTGAGAACGGGCACCTACATGCAAATTAAAATACCAGTAATGTATACAGGCAAAATACTGGTTCAGCAGGATATCGTATGTGCCGTTAAAACGGTTAAATGCTTCTAATCCATATGCAAAGTGTAATGACTTTGCCGTATCCTGTTTAGCGGGAAAATATGCTTCCTCTGCCGATATGGGGGCTGAACCCAGATAAAAACTACCAAACGCAGTGGAATGTTCCGGAAGGTATTTCCCGTTGCGGTTGCTTATCAACCAGAAGGGTTTCTGCGTTCCGGATTGAATCAGAGTTCCCATCTCTGCACCATACGAAGGCGGAGGAAGCTGCGGAAAAGACAATACCGGCATAAAAAGCATGAACATGAATAGCAGAATGCAAATGATACGGGTCTGTTGCATGATTTTAGGTAATATACTGTTTCTTTATAAACTAATTAGTGTCTGTCATAAACTCAAGTGTTTATTTTATAAAGTCAGATACGCGTTAAAAAGTCCTGACCGGAATGTTCACTGGCAAACCTTGGAGTTTTTCATGCCAGGCGCTTACTTGATGTAAGTGACTGGCATGAAAAGCGAGCGTAACGAAGGCAGCGGACATTATAGCCTGTATTATGCATGAGTCAGGTTTTGCGTAGATGCAAGGCGTCGAAAGCCGACACCTAGTCGCCTAATTCGAGGTTTTCGCAATCAGCCCGTCCGTTCCTCCAGATACCTTTCCACTTTTTCATGCACGGCCTTCATGGTATCGGTATCGGGCAGGGCATCAAAAATTTTTTTCAGGTATCCATTTTCCTGCAAGATTTCATAGGATCTCCGGAAATTCATGTCATAAACCCAGCCAATCTGCAGCAACTTAAAATCATCCAGGGTTTGGAGGTTGTTCAGATCAACCAGCCGGCCGTTCAGCAGATCATCAATATTTTGGGGATTCATACGGGGTTCATCGGGAAGATCCAACTGCAGCGTATTGTTAGTGTCATCATGGTCTCTGCAGTAATATTCGGTAACCACCCTCCAGATATCCAGCTTATCGGCATCCCGAAGCAGTTTGATAAAAGTTAAACGACGATCATCGCCATTTTCAGGCAATTCTTTTTTGTTGTGGTTCTGGATGGCTGCAAATACAACTTCCCGATCCTGTTCATCCAAATCCTTTAACACGCGGTTTGCTTTTAACACTTCCACACCAAGCCAACCATGGTCTACAGATTTTTTATCCACAAAGGTTCCGTACCGGCGAAACTGTTCAAACCGGCCTATATCATGCAACAACCCAGCCGTCTCGATAAAAAGCTGATTTTTCTCGTCAAATGACAATGATCTGCCCAGGTCGGCTGCATTTTTCCATACCCTGCGGCTATGATCTCTTTTCAATTCGATATTGCGCTGAAAAGACGGGTCATCGCTGTAAAATTGCCGTATATAATCATCAAACCAGGTTCGGATGATATCAAATCGCCCTCTTGTCATAATCTGCATCATTTTTGGAGTATCCAAAATTAATGCAATCAGATATAAAAACCAATAAAAACCCTGTCGGATGACTTACATCAAACCCGAATCTTTGTATATGCGGTTGATGATATCTACTGCTTTTCGGGCCTCGTATCCGTCAATCTCAAATTTTGACCTGCTGTCTATGGCATCCAGGAATTTCTGTATGTTTCTCAGATGACCATAGTAATTGATGGCAGCAGGATCAGCCACACCGCCACCCCCTTTTGTTTTTTGATATTTTTCCCGTATTAGCTGATCTTCGGGCCCGGTTTCAGCAAAATCCCAATGCGTAATACGATCCTCAACCATTTGAACCGTTCCTCCTGTACCTGTTATCTCCATCCTCCGGTTTTGGCCGGGAAATGAAGCTGTAGTACCATAAATAAAACCCAACGCACCATTGGTAAATTGTAAAGCAGCCACGCCGGTATCTTCTGCTTCTATCTGGGGATGACCTTTTCTGCCGGTAAAAGCTTTTATCTCTGCCACCTCGCCCATCAGGTATTGTAACAGGTCAATCATGTGAATGGACTGATTCATCAGGGCGCCCCCACCGTCGAGGGCGAGGGTGCCGTGCCACGAATCTTTATAGTAATCGTCACTGCGCCACCAGGGAACCTGGACCGATGCACAGGTGATCGATCCAAAACGGTCTTTCTCGATAGCCTGCTTGATTTCAGGTATGGCCTCATCATGCCGGAAATTGAATATACCACCCAGATAAGTACCTGCTTTTTCATGGGCCTGGATCATCTGATCTACGCGATCGGTGTTAATTTCCATGGGTTTTTCGCAAAGCACATGCTTGCCTGCTTCAGCAGCTTCCATAGCCGGCTCAAGATGTGCCCCGCTGGGCGCTGCAATAGTAATTACCTGTACATCAGGATGATGTATAAGTTTCCGGTAGTCATGAAAGGCTTCACAATCATATTTCTTTGCCAGCGCTGTGCTCTTTCCGGAACCATTGTCGCTGAAGCCAACGATCTTTGCATTCGGAAGATCACGGATCGCTTTGGCGTGAAAATCAGCGATCAAACCCGAACCGGCAATACCAATATGCCACATATGTTTTTCCATATTCTATATCTTTCTTGATGTTAAAAAATGAATGTCTTAGCCATAATGTTTTCTAAAAATAATCTGTTAGGAGAAAAAATATTTCCGGATTAAGACAGTTTCAGTGCTAACTTCGCTGCCATATCCCTGACTTCCTGGAGGGCATGAACATAATGCCCGCGGGAGGTAGAACCACCAAACCGGCCTCCTGAATCAAGATGGGGCTCCATGGTAACAAAACCGTCAAAATTCAGTGTTTTTAGTTCACTGAGCAATTCGTCAATCTGACCATCCCCTTTACCAGGCATGGTACCAATATCCTGGCTTCCAAGCTTCCAGTCTTTGATATGGATATGCGAAACCCAATCTTTCATCAAAGGCCAGCACACCTCCATATTGTTGACAATGCCTTCGCCCCAAACAAAATTGGCAGGGTCATAAACCAGCCTGAACTGATCGGAATTGATAGATTGTGCCAGTTCAGCGCAATTTTGGGCACTGTGCCCAAAAATCTCTTTTTCATTTTCATGCAACAGGCAAACAGACTCACCTTTAATTACCTCCAACTTTTTCTGCATTCTCTCCAGCACCAGCGATTTATAATTGTCTATGGGCTGGTCTTTGCTGCCATAATAGCTGAAGATCCTGATATTTTTTGTCTCCAGAATGTTGGCCATATCCACGGTCTGTTTGAAAAGATCAAAATGTTCATCCCAGGGCTCATCAATGGCTATTTTGCCAATAGGTGAACCGATGGCACTCACCCCGATCCCGTGATCATCAAGGGCCTTCTTAATATCCTTAACCGTGCTGGGGTCTAAAAAACAAATGTTACGCTGGTCAATGAACCTGACCTCAATATATTGCAGATTATTCGACCTGAGGAAACCAAGCTGATCAGTCAGATTGTGTGAATATTCATCTGCAAACGCACTCAAATAAGCCATAGATCAAAATTAAACATTTGACTGGTAAAAACCAACACTAGTGTTAATACCACCAATTTGTGATAGTTACTCCAACGTGATAAAGATCCTTCGCGCTCTTTGCTTGTAGTCTTTCTAAAAAGTGTTTTACGCAGAGACCACAAAGAAGACATGGAGTCCGCAAAGCAAATAACTTCAGGTTAAATGAAAGAAAACTACCGGCTTTCATGAATCCCTTGTGTTTTATTCATAACTTTGCACCAAAAAGAAAATAAATACAGATGAAGATCAGTATCATCATACCGACTTATAATGAAGCCGAAAACATAGGCCAGGTATTGGATTATCTGAATAAAAACAGCAACAGGGAAAATGTTGCGGAGATTATCATCTCGGACGGGATCAGCGAGGATAATACGCTGGAGATTGCACGAATAAAAGGGGCCCGTATTATTGAGCATAAAAATGCAGGCAGGGCCAAACAGATGAATGCAGGGGCCAAGGTCGCTACCGGAGACATTCTTTACTTTTTGCATGCCGACAGCTATCCGCCAAAAGGTTTTGACCAATATATACTGCATTATTTCAACAAGGGATATAAAGCAGGATCATTCCGGATGAAATGGGATATGAACCACTGGCTGCTGAATTTTTTTGCCTGGTTTACCCGGTTTAATTTCCAATGGTGCAGGGGGGGCGATCAATCAATGTATATCGAAAAAACATTATTCCGCCAGTTAGACGGCTTTAATGAAAATTACCGGTTTCTGGAGGATTACGAGATCATTCCGAGAATAAAAAAATATACACACTTCAAAGTGATCCAAAAAGATCTGATCACTTCAGCTCGAAAATACAGAAAAAACGGAGTTTTACGCCTTCAGATGCATGTTGCCAAAACCTATATATTGCGGATGCTGGGAATGGATATTGATAAGGTAGCTGAAATCTATTATAAGGGTATCAGAGAAAAATATAACCGCTAAAACATAGCCTGTATTATTCAGGCGTCAAGTTTTGCCTAGATGCAAGGGGTTGAAAGCCCACGGCGTAGTCGCCTGCTTCGAGGCTTTCGCCACCTAGCAGATGCCCAAAAATTGGCGCACTCGGAAAAAATGTATAAAAATAAAATTTTTTGAGCATAATAAATAAAACACTAATATTCTATTGTTTATAAATGCTTTTTTCATTTTTTATGAATACTACAGGATATATAGCGTTTGTCCATAAATTTGTCCATAAAGTCAGATACGCGTTAAAGCGTTTCTCAGCAAACCCAGGATAAATGTGCTCACATAAGGCATTAGTGGTTGTAGACAGCCGCGCATTAGGAAACAAATAAAAAATCCATCCCTTCGCGGTAACCTTTTTGTGATAGGAAATGCTTAATCTTTTCTTTGGCATGCCATTGTCTGATATACACCAAAACAAAATGTTCACCAGGTTCAGGCAAATGTTTATAATAGAGCACCTTCCTATCAATTTGCCGTGTTTTTTTAATATCGACATATGCGGTGATCTCTAATCCATGAGATTCCAGGATGCGGGCGCGGTTGCGTGAAGTCCGGCTTGCTCCCCATATGATTACCCTGGGATGAAACGGATTATTGACCTCAAGCCAACGAACAAGATACATGGATTTTATTCTGTAGAAGGCCTTATCACTATAACTGGGATGTATTCTGGTCAGCCTGTTCGGTGAGTCCTGCCAATCAAGAAGACAGGCTGGCAATTTACAGATCCTGACTCCTGCATTAAGCCACCTCAACCACATTTCATAATCCTCCGGAAAATCCCCATGCCGGTAGATACCATATCTCTGGCCCACCTCTTTCTTCCACATCGCGGTCGGATTAACAATAGGAGCATCAATGAAGCGATTGACCAGGATCTCTTCATAGGTAATGACCGAATTATTCCACTTTACATACCGGGAAAAACCCTGGCCAATAAATGATGAACTCACATACTTTACCAAACTTCCTACCGCGCCACACTCAGCATGATGATCAAGATAACCGGATTGCTTGGCAAGTCTCTCCGGGTGCGATGTATCATCTGCATCCATCCTGGCTATATATTTCCCGGAAGCATTATCCCATCCCTTCCGAAAGGCAAAAACCACCCCCTGACGATCTTCTTTAAACAGCCTGAAACGTTCATCCTTTTGACACCATTTTCTTGCTATATCCGGACTACCGTCATCAGAGTTGTTATCGACCAATAAGCATTCGAAATCGCTGCAGGTTTGGACAGCAAGGCTCTTTATTGAATCCCTCAGGGTATCACGTGCATTATAAAAAGGAAGTATGACGGATATTTTAACATTCTTCCACTTTTCATCCATGACTCAGTCTCTGAAATATTTCTTCCTCCAATCGATTCACGGGATCTACCCAAAACTTGCCGCATGAAGAATAAAGGCTACATTCAACCTTATCAATTAGTATTTCGCCACCAAAGGCATTCGTCTTCCGGCACCGAAAGCTTTAGAAGAAATACGAAGTACCGGCGGGGCCTGGTACCTTTTATATTCATTGGCATTCACCATCCCGGTGACCATGTTGACCGTCTCCTCATCAAATCCTTCAGCAACGATTTCCGGAGCAGATTTCTGCAATTCAATGTATTGAAAAAGGATCTTATCCAGCAACGCATATTCAGGAAGGGCATCACTGTCTTTCTGATTAGGCCTTAATTCAGCGGAAGGGGCCTTTTCCATTGTGTTTTGGGGAATAATTTCCTCATCTTGGTTAATGTATTCAGCCAACCGGTAAACATCGGTTTTATAGACATCACCAAGGACGGAAATGGCTCCGCTCATATCCCCGTATAGTGTTGTATAACCCACTGCGGATTCACTTTTGTTGGAGGTGTTCAGCAGGATATTGCCAAACTTGTTGGAGACAGCCATCAGGAGGGTTCCGCGGATCCTGGCCTGCAGGTTTTCCTCCGTAACATCTTCAGCCATATGCTTAAACGCCGGCTCTAAAGCATGCTGAAAAGCATGAAGTATCTCCCGGATGGGTATTTCATCGTATTCCACTCCCAGATTTTCGGCCAGATCCTGTGAATCCTTAACCGAGCCTTCCGACGAATAAGCGCTGGGCATCATCAATACCCGCAAACTTTCTTTACCCAGCGCCCGTTGAGCTATAGCAAGAGACACCGCTGAGTCAATGCCTCCCGACAAACCCAACAAAGCTTTATCAAATTGTTGCTTATCAAAAAAATCCTTTAAACCCAATACCAGGGCATCATGAATTTTGGCAATGACCCCATAATCATCATGGTTTTCAAGGTTTTCAGCCATTTTGGTTGTCTCATCCACATCAATAACCTGATAATCCTGATCAAACCAACTCATCTCTTTGTGGATAACCCCATTGGGGTGAATGGCCAA
>CAYYLT010000022.1:15459-20095 GCA_964472385.1 uncultured Bacteroidales bacterium
CAGGTAGGTGCGCAGACCGAGCTGATATGTGAATGGCCAAAGAAGCTCCTTCAAATATCAGCTCGGTCTGCGCACCTACCTGATTGACATAAAAAACAGGAAGCTGATATCGCTTGGCTTTTTGAATGAAAATGTTTTTCTTCCCCCATATCTTACTGTATGAAAAGGGTGAAGCCGCTATATTGATCAACATATCCGGATTGAATTGCCTCAGCTTTTCCAGGGGCGATTCATTGTACAACCTATCTCTTCCAAAAACACCCTGAACAGGTTGTTCATCCCATAAATCTTCACAAATGGTTAAAGCAATTCTCTTTCCTCTGAATTCAATCAGTTCAAAGCGGTTATTGGGTTCAAAATACCTGTATTCATCAAATATATCATAGGTTGGAAGCAAGGTCTTATCTTGTATTGACTTAATGACGCCATCCTCAATAAAATAAGCAGAGTTCAAAAGCATCTTTCCCGAACTACTGGGATTAATACGCGGACTCCCCAAAATAGCAGCTATACCATTGCAATGGGTCGCAATCTCCCGAACAGCATCCTCGCATTGCCTGATAAATTCGCGGTATTCCAAAAGATCCTGGGGCGGGTATCCGCATACACAAAGCTCTGAAAATACCACCAGATCGGCATGATCCTGTTTAGCTCTAACTATCGTATTAATAATTAAATCTTTATTGTGGGAAAAATGACCAATGTGATAGTTCAACTGTGCTAATGCAATCTTCATATGGCTTATCTGTTTTTATCCTATATTATTCTTACCGCAGCTTCGCTGCAAATATATATTAATCTGACCTGAATTATTCATGCGTCAAGTTTTGGGTAGATCATAGCGTCGAAAGCCGACGACGTAGTCGCCTACTTCAAGGCTTTCGCAAAGCGAAGCACATCAGTATTTTATGCATTTTAAAGGTTAGAATAAAATACCCACCCTTAGTGACAACGCGCCGGTTTTGAGCTTCCGGGATTCCACTTCAGTAATATCCAATAAACCCTGCTTATAGGTTAAGCCGCCAACAATGGCTGTGTTTCCTCCCAAAGAATACTCCAGACCTCCACCAATATAGTAACCCATATTGTACCAATGAAACACATCCGCAGCATCAACATCTTTGACTTGCGGCAAATCTCCTTTAGACTGGATGTTGATACCCGCATTCATCCCCAAATGAGCAAAAATCCGTGAATATCCGATCTCGATAGTCTTAAATTTCAGTCCGATGGGAATTTGTATGTATTGCAGATGATACGTTGCCACATCAGCGGAAGACAACGCATATAAGGAATCAAGTCCCTTAATATTCGTGGATTCCAGATATTTCAGCTTGCCATTGACATTGTTGATGGAAACACCCGTAGAAAAGGCGTAATTTTCCGTAAAAAAATTGTCAAAGTTAAGTCCCCCGTTAAATCCAATCATAGAACCGGCAGATTCCATAGTTTTTGAATCAGGTGCAAACCAACAAAGCTGCGGTTCTCCGAATACCGTAAAACGAATACCCTGGGAAAAACCGCTCACGCTCAATAGAAACAATGACAAAAAAAGGAAATATTTTTTCATATTTTCAGTATTTAAATTTGCTTTTGATCTTTTGATTTAACAATATTTGTACCAATAAAAATAATAATTTCTGTTGTTATTGAATCCCAAAAAAACATTAAAAATGATGAGGTATCTTTTATCTGCTGTAATTCTGGCGCTTACACTCTTCAGTTGTGGCGAAAAAAACAGGTATAAAGCAGATCTTAGCGGAGTAAATGTTGACATAACCATTAAACGATTGGAAAAAGAGCTTTTCCAACTTGACGTCGATAGTATTTATAAGATGATTCCCTCTCTGAATCAACAATACGGTGATTTTTATGAGCTATACAACAGGAATGTAATCAATATAGGCACTTCAAACAGCAGGAATTATCCCGCTAATCTGCGGGCTTTTCTGAATGATTACGATATGAACCGGGTTTACAAAAAAATCATGAAGGTTTTTCCGGATGTTGCGGATATCAAAAAAAAATTAACGGTAGGATTCAGGCATTATAAATATTATTTTCCGGAAAAAGAGATCCCTGCAGTTTATACCTTTATAGGTGGTTTCAATCAATCTATCGTCATTGCGGACAGTGTTCTGGCTATCGGACTGGATAAGTATCTGGGTAGAGACTGTATCTTTTACGATAAGCTTGGATGGGCCGGATACCGCCAAAAAAACATGCACAAGCTTAAGATACCCTCGGATTGTATGCGCGCATGGGCTCAAACGGAATGGACCTTCAACGACTCCATTGATCACCTTCTTGCCAATATGTTGTATAAAGGAAAATTGCTTTACTTTACCAAATCAATGTTGCCAGAGGAACACGATACCCTCATTACCGGTTTTACAGCAGAAGAACTGGAATGGTGTATCAACAACGAGGAAAATTTATGGAATTACCTGATAGATAAAAAACTATTGTATTCTACCGATTATATGACCATCAATAAAATGGTCAATCCCGCACCTTTTACCTCAGGATTTTCCGGAAAATCTCCGGGCCGCGCTATTAACTGGCTTGGCTGGAAAATTATCGAAGCCTACATGGACAAAAACGCCCGTGCAACCTTACCCCTTTTGATGCAAAACAATCAATATCAGCAGATCCTTACCCAATCAAAATACCATCCTTAGCCTATATGATCCACAGGCTGGCACTTAAAGAAATGTCTTCCCGGGATTTAACCTGTATTATTCAGGCTAAATTTTGATGAAAAGACTGATAAACAGACTATACCCAAAATCCGGCTCATTAAATTTCCATCGGTTGATCAATAAAATCCATCCGTGCATCGTTATATTAATTTGAATTTGTGTTATTGAATAATACAGATTAGATCAAATAAATTATACTTGAAACATCATCAAGCCCAAAAACAACATATTATGGAATATTGGCAGAACAATCATCACGCAGAAGATATATATGAACCCATAAGAGCTTATTTCAGAAAACACAAAAAACTAGATACTTTCGACTACCTGAATCACATCAAAGACCCATCAGATAACTCAAATCTGGTCGAAGTAAGATTTAAAAATACACACAAAGCTTTTTACAGCAATTCGCAGGGTTTATCTTTGAAGCAGGGGGATATTGTAGCAGTAGAATCCCCAAGTGGCCATGATATTGGCATGGTTTCGCTTACCGGTCTGCTGGCTAAAAAGCAGTATAATCGAAAAATAAGAAAAAAAAGCCGGTATAACCTGCTGGCCATCTATCGCAAAGCCAGGGCGTCGGATGTAGATAGATGGATAAAGGCAAAGAAAAGGGAAATTCCTATAAGAAACAGAGCCCGGGAGATTGCCAAAGAGATGGGCCTGGACATGAAGATCAGCGACGCAGAATTTCAGGGTGACGGTACCAGGGTTACCTTATACTACGTGGCTGATAAATGGATTGATTTCAGGGATCTGGTAAAGCACTATGCGGTTGAATTTCAGGTAAAAATCGAGATGAAGCAAATTGGGGCTCGACAGGAAGCAGCAATGATCGGAGGTTTTAGTTCTTGTGGCCATGAAATGTGTGGATCGCGATGGCAAACCAACATTAAATCCGTCAAAATATCGGCTGCAAAGATACAGCAGTTGCCCTGCACCGACACGAAGCTTATGGATCATAGTGGGAAACTCAAATCCTGTTTGAATTTTGAACTGGACACCTATCAAGAGGCATGGAAAGATATACCCGATGATCTGCCCGAGATCATAACAAAACAGGGTACTTATTATCCTCAGAAAATTGAGGTTTTAAAGCATAATGTCTGGTATTCAGCTAATAAAGAAGGGATGGTCAATCCGGTGGTTCTGTCTGTTGAACAGATAAAACAGATCAGCAGCTCAAACAAAGCAGGAAAAATACCATCTTTAAAACCAAAGGAAACTGAAAACACTATGGAAAAGGAATTCCTGGTAGGTTCATCAAAATGCTTTATTAATCAAATTAATGAGCAACCTAAAAATATGAATCGGAAATCAAGGCAGGAAAAATCATATCCGGAAAATGATGGGTAAAAAACTGCATTCCTTTTGTCAAATCACGTCCACTGGCAGGTTGAATCATCTTTCTCTCGCCATGTTGATCTACAAGACGCACAGGATCACGGGGCACACCCAAACCTATCTCCTTTTCCGGTCAAACCGTAAGGAATTCAACATATGGCATTAATCGGGAAATAAAGCTATCCTGAATGATACCTCCACTGTATCGGCAATTTGCAAAATTGAGGCATCGACTGACACCCCCCTGGGTTTTGGAAATATTTCCATGATGCATCTTTTTTACTGCCAATATAATCATAATTTGTTATTTTTGTTGAAAACATAGCATATATGTTCGTCAAGCTGCTCATACCCGCAATCCTGATCATTGGCATTGCGCTGCTTTTTCTTGCCATTCGCATGCTTATACAGAAAAACGGTAAATTTCCGGAAACTGAAGTAGGACGGAACAGAGAAATGCGAAAGCTGGGCATTCAATGTGCCAGAGTTGAGGAGATCAAATGCAGGCGGGAAATTGATAAAAAAAACGATTGCAATACCTGCGGACTTCATTAGCAGCGCTTCCCGGATAACTTGCAAACCGTTGC
>CAYYLT010000023.1:0-20051 GCA_964472385.1 uncultured Bacteroidales bacterium
CCGTGGGGAGGGCAGGATTCGAACCTACGAAGGCATACGCCAGCAGATTTACAGTCTGCCCCAGTTGGCCACTTTGGTACCTCCCCAAAACAGGAGCCGATGGAGGGATTCGAACCCACGGCCTGCTGATTACAAATCAGCTGCTCTAGACCAGCTGAGCTACATCGGCAACAGCCTGAAATCAACAATATAAAGAACGTTTATAATTCAAAAAATCGGTTCGCAAAGGTATATATTTTATTTGTCTTTCAAAAATTATTCCTTGTTTTTTTAATATTTATAAACCCCTTTGCTTGGCTTTTCGCTTGGTAAGTTGCTTGCGTAATGCATCTACCGCTAAATCAGTAGATTCCTCGAAGGTACCTGTCTGCTTTTTGGCAAATAAATCACTGCCCGGAATCTGTAACTTGATCTCTGTTAACTTATTATCCGGAGTCTGTTTTTCTAGCCGTAAAAATACTTCAGCACCAATAATACTGTCATAAAATTGATCCAGTTTATTAACCTTTTTCTCTATGAAATCAACAAGTTTTGCATCGGCATCAAAATGCACGGAATGTATCTTAATATCCATATAATAATCCTCCTATATTATTTTAACTTCTTGGGTGTGCTTGCTTATAGATCTTTTTCAGTTGTTCAAAGGTGTTATGCGTATAGATTTGTGTAGCCGATAAATTAGCATGTCCCATCAATTCTTTTATCGCATTCAGATCAGCACCCCTGTTAAGCATATGGGTTGCAAATGTATGTCTTAATACATGCGGACTTTTCTTCTCCATGGTGGTTATATAACCCAAATACTTCCTTACGGTTCGGTATACGAACTTTTCGTAGAGCTTCTTTCCTTTATCGGTTACAAATAAATAACCCTCTAAAGGCAATGAAAATTTACTGTCACGGAGTGATTGATAATGACCGACAAGACCATTAAATGAATCCGTAATAGGCATTATCCTTTCCTTATTGCGCTTTCCCAGTATTTTGATCTGACATTTAACCGGATCAATATCTTTGTCTTTGATGTGGATCAGCTCTGCCAGACGTATCCCGGTCTGATACAGCATTTCAATGATTAACTGATCTCTGCTGCCAAAAAAATCGGAGGAGAAAAAATCCTTATCCAACAACAATTCCATATGTGATTCATCAATGAAATACGGGATGCGCCTGCCTGTTTTGGGTGTATAAACCTGACTCATGGGATTGAAAGCAATTAACTCCCGCCGTCTTAAAAACTTGAAATACGACTGTAGTGTTGAAATTTTACGCTTTATGGTAGGTACAGAGTCTTTATCATCCATCCGGCTGGCAATCCATGAACGTATCACTTTACCATTGATAGAGCATAATTCAAGGGTGTTGTAGTAACATGTAAGATAATTGAAAAACTGATCCAGGTCATTGCTATAAGCTCGGATGGTATGGTTTGAATAGCGCTTCTCAAATTGCAGGTATTTAATAAAGTCTTCTTTATACATAACTTTATTATGCTTAACATCTTTCAATAAAAATCATATTTATTCTTCCTGCTCTCTCAGCTTTTGACGGTAAATCGCTTTTTTCTTCTTTTCCCGCTTTTCCATAGATGGCTTGGTATAGGCCTGCCTTTCTCTAACTTCTCTCATGACACCTGTTTTCTCAAACTTCCTTTTGAATTTTTTTAATGCCCTTTCAATGTTTTCTCCATCTTTTAATTGTATTACGATCATATATAACCTCCTTTTTAAATTGAGTCGCAAATCTATTAAATTAATTCCACATTCTCAAAACGATAAGGATAAAAAAATATTTTTTTGTTCAACATGCTGTTATCAACCCACCCCGGTTTTATACAAACTTATATCCGCACGCATCAATCACCTACCCGTCATTATACAAGCCAAAATATCCTACAGCTCTACCGGATTAATCTACCGTTAAATAAGGCTTCAACCGAATATAGGTTCCAGAATCCAAAACCTGTTCCTGGAACAATGCTTCGGTATGATCTATTTCCCCTTTAAACTTTCGGTAACTCAAAATAGATCGTATCTGATATTCATTGATATAGGGATGACGGATCAAACTGCCAAAATCTGCCTTATTCACATTAATGGAACGGATCTGCCCCGTATCAATATGTATGGACGGCTCAATTTGTTCCAGCAAATCTTTTGTGATGCCATAAACTTCAGTGAGTTGCTCTAAACAATAAAAACCTCCCACAAGATCTCTGTATTTACAGATTCTGCGCGCATAAACAGGTCCGATACCTTTCAATAATGCCAGCTGAAAAGTGTCTGCTGTATTGATCTCTATAACAGGTATTTCCTGACTTTCACTTTTAGGGGCGACTGCTGATGGCGCTTGTTCTTTTTCAATAAAGATATAATGCTTAAGTCGCTCATAATCAATTGTGTTTATTCCGTAAATCTTTAGTAAATCCCTTTTCCGATAAAACTTCCCACCCGCATTTTTGAAACGCATGATAACTTTTATCTGTCTGTCACTTAATCCAAGGTCTCTCCATCCCCTGACACTAATCTGATTCGGATCAAAAAAGAAAAGTTGTGGGAAAGAGGCTGTAGGATTTTGAATGGACTCTATTTCAGTTGTATCAGAAACATTCCCGCTGTTACTGGGTTCACGAAAAAATGTGTTGATTTCACTAACAAACTCCGGGTCAATGGTTGTTTCATTGTTTGAAGCCAGCTTATGCATATTGAATCTGACCAGCAATAATAAACCCACCAATATCGCCAGGGTATAAATACCGCTTCTTTCTCTCTTAGAAAAGAAAAAAAGGTCTTTTATGCGAAATTGGTTCATCTTTGCCATTCATTAGTTTTACAGACATATGTTTGGATATAAAGCCAGATAAGCGTTAGCTTTATAAAAACCAACAGTGAGTTATGATGCATGGTTAGATTTTAAGCAGCCCGATACCATTCAGAAACACCAGTGCAATGGCAACAGGCGCGAGATATTTAATGATCCACATGAACAAAGGAAGCAAACGCGCTTTTATTTGTCCCTGATTCGAAATTTCATTCTTTGCCCCCGGTTTACCCAGGTACCATCCCAGGAAAATTACGATAAACAGACCCCCCAGAGGTAAAAGCACACTTGAAGCAGTGAAATCAAGTAAGCCAAAAATATTTTGGTCAAACAGGGTAGCATCTTTAAGCATACCCCATGACATGGTGGCGAAAACTCCCAGGGCACTGATCGATACAGTGGCAATGATTGTAGCAGGTTTGCGTGAGATACCAAGTTCCTCCGAGAAATAAGCGACAACCACCTCTAAGACAGAAATAGAAGAAGTTAGCGCAGCAACGATAAGAAGGATAAAAAACAGGAGAGCAAAGTAATATCCTCCGGGCAATTGCATGAAGATATTGGGTAATGTTCTGAAAATTAAATCAGGACCTGCATTGGGTTCAATACCAAATGCAAATACAGCCGGAAATATAGCCACCCCTGCCAACACGGCAATAAGCGTATCAGCAGCAGAGACGCTGATTGCTGTATTGGCTAGATTGTCATTTCTATTTATATAGGAACCATAGGTGATCAGGGTGCCCATGCCGATGCTCAGTGAGAAAAAAGCCTGGCCCAGTGCTTCCAGCACACTATTGGTATTCAGCTTTGAAAAGTCAGGTCTTAAAAGAAAAGCAAGTCCCTCCTCTGCTCCTGGTAGGGTCACAGCCCGTATATCCATAACAATAATCAAAACCACCAGAAGGGGCATCAATATCTTGGCATATTTTTCTATACCTCTTTTTACGCCGGCAATAACAATCCAGGCCGTAAGAAACATAAACACCAGCTGCCAGAGAACAGGCCGCAAGGTACTGGCTTTAAAACCCTCAAACAATAGGGTTAGTTGATCAGGTGATTTACCTGAAAATGCGTCGACCATGGATTTATAGATATATTCAAGAGTCCAGGATGCTACCGTACTGTAAAATGATAAAATGATAAACGCTGCAACGACACCAAGTAACCCCAGCAGATACCAGTATGTTTTCGGAGCCAGTTTTTTAAAAGCCCCAAAAACATTTCTTTGAGCGCTCCTACCAATGGTAAACTCCGAGAGCATTACAGGAATTCCTATAACAAGAATAAAAAGAAGATAAACAATAATAAAAGCACCACCGCCATTTTCTCCTGCAATATAGGGAAACCTCCATATATTCCCCAGACCTACTGCTGAACCCGCCGTTGCAGCAATTACTCCAAATTTACTACCAAAACTGTCGCGCTTTGTAAAATCAAATTTACCCATAAATCAACTTTTTATCCAATCATTATTGATAAGCCTGTACTGTTAATACACAAAAACACTAGTATACTGTAATTTACAAAAGCATATCTATTTTTTGTGCATATTACAGACAAGAACGATGATAGAAAAAACGTTTCATTGTCAAGCATATCCTCCAATAAAAATGGGACGCAACAAGCTGCATTACGTCCCTCCTGTGATTGATCATGAATTATCTACAGTATACACTGACTGCATGGCGTTTGTTTGCATGCCCGCTCCGAAATACCTTAAATCATAAGCATTCCAGTTTCAAGCAACATCAATTTCTTTGGTCAGATAAACATCCTGTATGGCATTCAGCAATTCTATACCGTCTTTCATTGGTTTTTGGAAAGCCTTTCGACCGCTAATTAATCCGGTGCCACCGGCCCTCTTATTAATCACTGCAGTGATCACCGCATCCTTCAAATCTGTTTCACCTTTGGATGCACCCCCTGAATTAATCAAACCAATACGTCCCATATAATTGTTAACAATTTGATAGCGGGTAAGGTCTATGGGATGATCCGAAGTTAGATCAGTATATACTTTTTCATGTGTCTTACCGAAGTCCAATACTTTAAAACCTTCGTTGGTCGTAGGCAATTTTTGCTTGATAATATCTGCCTGAATGGTAACCCCCAGATGATTGGCCTGCCCGGTCAGATCGGCAGCGGTATGATAATCCTGTTCCTGAGTCTTAAATGCCGTGTTCCTTGTATAGCACCATAATACAGTAGCCATCCCAAGTTCATGGGCTCTTTCAAATGCTTCTGCTACTTCAACAATCTGACGATCTGACTCAGCACTGCCAAAATA
This sequence comes from uncultured Bacteroidales bacterium, assembly GCA_964472385.1. Lineage (GTDB taxonomy): Bacteria > Bacteroidota > Bacteroidia > Bacteroidales > UBA12077 > JAGXLC01. The sequence continues at coordinate 5,111 of CAYYLT010000023.1, forward strand.
TATGGTGGCTCCTATGGCAACAGCACCCAAATTAAAAGCCTCATCAACGCTGCCAAACATAATCTGGTCATAGGTGTTTGGATAAGTCAACAGCTCATTATGGTTGATCTTGACAATAAATGGGATTTTGTGTGCATACTTTCTGGACATGGCTGCAAGTACACCAATTGTCGAGGCCACACCATTGCACTCACCTTCTAAAGCTAATTTAACAATATTTTCAGGATCAAAATACAAGGGATTGGGCGCAAAGGAAGCACCTCCGGAATGCTCAATACCTTGATCAATAGGCAATATGGAAAGATAGCCTGTTCCACCCAGCCTTCCATAGCCGAATAACCGTGCCAAATTTGCCAAAACCCTCGGGCTCCTGTTGGTATGATAGAAAACCCTTTCTATGAAATCCGGACCAGGCAAATGAAGCTGATCTTTATGTACGGTTTCACATTTGTGCCCAAGCAGATCATCTGCTTTATCTCCAAGGAGATCTAATACTTTATTATAGGCCATAATCAAAATTTTTAGCATTTACAATCAAAACAAAAATAATAAAAAACTGAAAAGAGCTTATCGTTAAAACGGATATCCTATAGCGATATTCCATGAAAGGCTTTCTCCGCTAAGTTGTCTGTTGCCGGGCACCCATCTACTGCCTTTTGCATAAGAGGGATCTTTTAATTTCAGACCCAGATCCAGTCGAAATACTGAAAAAGACAGGTCAAATCTAACCCCAAAGCCAGTACCTATAGCTACCTGTTGATAAAATTCATCCATTCTCAATAGCGCCCCTTCGCGCTTATCTTCAGGGTTAAGCGACCATATATTGCCTGCATCAAGAAACAAAGCCCCTTTCAATATCCAAAACATATCAAACCTATACTCCCAGTTGGCTTCAAACTTAAAATCAGCCGTAAGGTTGGGATAACCTCTAAAGCCTTCGCGTGGCTTATAGCTACCGGGCCCCAGGGCTCTCACATTCCATGCCCTGAGGCTATTCGGTCCTCCTGAAAAATACTGCTTTACAAAAGGCAAAGCCTTTGAATTGCCATAGGGAAAGCCCCCGCCCACAAAAATACGGTATACAAAACGATTCTCTTCATTAAGCACCTCGTAATGACGAAATTCCAGATCAGCTTTAAAAAACTGGGCATAACGGATGCCAAAAATTTCATAGTGATCCCCAACCTTATGCGATTCGAGAAGGTTATTAACGGCAGCTAATACATTACCGGCGATTTCCGTATTGATTCGAAAATATTGAAAATCACTTGTTTTATTGGTATACTGATTGTTAAATATCATGCTATAACTGGTAACCGAAAGAAAATGATCATCATAGCTGCTTTTAAGATATACTTCTCCCAAATTCCTTCTAAAATTATACGAAAGGTAAGGAAGTTGCAGAATATTCAACTCTATGGGATTAATAAAATGGGTGAGATTCTTCTTATTCTCCCAATGGTACCCAAAGGATAAATTTGCCAAAGTTCTTGTATAATCAGGTCTTTCCTGATAATCATACAAACCTGACAAAGAAGTACTGGGATGGTACCTCTTAACAAAACGCTGGCTCCGGATAAAAGGAACCAAAAACTCCGGAAAATCAACACGTACATCCATTCCCAATTTCACGGTGTTGTCAATCCGGCTGAATTCTTCCTGATCCAGTATTTCAAAAGCCCCTGTGAATCTTGATTGAAAATGCTCCGCCCCTCCAAAAAAACTCCGGTGAGAATACACGAGATTGCCTCCGCCTCCAATATTCCCCGAAGAATTGGTCCCCTCAAGTTCTATGGTGTATGATTGTAACTTGAATTTCTGCAAATAGATAAAACATTTCAGCCCACCCCTTAACGAATCACTTTTATCTGATGTCTCTTCAAACTTTATATTGATGGTTTTGAACAACCTTAAGGCGTTTAACCGCTCATAGGTTCTATTGACATCTTCTTGTCTATACCATTGACCTGTGGTAAGGTAATTCGACTGGTCAATAACATCCAGATCAACCCCCGGTACTTGATTATATATGAAAAAATATTCCTTGTACTTTGTGGTATCAACGCTTTGAAAATACTGCGCCTTATTGGCTATGGCCCGCCGGGGGGCATAATCAGGAAATATATAGATCGAATCTATCCGGTACCTCTTATGAGCGGCGGACTTAATGGTTTCCTGCTCCTTTTTGATTATATATGGATTGATCTCTATCTTTAAGTCTACCTGGTTATCTTTATTCAGTGTGTCCGCCACAAATTCAATAAAATCTTTTGAAAACCGATAAAAACCTTTATTGCGAAAAAGATCTTCAATCATATTCCTTTCCTGTTGTAACAATGCAACAGAAAAAACCGATCCTTCCTGAACGGGTAGTTGAACACTATCAGTTAAAAAAAAAGGTCTAAGGGTAGAATCCTTTATCAGGTAAGAGACACTATCAATGATATAAGGTTCATCTAAGCGTACATTAAACTTCACAGTGGCCTTTTGCCGGCGGATCTTTACCGTATCGCTGACCCTGGCGTTATAATAACCCCTTTTATCAAGATAATTGGAAATTTGCCTGCGGGTTTCTTCTGTTTGATAGCGATCCCAAACGACCGGTTCTTCACCCATATTCTTTAATAGCTTATGTATGCCCTTATGATGCTCTGGCTCCGAAAGACTGTACAAGGCCAGGGGTATCTTAAGCCCCAATATTTTTTGATTCGGTGTTTGCTGCGTGAATTTCTTGATCTCCTTGTTTTCGATATCTGTATTTTTATGCTTAATTTTAAACTGATATTTTTTTAGGAGATATGCGTCTTTAGGTACGTATTTTGTTGTATTGCAGGACAAAATCGCAAACAAACTTAAAAGCAAAAGGGTATAATAAAAGTATTTCTTGTTGCCCATCAAAAATTCACTGATTATTTCAAGGTTTTAGACAAAATCTTTGTTAACAAAATGTTAAGCAAAAATAAAATTAAATTCATTTCCGGCCTAAAAAAAAAGAAGTTTAGAAACGAATACAACCTCTTTCTTGCAGAGGGGACCAAACTGGTAAAAGAAATCGCATCTTCCGGTTTCCACATCAGGGTGCTCTGTGCAACTCAGGAATGGATGAATACATACCACCATTTATTGGGTAAAAATATCAAAGAACTGATTACCATTACCCAGGAAGAAATCAAAAAAATCAGCAGCCTGAAAACACCGGAACAGGTCCTTGCTGTCGTCAAGCAGCCTTATTACAGGCTGGAAGAACATGAATTAACGCAGGATCTTTCACTGGTACTGGAACAAATGAATGATCCGGGAAATCTGGGTACCCTCATCCGTATTGCGGATTGGTTTGGTATACAAAATGTTATCTGTTCCCCGGATACCGTTGAAATCTATAACCAAAAAGTTATACAATCCACTATGGGTTCAATTTGCAGGGTCAAAATCCATTATCAGGATTTGCCCGATCTATTGACCAGATTGCGCAAAAAGGAGAATTTCCCCATTTATGGGACGGTAATGGAAAATGGAGAAAATATTTATCAATCGCATTTAACCAACAGGGGGCTATTGATCATGGGCAACGAATCGCATGGTATTTCTGAAGAGCTCAAACCTTATATCGGACATTACCTGTCGATTCCAATTTTTTCAACAAAACCCGGCCAAAATCCCGAATCCCTGAACGTTTCAGTTGCTGCTGGCATTATTTGTTCGGAATTCAGAAGAAGACAGGGTTAACAAAAAATTCAAATGCAAGGTTTTTTGCAGGTATATAATGAAAACTTGCATGTTGGAAGCAGGAATTATGTCTATCCTGTTGTTTTAAAGTGTTTTGCATTTTTCAACAGACCCTAAGCTATTCGAAATGAAAAGAAAGGCTTACCACCCTTGACTTTAGCTTATCAATGGATCTGACATACCCGGGATGTTCATCAGCTTTATCAGGTGAGAGAATATTCAGCATTCCCACCGATAACTTAATTTCAGTGGACAATTTGAAATAGGGCAAATAAAAATCAATACCAAAACCGCCTTCTACATAAACATCGAAAGGCTTTAATTTGACATAAATGCCCTCGCTGGAATTAAAATCTTTGTTCCTGGCCATATCCCAGCGAAAATTCGTTCCCAGGATCAGGTAGGGCCGGTAGTTTTTTTCCCGTTGGGCTTCATAGCGAAGGATTATAGGAACATTAATAAAAGTGGAACCAAGTCGCATTTCAGAGAATGCTTTAGCACTATCGGTATCAGCGTGCTCATAAAACAACAAATTTCGCTGGCCCAGTGAAATACCCGGAAGCAACCTTAGGTCAAAATATTCACTCAACCTGAAATTGGTTACGATACCGATATCAACACCGGGAAACAAACGGTTCAATTCAGGGAAAAAATCGCTGGCACTGTCTCTCAAAGCGTATTGGGAAGGATAAATACCAAAATCCATGGTATTGATGCCCAGCGTATATCCAAAATGAAAGGGTTTATGGTCGATCTTCTGATAATGTCGCACGGTTTCTTGTTGAGCAACACCCAACAAAGGGCAAGACAATAAAACAACCAAAAGCATCTTCCTCAAATCCATTTACTCATCATTTGACCATAAAGTCAGATCATCATGGTAGTTAATTGAAACGCACATTAGATTATGAACGGATAAAATATGGTATTAGTATAAAGGGTAATGGGTTGGCGACATATGAGAAAATTGTACATATCCTGCGGCATCATTCCTCCATAAGCTCATGCAGAGCATTTTCATAATGCTTTTTGAGGTCATAAATAAACCCGAATGAATCGTCATCAATTCTCACTTCGGATTTTGTCACATGGCCCAATGTAGAAAAAGGCACTTCTCTTTCAAGCATAAAATCAATGAATGAAGTTTCCATGGTAGATGAAACGCTCACCACCACTCTGCTTTGGGCTTCACCAAAAAGGAAAGCATCCTTTCTGATATCTGCGCTGGAAGTAATATCGAATCCCAGGTTATTGATTATAGCGGATTCCAAAAGAGTTACAAATAAGCCGCCATCAGATACATCATGGGCCGATTCAATCAAGTCATGCGCGATTAAAGCTTTTACTGCCTGCTGTATGTCATATTCTTCATGCAAATCAAAATGGGGTGCGGGTGATCGTTCTATCTGATGATAAGCATAAAGGTATTCCGAAGCATTAATATCTTCAACAGATCTGCCGATGAGAAAAATCATATCACCTTTCTCTTTAAAACCAATCGTTGTTTGATGTTTCTTATCCTTTACCAGTCCGATCATTCCAATCACAGGCGCTGGAAAGACCGGCTCCATATGGTCATTGATGGTCGTTTGATTGTAAAAGCTAACATTTCCTCCAGTAACCGGGGTATTGAATTTTCGGCAGGCTTCGCCCATTCCCTTTACAGATTCAACAAACTGCCAGTAGGCATCCGGATTGTATGGATTTCCAAAGTTCAAACAATTGGTAATGGCAAGGGGATCAGCCCCGGAACAGACAATATTTCTGGCGGCCTCAGCAACAGCAATCTGAGCCCCTTTATTCGGGTCGGCATTCACATACCGGGCATTGCAATCAACCGTCATAGCCAGGGCCTGGTTATTATGCTTCAGATTGAAGATTCCCGCATCACTGGGATAGTTTGTACTCATGTTGGCGGTGCCCACCATGGAATCATATTGCTCAACAATCCATTGCTTGGAGGCGATATTGGGATTTTTAATAAGCCTGATAATCACATCCATGTAATTGTCAGGCTCGGAAACATCCGCTATGGAAAACTTCTTCATCTCATCTATATAGGCTGGTTTCCTGTACTCCCTGTCATACACCGGCGCACCTCCTCCTAAAACAAGCGTAGAGGCAGGAACATCAGCCACAAGTTCATCATGCATATAAAAAAACAACCGGTCTTCTCTAATAACCTCACCAATAATCTCCCTGTTCAGATCCCATTTATCAAAGATGCGTTCAACCTCTTTTTCATATCCTTTTTTCACCACCACCAGCATCCGCTCTTGGGATTCAGAGAGCAGAATCTCAAACGGATCCATATTCTGCTGTCGCAAAGGTACCTTACCAAGATCTATCTTCATACCATGGCCTCCTTTTTCAGACATCTCTGATGTTGAGCAAATAATACCTGCAGCACCCATATCCTGCATCCCAATAACTGCATCTGACTTATTCAGCTCCAGCGTTGCTTCCAATAAAAGCTTTTCCATAAAAGGATCACCCACCTGTACAGAAGGAAGATCCTCACTAGAATGCTCAGTAAGATTGGAAGAAGCAAAGGTCGCCCCGTGAATGCCATCTTTGCCTGTAGACGAACCCACAATATAAACAGGATTACCTGCACCCTTGGCTACAGCGGAAATAATGTGGTCTTTCTTAACCAGACCAACTGACATGGCATTAATCAGAGGATTGGTATTATAGCTCTTATCAAAAAAAACTTCACCTGCAAGGACAGGAACCCCAAATGAATTGCCATAATCACCTATTCCCTTAACCACACCCTTGACATGCCATTTCGTCCGGTTTAACATGGGATCTCCAAACCTTAAAGAATTTAACTGTGCAATGGGCCTGGCACCCATGGTGAATATATCACGGTTTATCCCTCCTACACCAGTGGCAGCACCCTGGTAAGGTTCTATTGCTGAGGGATGATTATGGGACTCAATTTTAAAAGCACATGCAAATGCGTCTCCCAAATCTACCAATCCGGCATTCTCCTCTCCCGCTTCAGTTAAAAGCTGTTTTCCCTCACGGGGTAAAGTCTTTAACCATTTAATGGAATTCTTATATGATGCATGCTCCGACCACATTACTGAATAAATACTTAACTCGGTAAAATTGGGATTTCTTCCAAGTATCGATTTGATCTCTTCATACTCTTCTGGCAACAATCCCATTTGCTTTGCTGTTTCAACCGTTACTTCCATCCTGTAAAATTTTGATTTTCCAATACATCAAATGTAAAACTTTATTTTTTATCTGCCGCATCGTTTCATGCCAAATCACCTAACCTGCATCATATAAGCCCCAGCTTTTTTGCCCTTTTCTCCCAAATCTGCATGGCTTGTTTCTGCATATCCTCAATATTATCCAGCTCATCCACAATTTCGCTGCCCAAAAGGGTTTCAATCACATCTTCCATAGTCACAATACCCGACATTTCCCCATATTCACCCACAACCATAGCTATGTGCTCTTTTTGCTGAATAAATTGATAAAATAACCGAATAATAGGCATTTTTTCATTGACTACAATGATGTTCCTGGAGAGATTCTTCAATTGCTTGTTCCATGTTTTTTCAATCATATGATGCATAAGATCATCCTTTAAAACATATCCGGTAATGTTATCAATATTCTCCATATAGATGGGTATTCTGGAAACCCTAATCTTTTCATGCTCTTCAAAAAATTCTTTAACCGTTTTTTCTTCTGGAGCTGCAACAACGACCGTACGAGGGGTCATGATACTCTTAACCACGATATTGTTAAACTTCATCAGATTCATCAATATCTGCGACTCCTCCTTCTTAAAAATCCCTTCCTGAACACCAATCTCTGCCATGGCTTGAAATTCTGCCCTGCTCAATATGGCACTTCCTTTCTGCTGGTTCAAAATTTTGGCAATGAACTTACTCAGAATAATAAAAGGATAAAGTGGCGAATATATAAGCACATTTAATGCATGGGCCGTAAATGGCGCCAATTTTTTCCATAAACTGGCACCAATGGTTTTGGGTATGATTTCCGAAAATATTAAAATCAATAGGGTTAAAACCGCAGAAGTTATGGACAAATATTCATTGCCCCACACTTTTTGAGCCTGAGCTCCAATACCCGCCGCACCAATGGTATGGGCAAAAGTGTTCAGCGTAAGTATGGCGGACAAAGGCAAATCAATTTTTTCCTTAAAGCGCTTCAGCGTTTTGGCATAGGACTTATTTTCATTGACCCCGGCCGCTATATAAGAAGGGGTAATGCTCAATAATGCAGCTTCAAGCAAAGAGCATAAAAATGAAAAAAATAACGCAATAAAAAGATATACAAATAAAAGTATCATAAAGCATATTCATTTATGTACATCAGGTGATCATCATTTTTCATAAAAATGCATTTCTTTAATATAGTGATAGACTTTAAAAGGAACAAAATAGCGGATATCTTTGCCCTGCCGTATCGCACTCCGAATAAAGCTCGAAGAGATCTCAATCTGGGGAGCATCAACAACTTTCACAGGAAATCGTTCGCGATAGACATTCGGATCTGTTGCTGACCTGGGATATACATAAATGGGGTATTGTGCGATCAACTCAGAGATATTTTTCCATTTATGCAGATATTTTAGATTGTCAGATCCTATAATAATGCATAGTTGATGTTGCGGATATTTTTCCCGCAAATATGTCAGGGTATCTATCGTATAGGATGGCTTGGGCAGATGAAACTCTATATTTGTCGGACTGATTTGGTTATCATCCTCCAGGGCCAATTGAGCCATATAATACCGGTGATGCTCTGCAAGTAAGTTTGTCCTTCGTTTAAAGGGGCTCTGCGGACTTATAACAAGCCAAATTTTTCCCAGATCAGAAAATTCTGCAAAATAATTTGCTATCGCCATATGACCGATATGAATGGGATTATATGAACCAAAAAAAAGACCTACCTTCATGAATATGAAATATTTAACCTTTATTATGCATAAAAAATAAAAAAAATTATAAACAATAGAATATTAGTGCTTTACTTATTATCCTCAAAAAATTTTATTTTTATGCATTTTTTTCGAGTGCGTCGTTTTTCGAGCATCTGCTGCGTTGCAAAGGCATAGAAGTAGGAGAACTATGTCGCTGGCCTTCGATGTCTTGCATCTTCCCCAAACTTGACGCAGGAATAATACAGGTTAAAACATCAATGCAGAAAATATCTGATAGCTTGTTCAGCCTTCTTAACGGCTTCTTCCAGATCATCATTGATAATGGTTACATCAAATTTGTCGGCATACAGCAGTTCTGCTTTACCTTTCTCTATCCTCATTTGAATGTCTCCCGACCGGTCTGATGACCGGTTAAGAAGTCGCTTTTTTAAATCTTCTGATGAAGGGGGCATGACAAAAATAGACAGGGCATGATCCCCGTACAAACGCTTCAACTTAAGCCCTCCTTCCACATCAATATCAAAAACCACATTTTTACCCTGGTAGCAATTCCTTTCAACTTCTCTTTCTAAGGTCCCGTAAAAATGATCTTTATAAACCTCCTCCCATTCTACAAATTCCCCATCATCAACTTTTCTCAAAAATTCTGCCTTGGAAAGAAAATAATAATCTTTACCGTGCACTTCATCTTCTCTTTGTGGCCGGGTGCAAGCCGAAATGGAAAAGACCAGATTCAAATCCGCTTTTTCAAGCAATCGTTTAACAATGGTCGTCTTCCCGGAGCCGGAAGGAGCTGAAATAATGATTAGTTTGCCTTTCATGGAAACAAATTTTTAAAAGCCTTAGCCGATACCATGAACCATCCCGGTTAGGCAAAAGCATGTTTTGTGGCTGCATAAAAAAAGGTGATGATTCATAAAACATTCATCAGCTGTTCCCTGATCTTCTCGACTTCATCCTTCATTTGAACCACCATGATTTGAATTTCCGAATCATTGGCTTTAGAACCGATTGTGTTGATCTCTCTTATCATTTCCTGTATAACAAAACTCAATTTTTTCCCTCCAGATTGCTCTGAGTTCATGGTCTCCAGAAAATAATCCAAATGATTCCTTAACCTGACTTTCTCCTCTGTAATATCCAATTTCTCGAGATAGTAAACGACTTCCTGATCGAACCGATATTGATCAATCTCAACATCATTTTTTAACTGGTTAAACCGATCTTTCAGCCTTTTCTTAATCGCTTCCAATCGATTATTTTCCTGCGGATCCAGTGAATTTACATAAGCACTCAACCTGTCTATCCTGCTTTTAAAATCCTTTTCCAGGGCATTACCCTCCTGTATTCTAAATTCCTGGCAATTGTCCAAAGCTTCCTGAACACATTCCCGGAAAAGATACCATGTATCCTGATCAAGCTCTTCCTCCTCTTTTTCAACTGCACCTGGCATTTGCAAGGCAGTACGAAGCAAACCTGCATCAAAAGAAATACTGAGGTCTTCCGATAAACGCTTTATTTGCCTGATATAGCTTTTAACTACAGGCGTATTGAGTGTAGCGGCTTGCTCTTCACCAGATTCTTCATAGCTGATCATGCAACTGATCTTACCCCGCTGAAGCCCTTCACTGATCATTTTTTTCAGTTCGAGCTCTTTCTCTCTTATTAAATGGGGCAAACGAACATTTATATCACATTGCTTGCTGTTCAGTGATTTGATTTCCGCGATAATTCGACTATTGTTGAGACTTCCCTGGGCTTTTCCGTATCCGGTCATCGATTGTAGCATAGATCAATATGTATTTTATTTGTTGCAAAGGTATAATATTCCTGTTAATAAGCAATTGTATCTCCGGAATGTCGGCCGGCCTGACCATATGAATTTCATATTTCGATTCCCTGCAATCCAGAAGAAAACAGGGCAGTTTTTTCTTTTTCGGACATGATTTACCAAATAATCTCTCACCCTATCACCGTTTTGGCTTTCCATTTTCCGGTAAGATAATAGCCATAGGACAGGATAAGCCCCATAAACCATCCAATGGGTATAGCCCACCAGATACCAGTTTCACCATACTTTTGTGACAAGAAGTAAGCGCCTGGTAAGCGTATGGCCCAAAGAGAAAAGATCGTTGTAACCATAGGAACAAAAGTTGCACCGGCACCCCGCAAAACACCAGAAGTTGAAAACATAGCTGAAAACAAAAGATAAAATGAACCTACAATGTTTAAGTATTCCTGACCTATCATAATCACCTCGGGATCTTCAGTAAACAAATCCATAATAAACCTGCCAAAAAGCAATACAACACAGGTAACCACAATCGACACCACAGAGGACATTTTTAATGTGGCTATAAATCCGGTTCTGACACGAAATTCTTGCTTAGCCCCCATATTTTGACCCACAAAGGCCGCAAGTGCACTGGCAAAATTCATCGCAGGCAGGGTGGCCAGTGAATTAATCCTGGCTGCAACGGAATAAGCTGCAATTACATTTGTACCAAAGTCATTGACAATCCAAAGCAAAGCCATCATACCTGCTGCAACTGCCGTTTGCTGGATACCAACAGGCAAGCCTATTCTCAAGCTCTTATTAAAGAGCATCTTATTATACTTCAGCTTGAAAATGGACAGGCTGATCATTCCTTTTTTGCGTGACAGGTATAGAACAGCCGTGATAAATGCTCCACCCTGCGCCAGCACTGATGCAATAGCTACGCCAGGTATACCCCATCCCCATACCACCACAAAAAGCAAGTCGAAGGCAATATTAAATACCGTCGAGATAATCAAAAAATATAAGGGTGTCATGGAATCCCCTAAACCACGCAAAGAGGCACTCACACCCATAAATCCGAAGAAAGCAATCACCCCCCCGAAAAAGATTTTCATGTAACTCACTGCAAGGGGTATGATCTCATTGGGCAATCTCAGGAGAAGAAAAACATCCCGGCTGAAAATAATTCCCATTACACTTATAACCAAAGAGGCAAAGAAAAGAAAGACAAATAATGTTTCTATAGTGCTCTTGACCCTCGGACGATCTCCAGCTCCAAAATATTGCGATATCACAATGGTACTTCCTGAAGTAATACCCAAAACCAGCGAGAAAAAAACAAAGATTACAGGGAAGCATGCACCAACAGCTGCTAATGCCTCCTTACCCAGATAATTACCAACAATTATGCTATCTACAATGTTATATAGCTGATGAAATACATTCCCTACCAGCATAGGTAAGGCAAACCTCAAAATCAGCTTACCTTCATTTCCTTTTGTCAGATCTCTCATATACGATGAACCAGGTCTTTGATAAGGGTCAAAAAAATTAAGGGAAATGCTAATGGTTGGTCTGATATTTGATATGATTTTCCCTATTTAGTGTTTGTCTATAAAGTCCAATTTCTTCGTTGTTGCTCAAATTCTAAATTATTCGCAAGGCTCATGAGATCGCTTCGCTAAGTTCTCAAATACACAAGTATTCTGCGGTTTAAATTTTTCACACGCCTCGAATTTGAACTTTATAGAACAAACACCTGAGTTTATAGACAGACGCTATTTAGTGACTCTAAAAAAAACAGTGATTTTATATCCTGTATGATTCATCATAACAGGATATATCAGGACATCAAATGTACACCAAATAATTTTCATGATTTACAAATCGTTCCATATTATCCCAATCAATTCATGAGAAGCCGAAGAATGAGGCGTACTAATGATTATGATTGGGAAATCCTGATTTAGAAGATCAACCTTTGGGATGACTAATAAAGAGCCCAAAAAGTATGATATTCTTTTTCGCAATGCATGAGAAAAATTTTAACGCATTGTTCAGGATTATATTTGGTGACAAAATTATTATTTTAACAAAATTTCAGATAAATTTTCATCCTGTTTATGCATAAATTTTTCGTATTATGACAAAAGGAACAGCATATTTGTTGGTATTTATTATCTTAGTTGGGGTAAACCAACTAAGTTCAAGCAAATCAATAATATACGCGAATGACATTAAAATACACAACGATTATAGGACTGACATCCAGTGTTATTGGGATGACAGCACTTTTCAAGTCAATCATGAGGATACCACCCATAATGCTGATTTCCATCTGGATACCTCCATGAATACACTGACTGATAGCGCAATTAACATCAACAGGGCAGATTCCCTTCCCCAAAATACGGGAAAGGACAGCCTGAGGGAAATTCGTCCTGAAGACACCATTCAAACCGATACGCTGAGAGAAGGAGTTCAGGAATATACTACTAAACAAATCTTAGAGGACACAGTTTTTTTACATAAAATAGATACCTTGCGGGATACCATCATTGTAGATACCTGCAAAGCCAGGGAAGATTCGCTGATACATTTTAAATTCCTTCCCCGGTCAAAACTAGACAGTGCTATAGCCTACTGGAAAACATACGCCCTCAAAGACACCTCCTCTGCCCTAAGCGACAGTATTAAGCAAATCATCCGGAAATATCTGTTCTATGCAAAAGCTGATCCAATAGATTCTACCCTGGCTTTCGTCAAAAATTTTCTGAACACCGATACAACCTTTCATTTCTATGAAGATTCTACCCGACTGGAAATTAATGACACCCTTTACAATTACCTCAACTATGTGTGGGAAACAACGACAAAAGATTCGATCCGGTTCACCGTTTACAATAGATCAAATGATTCGCTAAACTTACGGCTCACAAAAGATTCAAATGATTCACTACGGTTTCTTCTATACGATCATAAGGAATATCCGGCAGGTATATGGATCAAGTCAAAACGCAAAAATGCGATAAAACTATCATTTGTTGAGGATGTGCAGATTACAGAAACCACCCCCCAAAAAACCCTTGTAGAAATCATACCCGTTCAAATGGATAACTATGAATTGCAAGAGCAAGATCATATTGATATGACTTTCCCGCTTTGGGATTTTGATGGAATAACCAAAGCCCACTTTAACCAGGGTTATCTGGCTAATTGGTCCCGTGGTGGTGAAAATTCATTGAGCAGTTTATGGATGGTAAGGTACAGTGCCGATTATTCAATGGGTAAAAATATCAACTGGGATAATGACCTGGAATATAAAGTTGGACTCTTAAAATCAGGAAATAAGAAAATAAGAAAAAACCAGGATAAGCTGGAGATCAATTCCAAGTTTGGAAGCAATGCCGTTAAAAATTGGTATTACAGTGCATTACTGAACTTTAAAACACAATTCTTTGCCGGATATGATTATCCCGATACAGATAATCCTGTTTCCGGATTCCTTGCACCTGCCCATATGGTGCTTTCAATTGGTATGGATTATAAGCCTGGGGACAAGCTTACCATCTTACTGTCACCCGTTTCATGGAAATTCTCTATGGTTCGGGACACTGCAAAATTTAACCAACAAAGATTTGGAATTCCCGAGGATACAAAAATCCGAAAAGAGCAGGGAGCCTATCTAAAATCTATATTTTCCATTGATTTCAACAAAAAAATCAGCATGGAAAATAAAGTGAATTTCTTTATCAATTACCTGGAAAGAAATGAAGCTATGGATATCGACTATGAAATGACCCTGAACATGGAAGTAACGGAACTCATCAACACTACTATCAACGCACATTTTATATATGACAGGGACGTAACCAAAAAAATCCAGTTTAAGGAAAACCTTAGCATTGGATTATCTTATAAATTCTAACCCCGTTTGATTCACAAGTATAGAATTTAGTTAATAGCTTGTCATTCAATAGAATTTAAATCTTAAAATAGATATGATGTGCTCAATTATTGTGGAACCTGCATGCTTTATACATTGCCTTGTTGTGTAGGTTGCTGCATGCAGGTTTCACAAGATTATTTTTTATTTATTTAATTGGCCTTGTGTAACTTACCATGCCAAAATAATCATTTCCTTTTGTGATATTAATGATTTTTTTGTCATGGACGTTTCACAAGTATAGAATTTAGTTAATAGCTTGTCATTCAATAGAATTTAAATCTTAAAATAGATATGATGTGCTCAATTATTGTGGAACCTGCATGCTTTATACATTGCCTTGTTGTGTAGGTTGCTGCATGCAGGTTTCATAAATAATTGTAACGTCATGGCCTGGTGGTTTGACCGCTTATTAACCGAACCCTTCCCATAAACAATCCCATGTCTTTAAACTGTATTACAGGCATTTTTTGTGTTTTTCAGCAAACCCGAAGCAGGGTGTGCTGAAAAAGTCTTTAGTGCATCAGCTACGAGGCGGCAAAGCGAAGCTGTATAT
>CAYYLT010000024.1:0-19968 GCA_964472385.1 uncultured Bacteroidales bacterium
ACGGAGCAGGCGGAGCGGTAGGCCTGGCCATGCTTCAGCTTGGCAGGCTTATGGATTTGGAAATGTACGGCACGGCCTCCGTATCAAAACATGATATAATAAAAGCTGCCGGCGCCATCCCTATTGATTATAAAAGTACGGACTTTGCCAATTATATAAAAAACCATACGGAGGCAGGTCTTGATGTAGTTTTTGATCCCATCGGAGGTGAGAATTTCAGAAATTCATTCAGCATGCTGCGGAAAGGTGGCAAACTGATTGCCTTTGGATTTTATAATACCGTAATGGGACATGGAGGAAGTATTCCTATGGATTTTATGAAGCTTCAGCTAAGGAATATTTTACCAAATGGAAAATCTGCTACTTTTTATTCCATTGGGGCCTTACGCAAGAAGCATCCCGACTGGTTCAGGGAAGATCTTACCGCCTTGTTTAAAATGCTTGCAGAGAATAAAATCAAACCCCATATAGCTGGGCACTATCCGCTGGAGAAAGCACAGGAAGTGCATCAAATGATTGAAAGAGCCGATGTTAAAGGAAAAATCGTGTTTGATGTTTCCAAAAACAGGTGAATATTAAAAACAAATTTTTTATTTAAACCAGTGGGACTAATCAGTTGTGCATCCAACAAACAGATCCGTGAACTCTATTCACAATCCAAATCACTGGAAAATAAAACATTTCGTTACGAACAGATTAAAGAGCTCCCGGATCCGGTAAAGCGTTATTTCAAATACGCGCTGCAGGAAGGGCAGCCTTATCTCAGTCAATTGCGGCTCAAACATACGGGTCAGTTCAAGACCGGTCAGGGGAAGGACTGGGTGAACATAAAAGGGAAACAATACTTTACGGCTCAGCCGCCGGGTTTTGTATGGATCGGCAGGACAAAAGCCTTTAATGCACGGGATTCTTATGTTTCCAATAAAGGCAATTTGTCGGTTTATCTTCTCGGTTTTCTGCGAATTGTCAACAGCAAGGGAACAACGGTCGATCAGGCAGAGCTGTTGCGCTGGCTGGGAGAAAGCGTTTGGATGCCCACCAATCTTTTATCCAATGAGCATATTCAATGGACAGCCATGGATGAAAATACAGCCAAAGTAACTTTTGACTGGCAGGGCCAATCGGTTTTTTATACCGTACATTTCAACCAGGAAGGTCAGATCACCCGGATGGAAACCGAAAGGTATATGAACGAAGTCCGGATGGAAAAATGGGAAGGAAGGCTTAGCGATTATCAGGAAATTAATGGAATGAATGTGCCCGTTACCATTGAGGCTTCATGGCTGCCGGAAGAGGGGAAACATACCTATGCCCGTTTTCATGTGCAGACTTTTGCGTATGATGTGCCCGAAATATTTTAATCTATAGTTTAATCAGGGAAAGCATTTTTTGGCCGGCTAAACACTGCAGAACCTTTTTTCATAATCTCAAGCGACACGTCATTTTCTGAGTTGTTTCCTAAATACAGGGTTATTGGCAAATATTTGTAAAATTCCTTGTATTTGTATGATAATTTTTTTGTAAAATTGTTGTTCTACAATTCATCAGATCAAAATGGCACTTCATTCATTGATAAAGTTGGTATTGCTATGAATCTAAAATCTTTTTTTCTAACGGGGGTTTTCCTTTGCCTTTATGCTTTGGTATCTGAAGCGCAATCGCCCAGAATTCAATTTGCAGAATACGATTTGGATAACGGGCTGCATGTTATCCTGCACGAAGATCATTCAACCCCCATTGTGGCCGTTTCGGTGATGTATCATGTGGGATCGAAAAATGAGGATCCGCATCTTAAGGGATTTGCGCATTTATTTGAGCATTTGATGTTTGAAGGTTCCCAAAACATTCCAAGGGGGAAATATACGGAATATGTTGAAAAAGCAGGGGGTACACTGAATGCAAGTACTTCGAACGACCGGACCTATTATTATGAGATATTGCCATCCAATCAGCTGGGATTAGGTCTTTGGCTTGAATCGGAAAGGATGCTGCATGCCAGGATCGATTCACAGGGTATTGTAACCCAGAAAAAAGTGGTTATTGAAGAAAAAAAGCAGCGATATGACAACCGGCCTTACGGCAGTGTATTGATTGAAGCCATGAAAAGAGCCTACGAGAAGCATCCTTACAGATGGACGACCATAGGTGATACAAGCGATATTCGTGCTGCTTCACATGAAGATGTCAGAAAATTCTATGATACTTTCTACGTTCCCAACAATGCAGTGCTTGCTGTTGCCGGGGATATTCAGCCAAAGGAAGCCAAAAAACTGATCCATAAATATTTCTCACCTATTTCAGCGGGAGAAAGGGAAATACCCCGCCCTGATATTGTAGAGCCCCTCAAACATAAAGAAATCCGGGATACGGTATTTGACAACATCAGGGTTCCTGCCATCATACAAACCTATCATATTCCCGCTATGGGTGCAAAAGACTATTATGCCGTAGACATGCTGACAACACTTTTATCAGAGGGCCAAAGTTCCCGGTTACACAAATCCCTGGTGGATGAAAAACAAATGGCCCTTCAGGTTGCCCTTTTCCCGCTTCCGTTGGAAGATCCCGGAGTAGCCATTATGTTTGCCATGCCCAACATGGGGGTTAACACCCAAAAACTGGAACAAGCGATGGACCATGAAATAGCTAAAGTGCGTAATCAACTTATTTCGGAGCGGGAATTGCAAAAGTTAAAAAACCAGTTTGAGACACAAATTGTCAGGCAAAACAACACCATTGCCAGCCGGGCTCAGCATCTGGCCCGGAGTTATACGTATTTCAAGGATACCGACAGGATCAATCACCTTCTGGATAAATATTTGGATGTCACACGGGAAGACCTTCAACGTGTTGCCAACAAATATTTCCGGGAGGATAACCGGGTCGTATTGTATTATCTTCCCCAAAACCAATAGCATATTCAGCATAATTTTATAAAACCTAATGATCATGCAACGTATTAAACCTTTATGCGTATCTTTTTTATTTTTGCTCTCTTGCTCGGCCATAACATTGCGGGCACAGGTAGACAGAAGCCAACCCCCCATGCCGGGCCCGGCCCCAGAAATTCAATTCAGTAAACCCGTCTCCTTTACCCTTGACAACGGCCTGCAAGTTATCGTCTCTGAAAATCATGAAATGCCCCTGGTTTCTTTCCAGCTTAAGGTAGATGCTGATCCTGTTAGTGAAGGGGATGCTGTTGGACATGTCAGTGCAGCAGGCAATTTAATAAGGAACGGCACAAAAAATCTTAAAAAATCAGAAATTGATCAGGCCGTTGATTTTATCGGGGGTTCGCTTAACACTTATACCAATGGGCTGTATGCGAGTTGTTTGAGCAAGAAAGCGGAAAAGATGCTGGATATCATCTCTGAAGTGGTTATCCATCCTGCCTATCCGGCAGAAGAGATTGAAAAATATAAAAAGAAAGCCATCTCCGGACTAAGATCCTCTGAAACAGATGCTTCTTATATTTCCGGCCGCGTATCCAGGAAGCTAAGAAACAAAAATCATCCTTACGGGGAGTTGACCACCATCGAAACGGTTAAAAACATAACCCGGGAGCATTGCATTTCTTATTATAACAATTATTACAGACCCAATATCTCTTATTTGGTTATGGTTGGAGATATCACACCAGAAAAAGCAAAAGTTTATGCAGAGAAATATTTTGGTAGCTGGGTAAAAAAATCCGTTCCCCAGCATACCTATAATTTTCCGAAACGCCATAAAGGTACCCGGGTTGCAATGGTTCATAAGGAGGACGCTGTGCAATCAGTCATATCTGTAACCTATCCGGTAGACATTCAGGTTGGTGACCCGGATGCTATACCGGCCAGGGTTATGAACGGCATATTAGGAGGGGGAGTTTTTTCGGGTTACTTGATGCAAAACCTTAGGGAAGATAAAGAATATACCTATGGTGCACGCTCTTCGCTGGTTAAAGATGCTGAAGTGGGATACTTCAAGGCCAGCGCCGAGGTTGGCACGGAAGTGACTGATAGTGCTGTACAAGAGTTTCTCCATGAAATGAACCGGATAAGAAACGAACCGGTTGATCCTGAACACCTGGATCTGGTCAGAAATGTTATCACGGGGCAATTTGCCAGATCACTGGAAGATCCGCAAACCAGAGCCAGATTTGCACTCAATATCAAAAGATTTGGGCTTCCTGAAAACTATTATATGGACTATTTAAAAGCGGTGGAGAAAGTTTCTGCGGAAGATATCCGGATTGCCGCCCAAAAATATGTCCTGCCCGAAAAAGCTATTGTTCTTGTCGTGGGCGATAAAGAAAAGGTATCTGCTAAATTGAAACGGTTTAGCGTTAATAAACAAGTTGAACGGTATGATCATTCCGGAGCACCCCTACCGAATCCTTGAAGGAATTGCATGACAGCTAACGGGACAAGCTTATAATCCCAAGCTTGTTTAGCATTTCCAGGATTGATTGTTTTTTCTAAACAAATATTTGTATGCATTGTTTGTGTAAATATTGTATATTTGGGCCGCTAAAAAATGAGCTATGACATACCTTTTAATTGCCATATTTATCGGGATAACCAGTGGTTTAACTTCTGCTCAAAGCCTTACTGATGGCTTGACAGCACTTGATGCTGTTAACCCTGTTCTTGTCAGCAATAATCAAGACAGGTTTTCCCTGAACGGAGACAAAATCATAACTTCCCAGGGAAATGTATTGCCTGGTTTACCGGGTGATGCCAATACATTGTCTTTTCATCAAAGAGCAAAACAAACAGATGATATTGATCAGGGTAATATGCTGAATGCATTTTATAATGACAATAACGCAGTTCAATTAAAGGATTTTACAATATATGAGAATTTTGAATTTCATGCGGGTCTGGGAATTGGCACCATTGATGCACCAATAGCTAATATCAATGTGGGATTGGATTGGTATCCCAACTTCACCAGTTTTAACAGCAATACCTGGATAGGTGCGGATGTGAGTCTGAATTACCACCCCCAGCCCGACATATCCGAGGATAACCGGGCCCAGATTAGTCCCAGAGACATTCCCTATTTAGCTTTAGCCTTTGAAGCAGGGTTTTCCCCCTGGCGGACAGAATTCAATGAACCCAAAAAAACCTATTTTGGTTTCCGGTTTAAAATATTAAGAGAAGTATACACAGAATATTCCCCGGGGATTAATTATGCCTTCACAAGGCTTAATTACCTGTTGCCTAATATTTTTGTCGGTTATGCCTTTAAATCGTTTTACACCACGGTTCATATAGGGATATTCAAGCAGGAAAAATCAGTGGACCGCAATTATTTCTTTAAAACATCCAATACATTTTACGGAGTTCTGGAAGTGGGATATACCTTTTAGGGGCTGTTTGATGCTTTTCTCTCTTACCTGCCGTGATCAACAGTCAGGGATAAATCATAATTTGTTTATTTGGGCCAATAGCGGGATATTACCGGGTACTGCCAAAATATAGTTGTTCACCGTTTTCTCTGCCGCTACAAAAACAAAAGGAGCATTAAAATTCTGATGGTTGATTTTTTTGTGGATAATCCATGGTATAATGCAGTCCTCTGCTTTCGTGCATATTTTGGGCCATTTTAATGATAAGATATCCCACATTGATCAGGTTCCTCAATTCGCATAGCCGTTGGGAAAGGGTGGATTTTTCATAGAGCGCTTCACTTTCAAGATAAATGATTTCCAGTCTTTTTAAAGCTCTTTCCAGCCGCAGGTTAGAACGAACAATCCCCACATAATTACTCATAATCTGGTGTACTTCTTTAAAATGCTGGGTAATCATAACCATTTCCTCCGGGAAAGTGGTTCCGGTATAGTCCCACTCAGGTATACCCGATTTAAAATTCAATGCATTGATTCTTTTCATGGAATCCTGAGCCACACGATTGGCATATACCGCTGCTTCCATCAGTGAATTGGAAGCCAGTCTGTTTGCTCCGTGAAGTCCGGTACAGGATGATTCTCCTATGGCATATAGACGGTTGATGGTACTTCTGCCATGCCGGTCTACCTTGATACCCCCGCATGCATAATGTGCGGCCGGGGTAACAGGTAGTAGGTCCCTGGTGATATCAATACTGAAGTTCAAGCATTTATTATAAATATTCGGGAAGTGTTCTGTTAATGCTTTAGAATTGAGGTGCCGGCAGTCCAGGTAAACAAATTCATCTCCTTTTTTTTTCTTTTCGTTATCGATGGCACGGGCAACAATATCTCTTGGGGCCAGGCATCCTCTTCGATCATAGTGTTTCATAAACTCTTTTCCGTCGGCTGTTCGCAATAAAGCACCAAATCCCCGCAAAGCTTCTGTAATAAGAAAAGCAGGCCGTTCTCCGGGATTGTAAAGGGCTGTTGGATGAAACTGAATAAATTCCATGTTCTCGATGATTCCTTTAGCCCTGTAGACCATAGCTATACCGTCACCTGTGGCAATGCTGGGATTGGTTGTGGTTTCATATAGGTTTCCCGTACCGCCTGTTGCGATGACGGTAATCTTTGAAAGAATTGTAAAGACTTCGGAGGTTTTCAGATTGAGCACGTATGCTCCGTAACACTCAATATCTTTGTCTTTCCGGGTGACTTTTTTGCCCAGGTGATGCTGGGTGATCAAATCCACCGCAAAATGATACTCCAGTATGTCAATTTGTTTATGCCTTTGTGCCTGTTGCATCAATTTTTTTTGAATTTCTTCTCCGGTATTATCTTTGTGATGCAATACCCTTGATTCGGAGTGACCTCCTTCTCTGCCCAGGTCAAAACGTCCGTTTTCGTTGCGATCAAATTCCACTCCCCAATCAATAAGTTGCCGGATCTGCGAAGGAGCTTCTTTGACGACCATTTCAACCACTTCGCGGTTGCACAGTCCATCACCCGCCTCCAGGGTATCCTGTATATGTTTTGTATAATGATCGGGATCATACATAACCGACGCTATCCCTCCCTGTGCATATTTGGTGTTGGATTCCGTCAGATGCGTCTTTGTGATCAGACCAACCCTGGCGCTATCGCATACCTTGAGTGCATAGGACAATCCTGCAATGCCTCCTCCGATTACCAGTATATCATACTTTGTCTGCATAAAATTCTTGCCATTATCCAATGAAACCTTCATGCACCATACCTTCGCAACAAGAGCAAGAATAAACATGAAGGTTCCATGGCGATTGAACTGAATAGCTAAAATAATGCTTTTTTATTTTATTTATATACAAACCTTTAATAAGAATTTATTCGAAAGCAATGTACCTGCAAAGATAAAGAATTAAATTCAAGGTTGATAGGTTATGGAAAATACAATTGCATATCATGCTGGGGTTGGTTTGAATTTTTATAATTTTGTGCAAATTTTTCCAGGGAAGCAGGGGGTTGGCATTCAATGACATTTTGTTTGAAGTGCCCATGAAAGGCAAATAAACCAGGTAGTTATATAGATAAGAACCCTTAACCTGTATGATTCATAAAAAATGGAAAAACAGTTATAAACAAAAGAATATAAATGCTTTACTTATGATGCTCAAAAATTTTAATTTTTATACATTTTTTCCGAGTGCGCCAATTTTTGGGCATCTGCTGCGTTGCGAAAGCCTCGAAGTAGGCGACTACGTCGTCGGCTTTCGACGCCTTGCATCTACCCAAAACTTGACGCATGAATAATACAGGCTAAATAAGGCCCCTCATATTAAATTTTTGGTCTATGAAAATACTCAAATTTGGAGGTACCTCGCTGGGTACACCACAAAGAATGCAAAAGGTGGCGGATATCATACAGGATGGAGATCCCAAAATCATTGTTTTATCTGCCGTATGCGGAACGACGGATGCACTGGAAGACATTACCAATTACCTATCCAAGGACAATAAGGATGCAGCCAGAGAAATAACCGCCCAGCTTGAAAAGAAATATCGTACATTCATCCGGGAGTTATATTCATCCGAGGATTATCAGCGGAAAGCACTGGAAATGATCCAATCACACTTCAACCATATACGTTCCTTTTTTAATAAATCCTATTCAACCCTCCAGCAAAAATCTATTTTGGCGCAAGGGGAGCTTATATCAACTGCTTTATTTCAGTATTATCTGGAAGCCAATCATCAGGAATCAAGCCTGCTTCCTGCTTTAAATTTTATGCGGATTGACAAAAACGAGGAACCGGATGAATTGTACATAAAAGAAAACCTGGAAAGGGAATTATCCGGTCATCCGGATATTCATCTGTTCATCACCCAGGGTTATATTTGCCGAAATGCCTTTGGGGAAATTGACAATCTGAAACGGGGGGGCAGTGATTATACGGCTTCTCTTATTGGCTCTGCCTTTGATGCCGAAGAGGTACAGATCTGGACCGATGTGGATGGATTTCATAATAATGATCCACGATTTGTAGAGCGGACTTCAGTCATTCGAAATCTTTCATTTGATGAGGCTGCCGAGTTAGCTTATTTCGGGGCTAAAGTTTTGCATCCGGCCAGCGTGCTTCCCTGCAAACTGAAAGAAATACCGGTACGGTTGAAAAATACTCTTAATCCCTCAGATTCAGGAACCTTGATCACTACAGAATCATCTGAAAAAGAGATTAAAGCCATTGCAGCAAAAGATGGTATTGCTGCCATCAAGATCAAATCCAACAGAATGCTGCTGGCTTATGGTTTTATCCGGAAAGTATTTGAGGTATTCGAACTTTATAAGACTCCGGTTGATGTTATTACTACCTCTGAGGTTGCTGTATCTGTGACAGTTGACAAACTTGAATACATCGAAAAGATTATCAGCGACCTGAAAAAATACGGCTCGGTAGATGTAGATTATGAACAAAGCATTATATGTGTTGTCGGAAATCTTATGGCTGATAAGAAAGGGATTATGCATAAAATTTTCAGTGCCCTGAAGGAAGTACCGGTCAGAATGATTTCATATGGAGGCAATCAGTATAACGTGAGCATTCTGGTGAATATAAAAGATAAAACGCAGGCTTTGAATGCATTAAGCAACAACCTTTTTAACCATGAACACTGAATTGATCAAAAAAAATCTGGATAACCTGGAAACTCCGGCATATTTTTATGATATGGAGTTGCTCAAAAAAACGCTTTCAAATATTCAACAGAATACAGAGAATTTTGGATATCGTGTGCATTATGCCTTGAAGGCCAACTCTAATGACAGGATTCTTCAAGCCATCAGCCAACGTGGATTTGGTGCAGACTGTGTCAGTGGGAATGAAATTCTCAAAGCGCTGGAAAACGGATTTTCACCGGAAGAGATCGTATTTGCCGGTGTTGGTAAGGCAGACTGGGAGATCGATCTTGCACTCGATCATGATATCGGATTTTTCAATTGTGAATCTTTACCCGAAATAGAAGTCATCAATGAAAGGGCTATGCAAAAAAATAAGAAGGCCTGCATAGCCCTGCGGATTAATCCGGATATTGATGCAAGAACCCATCACTATATTACCACAGGTATTGAAGAAAATAAATTTGGTATCAACCGGGAAGACCTGCCCAATGTGGTTCAAACCTGCGTTCAGCTGGAGCATATTGAACTAAAGGGTTTGCATGTTCACATTGGATCTCAGATCACCGATATGGATGTATTTAAAAGCCTTTGCCTTCGCATCAACGAATTACAGGACTTTTTCAGAAAAGAGCATGTCCACTTAAGCGACATCAATGTGGGTGGCGGGCTTGGACTGAATTACGAAGATCCGGAGAGCGAGGGGGTTCCTGATTTTGAATCCTATTTTAACATTTTTCATACTTTTTTGGATTTATTGCCAGGGCAACAGTTGCATTTCGAGCTCGGACGATCCGTTACAGGTCATTCGGGGATATTGATCACAAAAGTGCTCTATGTGAAAGAAGGGATCAACACACGGTTTGCAGTGGTAGATGCAGGAATGACAGAGATGATCAGACCAGCCCTTTATCAGGCTCACCATAAAATCTCTGCGCTCTCCGCCCATAAACCTTTAAAAAAATATGATGTCGTGGGTCCTATTTGTGAATCTTCCGATTATTTTGGTAAATCTATTCAATTGCCTGAACTATCACGCGGAGATATACTTGTCATACACACGGTGGGTGCATATGGTGAAGTGATGCGGTCGAACTATAATTTGAGAAATCATGTAAAATTTTATTATTCAGATGATTTTTCTACTCCCCATAAATATCATCCCTGATATATGCAGAAAATACAATTTTCTGTACTTTTGGATACTTTTTAACGGATAATGCATTTTATTATGGCTCAGGAGGAACTTTTTAAAAAAATTATTGCGCATGCAAAGGAATATGGTTTTATCTTTCCCTCTAGCGAAATATATGATGGTTTGAGTGCCGTATATGATTATGGGCAGCATGGTGCACAGCTTAAAAATAATATCAGGCAATACTGGTGGGATGCTATGGTGAAATTGAATGAAAATATTGTTGGGTTGGATGCTGCGATATTTATGCATCCTGAAATTTGGAAGGCCAGTGGCCACCTGAGCGCATTTAATGACCCCATGATCGATAACAAAGATTCTAAAAAACGGTACCGCGCTGATGAGCTGATCGAAGCGTATATTGGGAAACAACAAACCAAGATAGATAAAGAGGTCAACAAAGCCCAAAAGAAATTTGGCGATGACTTTGATCAACAGAGGTTTATTCATACCAATCCAAGGGTGCAGCAATATAAGGAAAAGGTTGAAAAAACCCGGAGCCGGTTTATCAAAGCGCTGGAAAATGATGATCTGCAAGCGCTGGGGCAGCTTATTGAGGATTGTGAGATAGCTGATCCGGTATCGGGTTCTAAAAACTGGACCGATGTACGGCAATTCAATCTGATGTTTGAAACACAGCTTGGATCCCTGAGTGATGGTGCCGGAAAGATATATTTGCGGCCGGAAACAGCGCAAGGCATATTTGTGAACTATCTTAATGTTCAGAAAACCGGACGCATGAAGCTGCCCTTTGGTATTGCACAAATGGGAAAAGCGTTCCGCAATGAAATTGTTGCACGTCAGTTTATCTTTCGCATGCGTGAGTTTGAACAGATGGAAATGCAATATTTTATCAGGCCCGGGCAGGAGATGGAATGGTTTGAATACTGGAAAGATCTTCGCATAAAATGGCATAAAGCATTGGGCATGGATGAAAATAAATTCAGGCTTCACCAGCATGATAAGCTGGCTCATTATGCCAATGCTGCTTATGATATTGAGTTTGAATTTCCTTTTGGGTTTAAAGAACTGGAAGGGATCCATTCCAGGACTGATTTTGATCTCTCCCAGCACCAAGAGTTTTCCGGTAAAAAAATGCAGTATTATGACCCGGAGCTCGATAGAAGTTATGTTCCCTATGTAGTGGAGACGTCTATAGGGCTTGATCGCATGTTCCTGGCTATCCTGTCCGCATCCTACCATGAGGAGCAAATACCCAAAGAAAACGGTACGGCTGAAGAAAGGGTCGTTATGAAACTTCCCCCTGCTTTGGCTCCCGTACAACTGGCTGTCCTTCCGCTGGTCAGAAAAGACGGATTGCCTGAAAAAGCCAGGGAGATCATCGCAACCTTAAAATTCGATTTTATCTGCCAGTATGAAGAAAAAGACAGCATTGGTCGCCGTTACCGGCGCCAGGATGCCATTGGCACACCTTACTGCATTACCGTGGATCACCAAACCCTGAAGGACAATACCGTAACCATCAGAGACCGCGATACCATGGATCAGGAAAGAATTGATATTCCTAAACTATCGGAAATACTGGATAAAAAGGTTAATATGAAATATTTGCTCCGAAAGCTGACGTGAAGGGCGTATGAACTACACGGGAAAAAAAGTCCTGATCATTACCTATTACTGGCCTCCAAGTGGTGGTGCGGGCGTTCAAAGATGG
The DNA here is from genome assembly GCA_964472385.1 of uncultured Bacteroidales bacterium. Taxonomy (GTDB): domain Bacteria; phylum Bacteroidota; class Bacteroidia; order Bacteroidales; family UBA12077; genus JAGXLC01. The sequence goes on from CAYYLT010000024.1 coordinate 11,900, forward strand.
CTTAAATTTGTGAAATATTTAAGACAATTCGGTTGGGATCCTATAGTCTATACCCCTAAAAACAATGAAATACCTGTTTACGATGCTTCATTGGAAAAAGATATCCCCGATGATATTACCGTCTTAAAAAAAAATATCCGGGAACCCTATGCAATCTATAAACGATTTATCGGCGCCAAAAAAGGAGAAAAATTTAATGTAGGAGGATTTATTTCCGAATCAAAAAATTACGGGTTAAAAGATAAAATTTCTACTTTCATAAGGGGTAATTTTTTTATTCCGGATGCCCGGAAATTTTGGATCCGCCCTTCCGTTCGTTTTCTTTCCAGGTATTTCAAAAATAATGCGCCTGATCTGTTGATAACCACAGGTCCGCCACATAGTATGCATCTGATTGGTTTACAACTGAGGAAAAAATTACAAATACCGTGGATAGCTGATTTTAGAGATCCGTGGACCCGGTTTTATCAGTACCATGACATGCTGATCTCCAAATGGGCAGACAAACAGCATAAGTCACTTGAAAAGAAAGTACTTCAGACCGCAGATCGGGTAATTACTGTAGGTTGGACGATAAAAGGCGAACTTGAAAACCTCGGAGCAGATAAACCATTGGTTATAACCAATGGATATGATGAACAGGATTTTGACCATGTTCCTGCGTTTAACAACCCCCATTTTTCTATTGTTCATACCGGTAACATCAGCCGTTCAAAAAATACACTGATTTTCTGGAAAGCCATTGCAGAATTGGTGCAAGAAAATGAATCTTTTAGCCATGACCTGGAAATACGGCTGGCAGGTAAATTGGATTATACCGTGCACCATGCTATCTCCGATTTGCATCTTGAATCTTTTGTAAAAAAGCTTGGTTACCAGGATCATAATGAGGCCATTAAAGAACAAAAAAATGCCACAATCTTATTGCTTATGACCAGTAATACGCCTTATTCTCAGGGGGCTATACCCGGCAGGCTTTTTGAGTATCTGGCGGCTCATCGGCCCATTCTGGCCATTGCGAATCCCAACAGCGATATGGCCAAAATCATCCATGAAACCCAGGCAGGGGAAGTCATCAATTATGATCAAAAACATCACTTGAAAAGCGCCATTATTCGTTTTTACAATCAGTATAAAAAAGGGCCAGTGCATATAACATCAGGAGGTCGCGAAAAATTTTCCAGGAAACATTTAACGGCTCAACTGGTGGATATATTGAATGAACTTACCAGGCATGGAGACTTTCAAAGCAATACCTGAAATATTGCCGCCTCGGATGCTGATGTACTAAAGCCTTTTTCAGCAAACCCCAAACAGGCATACATCAATACGGAAACTGAATGATCAGCAGGTTAGATGGGGGAGGATAGTTTACAAACTGCTACTTGTTGCCCAGCAAAACCGATTTACTTTCTGGTCCGCAATTAAACAACAGATCCATTATGGACAGGTTCGATTCAAAATCACCCCACAATTGGTTATAAACAGGGTGATCGAAATCCGAAACCTGAACGGCAATATTTGCTTTATTGAACTGATTTTCTTCCTGGTAATTCATTCCCCCGAAACCGGAAAAATAGCGATCTGCTTCCAGTTCTTTGCATATAGCAACCAACCTGGCGGTACCCGTTAGATTGTGTGTGGGTATTTCAGAAGAAAAAGCTACCTGTGTTTTGATATCCACGACTTCCATAATCCAGCGAATAAGCTGGCTGTTCAACCCGGATATGGATTCCGGCGCCTGCAACAAGTATTGAGCAAATGTTGCGAAATACCGGTCAAAATGATTTGCCTTTTTATAATTCTGTTCTACTGTTTTGACAATTTTTTCAAGGCTTTTTGGACGGTTTGAGATGTAGGTTTCATTGATCATCTGCCCAAAATTGCCTGCTTTTTTTACAGGAACCGTAACCCATTGCGGTCCCTGGGGTGTTTTTATCCTGTTGCGGTTGATAAAACTGTTCTTGGTGTATTGTACATCATCCAACACCACAAAAATGTCGCTGTTGGCAATTTTGTAAAAGTAGCCCAACCAGGGTATAAAATTGGGTTGATGAATGCAAATGGTCCTCATAATATCTGATATCTGTTTAAAGCATCCTGTAGCTTTTGCTCTTCATCCGTTTGAATAGCATGTTTCCTGTACTGCAACTTTCCGGGCATTGCTTTAAGCGGAAGTTCATATCCGGACTTGGCGGTCAGCTTATTTTGCAGGGCTTCAAGATAATATCCCGGATTTTGACACAATTGTTCATAGTTGACCTCAAATACATGTCCGGGTTCTATAGATCGAAGACATTGACTGTAAAAACGGTTTAAATAATATACCTGTGCTGCTATCTGATCAATGTAATCCATATCCTTGATCTTATGATATTCGGGAGGAGCAGTACTCCACCATAAATTGGGATCCTGATAAAATTTTTTCCGCGCGTTCAGAATAGAGATGGCTACATCTAAGGGGTCCCTTTTGATATAAACCCAGAGTGCCTGGGGCAATTCATTTGTCAATCGGGCTATATGGTAAGCACCGAAAATGTTCTTCATGCAGAGCGGTTTATCAAATTCATCCTGCATATTGGACAGGGTTTTTCTCAGCCCATGCCAGTCTGTATTTTTCGCTCTCTCCTTGATTTGGATGGCATCTGTAACAGACTGAATATGCAGCCAATACCTCCAAAAATAGCCAAATTCATGCAAATCATAAATATTTGCCGTAGCAGCATAATCTGATTCAACTGAAGTTTCCTGTTTATCCCCCAGAATGATCTTTGACAGTCTAATACCGGTAACCGGTGACTGCCAAAACCTTGCCATAAAGTTGTTGATATAAGCTAATCTGAAAGATTTGATCAATACCTGGGCCATCATGGTCGTGCCAGACCGGGGCAAACCAAAAACAAATATGAATGGATACCTGGCATTTGTATCCTTGTAGTGCTTTGCTTCGTCTTCCCGGAGTATGGTATTGATCCTCCTGAGAAAAGCTTCATCGCTTTCATTTTTATAGTAACCGTTCTTCCGCAGTTTATTGAGTTCGTTCAGGTCTTCAGGTTGCATAGAATCAGGGATTAAGTCTATCAAATAATCCATCGGATAACTTCAAAAGCTTCGGCATATTCAGCACCCGCCTGCACCCCTCTTGTCATGGCTAAGGCATATATAAAGTCTTCCCGCGCATACAAACGGGTTTTTTGTGAATTATACGCATCCAAAGCGTAAACTTTTTGCCTGACATGGTCTTCTGTTAATCTTACAAAACATTGATTTTCAAATCTTAAATTATTCCAGGGCACTTCATAAGCCAGGATACTGGTTTGTTTAAAGGCCCGCAATCCCTCCATGGCAACGGTATGATGATCCTGATGCAGGTCGTTGGGGGAAGGCATAAAAACCAGATCAGGCTGAATTTTTTGCTTTAGTTGAACCAGCTCTTCCAGCAAATCCTGCCTTATATAATTCAGTTTTCTGACTTCAAAGCCGTATATAATCAGATGATCCGGCTCAATACCGAGTCTTTTGGTGGCTACCTTGACTTCCTTTTCCAGGATATCCTGAGGCAAACCTTCCGGGACAGATTTTTTAGCGGTAGAAAACGCAATATAGTAGACTTTGCTACCCTGGTCCAGAAATTTTGAAATGCTGGCTCCACAACCAAATTCCCCGTCATCTGTATGGGGTGCCAGGATGAGAATTTTTTGATGGGTCATAAGTTTTCCATTATAAGGTGCTTTCAAAATTAGTGAATTCCAGTCATTATATTGTTCTTTCTGTGGATAAGAATCATCAACGCAGCAATGTTTGATACAATTCCGCCAGCGCAGGAGCGGTATTGTGCCAGTTGTATTTATCTATCACCGCCTTTTTGCCCTTGATTCCCATATTTCCCCGGGCTTCCGGATGCTTATACAAATAAAGCACTTTTTTTGCAAAAGCTTCATGGTTCTGGTATGGATAGGTTAATCCGGCACCGGTCTCCGATAAAATCCTTTCAACCGTAGAAACATTTGAGGATAAAACGGGTTTGGAAGCATACATATATTCAAAAAGCTTGTTGGGAATGGTTGTATCACGCTGTTCCGTTTTGTTATGGGGTATCAACCCGATATCTGAGGCACACAATACATGAACCATGTGGGTATAGGACATTTGGCCCAGAAAACTGACTTTGGAATCCAGTTGATAGCTTTTAACCAGCTTTTCAAGGGCAGACCTGTAACTACCCGAACCAACTATCCAGCATCTTAGATTGGGTATTTGATCCTTTAAAAGACTCAAACCGTTAATTACTGTTTGAAGGCCTCTATGGATGTTAATGCCCCCGCTATAAAACAAAGTGAAGCAGGAAGGATCCGGTGCATCCACGGGTTGCGGAAACAAGTCCAGATCTACCGTGTTGGGTACCACAAATAGCTTATTGGGGTTTCTTCCTCTTTCTTTGAGGTAGTATTTCATCTCATCAATCACCGTAACAACGGCATTAGCCTGTTCTGTCATATAATTTTCATAATCGACCCATTGGGTATAAGAAGACAGCAATTTTCCCAGGAAGGTATTGGTGTGTCTGGCTGCCTTGAGAAAAGCAGGCCAATTTTCATGTAAATCCAAAACAAAAGGTATTCCATATCTGGTTTTCATTTCATAACCTATCTGAGCAAGCGGCAGGTCATGAATATGTATTGCATCAAAGGATCGCTGTTTCAGCAATTTTTTAATGTAATGTCGCCAAAAGTTAAAATAGAAAGGAAATTTCAAACATCCCACACTGGACTTATCTATAAACTTTGAAATGGGCTTTCTGTATACCCGGATTTGATTAATTTCTTCTGAAGTGGTTCTGTTTTTTCTTGTAAGACAGGCAATGCTAACTTCATGACCCGCGTTGATGAGTGTTTTCGCCTCTTTCTCAACCCTTATATCAGGGGGGAATTCATTGTCCAAAACCATCAGTATCTTCATGCTGATCTATTTTTATCATAAAAAAAATACATACAAGTATCCTGTTGATTAAAAAGCCACTAATTTTCTGATGTTTATAAACGGTCATCTATTTTTTATGAATAATACAGGTTATTGCTTTATCCCAAAAAATGAATGCATTTTGATCGAAGCCATGCATTCCCTCTGGCTGGGTTTTCCATTTTTGGTCCATTATTTTTGGTCCGCAATAAAAGCTGATATCCTGTCCATTTTAGCTTTGTGAACAAACAAAATATCCCAAAATTCATTTTCATCCGTAGGGTACAACATATGTTGATGCAAAACAAAGGCTCTGAAGCCCTTATTTCCCATGAATTGTAACATTTCTTTGCGTTTACCACTATGGGATTCCAGTAAAATCATGGGTTTGAATTTGGTGATCAGCGACTCCATTTCCGGGAGTATAATCGTTTCATAACCTTCCACATCAATCTTCATGAAATCCAGCCGCGTTAAATGACTAAAATATTCACTACCCTTCCTCATCTCGGCATGAAATTCGATATCAGCCTCATCATTCCTGGTGATATTGCCATCGATAATATAATTGGTTCCTGAAGAAACAAAGCCTTTTTCCATGATTGAATCATTCCCCAGCGCGATTTTCTTGTTCTCATTCCCCAGCGCAAAAGGACAGATCTTGACGTTGTTACATTTTTTTGTATTTTTTCTGAGAACACCTAATATGGGTTCTACAGGTTCCACCGCATATACTTTACCCTCCTGTTTAACCAATTTGGAAAACAATCGGGTTAAATAGCCCAGATTAGCCCCCATATCAATGACCACATCACCTGGTTTGACGATATGTTTTAAAAAGTATATATATTGATATTGAGGTATATTTTTTAGTAATCCCAGATTGAATGACAAAAAATACAATTTGCTCAATACGAACAGGTAATTTTCAAAAGATAATGACCGGTACAAAATTTTTCTGACAAAATTCCCTTTTCTTTTCATCTGTTTATAATTTTTGTCGTTAAGAAAAATGCCAAAAATTTTGGCACATGCAGGAACTCCCGATGAACTTTTTTAATCATTTGCCTGTGCGTAATTTATGATTAATAAAGTTCATGATCGTTTCATTTCCAAAATTTTAACCATACAACATGCCGGTTCTAACGCAGCCCTGTTCAAGAGAAAATCACATATGCCTTTTTACAGGAACGGGTACTGCAAATTTTCAAACAAAATTATTGAATTTCCCAATCATCCGGATGACCTTTAAGGAAAAATATTGCGAAAACCTCGAAGTAGGCGACTACGTCGTCGGCTTTCGACGCCTTGCATCTACCCAAAACCTGACGCATGCATAATACAGGATAGGATCCGGTAAGAAAAAAGAAAATATATTTCTGAAGAATTGAAATTATGGAATATTTTTGAGATATTTGAATCTAAAAGGCATTGAAAAATTAAGGCTATGAAAACCATCAAAAAGATATACCCTCATGCAATTGCTGTTGTTTTCTTTCTTCTTATCTCTTATGCCTATTTTAGCCCGTTGTTGGAAGGGAAATCGATACAGCAGTCGGATGTATCGCAATGGAAAGGGATGTCAAAAGAGATCAGGGATTACCGTGAAAAGACGGGAGAAGAGCCTCTTTGGACCAACAGAGTTTTTGGGGGTATGCCATCATTTTTCATCAGCACCCAATATCCTAACAACTATGTCAGACATTTGAATAAGCTGCTGATGGTTGGAGAAAGACCAGGCAGTATTTTATTTCTTTGTTTGTTGGGCTTTTATTTTGCGCTGCTTCTCTTAGGGGTTAATCCATGGTTAAGTATGGTCGGCGCTCTGGCTTATGGGTTTACTTCCTACTTATTTACTATCCTTTCTGCCGGACACAATACCAAAGCCATATCCATTGCTTATATGGCCCCGGTCATTGCCTCGGTAATATATACATACAGGAAAAAGTTATTGCTGGGTATGGCCTTAACCGGTATATTCCTGTCTCTTCTCGTGCTGGCAAGGCATCCACAAATTGCTTATTATGGCCTGATCACAGTGGTTATATTTGGTGTTGTTGAGCTCATCTATGCCATCAGAGAAAAACGTGCACTCAAATTCCTTAAAAAAACCGGCTTTCTCCTCATCCCTTTTATCCTCGCTGTAGGGAGCAATACCAGTAACCTCTGGACAAAATACGAATATGGTAAATACTCCATGAGAGGTCAGTCAGAACTTGAGATTGACAAGGAAAATCAAACTTCAGGGCTGGATAAGGATTATGCAACAAGGTGGAGCTATGGTATTGATGAAACCCTTACTTTATTGGTGCCCAATTACAAAGGCGGGTCTTCCCGGGGTGAGCTTTCAAAGGAATCCAGCACCTATAAAACCCTGAACAGGAATGCCAATATTTCATCTGCCCAGGCAAAACAATTTTCCCAAAATGCTCCGCTTTATCATGGTGATCAGCCTTTTACGGAAGGTCCTGTGTATGTTGGGGCCATCATATTGTTCTTTTTTGTGATGGGTTTATATCTGACAAAAGGCGCTTTCAAATGGTGGATAGTAGCTGCTACCCTCCTCTCCGTAATGCTTGCCTGGGGTCATCATTTCATGCCTTTGACCAATTTTTTTATGGATTACGTGCCCGGATACAGCAAATTCAGAACCGTTTCCACGACCCTGGTTATTGCACAATTCACCATTCCTGTGTTAGCCATCATCAGCATCAAAAAAATTCTGACGGGAACAGTGGAAAAAGCAAAATTCCTGAAAGCACTTAAATATGGGCTTTATATTGTTGGGGGGGTATGCCTTTTATTAATACTCATACCAGGCATTTTGCAGGACTTTTCCGCTACTTCCGATAGCCGCCTGCCCGGTTGGCTCACCGAATCACTAAGGGAAGACCGAAAATCTATTCTCAGACAGGATGCTTTGCGTTCTCTTATTTTTATATTCATCGGTGCGGGCATCATAACTGCATTTTATTTTAAGAAACTGAAAGGAAATTATACCATACTCCTGCTGGGATTATTCATATTGGTTGATTTGTGGCCCATTGATAAAAGATACCTGAATGAAGATAATTTTGCCCCGGAACGTAAAGTGCAAAATCCTTTCCCCA